>NC_018027.1:3722482-4032688 GCF_000266905.1 Mycolicibacterium chubuense NBB4 | reverse complement strand
GGTCGGGCAGCTGGGCGCCGCGCTGAACCGCATGCTCGACCGCATCGCCGGCGCGCTGGCCGCCCGCCATGCCAGTGAGACCAGGATCCGGCAGTTCGTCGCCGACGCCAGCCACGAGTTGCGCACCCCGTTGGCGGCCATCCGCGGATACACCGAGCTGGCTCAGCGCAAACAGGCCGCGCTGCCCGACGACGTCGCCCACGCGATGAACCGCGTCGAGTCCGAGACCGAACGGATGACACACCTCGTCGAGGACATGCTGCTGCTGGCCCGGCTCGACACCGGCCGGCCACTGGAGCGCGAGCAGGTCGACCTGACGCGCCTGGTCGTCGACGCCGTCAGCGACGCGCACATCGCAGGCCCCGGCCACACCTGGGAACTGGACCTTCCCGACGAGCCCGTGACGGTCCCCGGCGACGAGGCGCGGCTGCACCAGGTGCTGGCCAACCTGCTCGCCAACGCCCGAACCCACACGCCGCCGGGCACCTCCGTCACGACGTCGCTGTCCGTCGGCGACGGCGGCGCCGCCGTGCTCACCGTCCACGATGACGGGCCCGGCATCCCGGCCTGGCTGCAACCCGAGGTGTTCGAACGGTTCGCCCGCGGGGACTCGTCGCGGTCCCGGCGCGGCGGCAGCACCGGGCTCGGCCTGGCGATCGTCAACGCGGTCGTGCGGGCACACGGCGGCAGGATCGCGTTGCACAGTGTGCCGGGCGACACGGAATTCGTCGTGACGTTGCCCGGCGATACACAGCCAAGCCACAGGTGAGGCCAATCAGGCACCTAGCGGGGTCCCCGATGATCGACCGGTGACCCTGGTTTTTTCTGCCGAGCAGACGCGAAGTAGCGCAGAAAATCCCGACAGAGCCCGATTTCGTGTCTGCTCGCCGAGGGTCGCGCTGGCCGGTTTGCTGGCTGTCACCGCAGTGCTCTATCTGTGGAACCTCGGCGCCAGCCGGTGGGCGAATGCGTTCTACGCGGCGGCAGTGCAGGCCGGTGCGAGCGATGCGACGGCGATGCTGTTCGGCTCCACCGACGCGGCCAACTCGATCACGGTGGACAAGACCCCGGCGGCGCTGTGGGTGATGACCCTGTCCGCGCGGGTGTTCGGGTTCAATCCGTGGAGCATGCTGGTGCCGCAGGCGCTGATGGGCGTGGCCGCTGTGGCATTGCTGTACGCCGCGGTGCGCCGCGTCGGGGGACCGGGTGCCGGGCTCATCGCCGGCGCGGTGCTGGCCCTCACGCCGGTCGCGGCGCTGATGTTCCGTTTCAACAACCCCGACGCCCTTCTGGTGCTGCTCCTCGTCGCCGCCGCGTACTGCACGCAGCGGGCCTGCGAGAGGGACGCCGGCCGCTGGTGGTTGCTGGCCGCCGGCGTCGCGGTGGGTTTCGGCTTCCTGGCCAAGATGCTTCAGGCGCTGCTGGTACTACCGGCATTGTCCGCGGCCTACCTGCTCGCCGGGCGGCCGCCGCTGGGGCGCCGGGTCCTCGACACAGCGGTGGCTGCGGTGGCGGTCGTGGTGTCCGGCGGCTGGTATGTGCTGCTGGCCGAGTTGTGGCCGGCCTCGGCGCGGCCCTACATCGGCGGTTCCCAGCACAACAGCATTCTCGAACTGGCCCTGGGCTACAACGGTTTCGGCAGGCTCACCGGCGACGAGCCCGGCGGCCTGGGCAACATGAACCACGACGTCGGCTGGGGCCGGCTGCTCGGTTTCTCCATGGGCTCGGACATCGGGTGGCTGCTGCCCGCCGCGGTGATCTGCCTCGCCGCGGGGTTCGTGATCACCAGGCGGGCACCGCGAACCGACGCCAGCCGCGCCGCGCTGGTGATCTGGGGCGGCTGGCTGGCCGTCACGGCCGTGGTGTTCAGCTACATGAACGGGATCGTGCACCCGTACTACACGGTGGTGCTCGCGCCGGCGATCGGCGCCGGAATCGGCCTCGGCGCAACGCTTCTGTGGCGCCGGCGCGCGGACCCGCGCGCGGCCACCACGCTGTCGGGCGCCGTCCTGGTCACCTCCGTGCTGGGCGCGGTGCTGCTGTCGCGCCACGGCGACTGGATGCCGTGGCTGCGAGCCGTGGTCGCGGTCGGGGGAGTGGCGGCCGCGGTGCTGCTGCTCGTCGCGGGGCGGCTGGGCGTCGTCGCGACCCGCGTCGTGGCCGCTGTCGCGGCGGTGTCGTGTCTGGCGGCACCCGCCGCCGTCTCCCTGGCGACCGCATCGACCCCGCACAGCGGGTCCATCCCGTCGGTCGGTCCGGCGCCCGGACCCCGCGCTGCGGTGATGGGCGGCCCGGGCGGAGGTCTGCTCGACTCGCCGACCCCACGCGCCGACCTGGCCCGTCTCATCGCCACCGACGCCGGCGAATACACCTGGGCAGCAGCGGTGGTCGGGTCGAACAACGCCGCCGGATTCCAGCTGGCCTCCGGTGCGCCGGTGATGGCCGTCGGCGGTTTCAACGGCACCGATCCGTCGCCCACGCTCGCCCAGTTCACCCGCTACGTCGACGAGGCGCGGATCCACTACTTCATCAAGGGCCGGATGATGACGATGGGCCACCCGGGCGGCAACAGCGCCCGCGACTCGTCGGAGATCGCCGAGTGGGTCGAGGCGCGCTACACCCCGGTGACGATCGACGGCACGGCGGTCTACGACCTGACTCAGCAGCCCCGAACCTCACAGCCAGCGCATAGCTCCGGCCAACGATGAGCACACATCCGGAACCGAGCATGGATGCCATGACAGACACTGCGCTGGAGCCCGAGTTCGCCTGTGCCGAGCGCCCTTTCGAACGGCGGCCGAACGCCGCACTGGTGGCGCGCGCCGCCGGCGCCCCGGTGCTCGACGTCGTGGTCCCGGTCTACAACGAGGAGGCGGCGCTGGCGGCGTCGGTGTACCGGCTGCACCACTACCTGCGGGAGAACGTCCCGTTCCGTGCCCGCATCACCATCGCCGACAACGCCAGCGTCGACGACACGCCCCGCATCGCCGCGCAGCTGGCCGATGAACTGGACGACGTGCGGGTGGTGCGGCTCGAGCAGAAGGGCCGCGGGCGGGCGCTGCACTACGTGTGGTCGCACTCCGACGCGACGGTGCTGGTCTACATGGACGTCGATATGTCCACCGACCTCGCCGCGTTCGCGCCGCTGGTCGCCCCACTGATCTCCGGGCATTCCGACCTCGCGATCGGCACGCGGCTCGGCCGGGGCGCGCGAGTCCAGCGCGGGCCCAAGCGCGAGATCATCTCCCGCTGCTACAACCTGATCCTGAAGTCGACGTTGTCGGCGAGATTCTCCGACGCCCAGTGCGGATTCAAGGCCATCCGCGCCGACGTCGCCGCCCGCCTGCTCCCTCACGTCGAGGACAATGGCTGGTTCTTCGACACCGAGCTGCTGGTGCTCGCCGAGCGCAGCGGTCTGCGCATCCACGAGGTCCCCGTGGACTGGGTGGACGATCCGGACAGCCGGGTCGACATCCTCGCCACCGCCGCGGCCGATCTCAGGGGCATCGGCCGGCTGGTGCGCGGACTCGCCACCGGTGCGATCCCCGTCAACACCATCGCCGCCCAACTGGGGTCTTCCCGCGCGGCGGCCGCACCCAATTCGCTTCTGCGGCAGGTGGTCCGATTCGGCGCCATCGGTGTGACGTCGACCGCCGCGTATGTGCTGTTGTTCACGCTCATGCACAGCTGGGCCGGAGCTCAGCTGGCCAACCTGATCGCCCTGCTGCTGACCGCGATCGCCAACACCGCGGCCAACCGGCGCTTCACCTTCGGCGTCGGGGGGCGGTCGGGCCTGGCCCGTCACCACCTGGAGGGCCTGATCGTCTTCGGCATCGCCCTGTCCATCACCAGCGCAGCGCTGGGGCTGCTGCACGCCACGGCCGCGACGCCGCACCACCTCGTGGAACTCGGCGTCCTCATCGCGGCCAACCTGCTCGCCACCGCCGTTCGCTTCGTCCTGCTGCGGGGCTGGGTCTTCCACCCCCGCCGCACCAGAACCAAAGGAAACCCACGATGACCCTCACCGCAGACGCGCCGGTGCGCGACACCGCGGAGAACCAGTCCGGGCGATCGTCAAATATGTTGCACCGCATGGTTTTCGGCGATGGTGTCCAGCCGCGCTGGGCCCGTCCGGCGCTGCTGGCGCTGTTGACGGCGACCGCGGTGCTCTACCTGTGGGGCCTGGGCACCTCGGGCTGGGCCAACAGCTACTACGCGGCCGCGGCGCAGGCCGGCACGCAGAATTGGACGGCCTGGCTGTTCGGGTCGCTGGATCGGGGCAACGCGATCACGGTGGACAAGCCGCCCGCCGCGATGTGGGTGATGGGTTTGTCCGGCAGGATCTTCGGCTTCACCCCGTTCACGATGCTCCTGCCGCAGGCGCTGATGGGAGTGGCGTCGGTCGCCGTGCTGTCTGCGACGGTGCGCCGCGTCTGCGGTCCCGGTGCCGGGCTGATCGCCGGCGCGGCGCTGGCCGTCACACCGGTCGCGGCGTCGATGTTCCGCTACAACAACCCCGACGCGCTGCTGGTCCTGCTGCTCGTGGCGGCCGCCTACCTGATGGTGCGGGCCATCGAGACCGGACGCACCCGGTGGATGGTCGCGGTGGGCGTGGTGCTGGGCTTCGCCTTCCTGACCAAGATGCTGCAGGCATTTCTCGTCGTGCCCGGTCTGGCACTGGCGTTCCTCGTCGCCGCCCCGGTGGCGTTCTGGCCGCGCGTGGCCAGACTGCTCGCCGGCGCCGCGGCGATGGTCGCCGTGGCGGGGTCCTTCCTGGCTCTGGTCAGCCTCTGGCCCGCCGACTCGCGTCCCTACATCGGTGGTTCGACGGACAACAGCCTGCTGCAACTGGCGCTGGGCTACAACGGGATTCAGCGTGTCACCGGCGGTGAGGGCATGCCCGGCGGCCGCCCGGGCGGAGGAGCCAACCTGTTCTTCGGTGGCGACCCGGGCATCGGCCGACTGTTCGGCGCGTCGTTCGGCGCCGAGGCGTCGTGGCTGTTGCCCGCCGCGCTGATCGGTCTGGTGGCCGGGCTGTGGTTCACCCGCCGCACGGCGCGCACGGCCGCCGTCCGCGCGAGCCTGCTGCTGTGGGGCGGCTGGCTGCTGGTCACCGGCGCCGTCTTCAGCTTCATGGACGGCACCATCCACCCCTATTACACGGTGGCGCTCGCCCCGGCGATCGCGGCGCTGGTCGGCATCTGCGTGGTCCAGTTGTGGCGCGGCCGGCAGTACCGGGCGCCCCGCGCGGTCCTCGCCGCCATGTCCGCGGCGACCGGCGTGTGGAGTTTCATCCTGCTCGACCGGGCGCCCGACTGGCACCCGTGGCTGCGCTGGGTCGTGCTGATCGGCTCGATCCTGGTGGCGGCGGTCATCGGGGCCGGCGCACAGCGGCTCGGCCGGCTCACCGTGGTGGTGGCCGCGGCGGCGATCCTGCTGGCCGGCGCGGCGTCCCTGGGGTACGCCGTCGAGACGGCGGCGCACGCGCCGAGCGGGCCGGGAGTGATGTCGGGTCCGGTCTCCGCCCACAACGGCTTCGGGGGCTTCGGCGGCCCCGGCGGCCCCGGCGGCCCCGGTAGGCCGGGTGGGTCCGTGGCCGGCAACGCCGCACTGCAGGAACTCGTCAAGACCGCCGACAATCGCTGGGCCGCAGCCAGTATCGGCTCGATGACCACGAGCAATCTGGAACTGGAGACGGGTGCGTCGGTCATGGCGATCGGTGGCTTCACCGGAGGTGACGACGCGCCGACACTGGAACAGTTCCAGGCCTACGTGGCCCAGGGCCAGGTCCGCTACTTCATCGCCGGTGACCACATGGGACCGCGGCGAGATTCCGGATCGGCGAGCGCGATCACCGCGTGGGTCGAGAAGAACTTCACCCCGACCGACGTCGGCGGCACCGCGGTCTACGACCTGCAGCGCTGAGAGCCCTATGTCAAGCGGCCTCCGCTTCGAGGGTGTTGAGCCTGCCGTGGAGTTCGGGGTTGTAGGCGGTGTGGTCGTGCCAGCAGCGCCATAGGATCCTGGTCCAGGCTTGGGCCGGGATGCGTGCGGCGTGTGGATGGCGGCAGCCGCGTTGTCGGGCTCGGTAGTAGGTGTCGTGGGCCCAGGTGTTGGCGCGGGGGGTGTCTTGGGCCCAGTCGATGAGCGCAGCGCGTAGTTGTTTGTTGCAGCCTCGGCGGTAGGTGACGTTGCAGTGCTTGCCTGATTGGCGGGTTGATGGGGCGACTCCGGCTGCGGCAGCCAGGGATTGGGCGTCAGGGAAGCGGGCTCGGCAGTCACCGATCTCGGCGAGGAGGGTGGCTGCGCGCACGACTCCAGATCGTGGCAGGGACTGCATAATCGGGCCGTCGGGGTGAGCCAGTAGGGCTTCTTTGATCCGGGTTTCCAGTTCGGATTGTCGTTGGCGAATGCTGGTGAGTAGGTCGACCAAGCTCAGGACGATCAGCTCGCCGGCCTCAGAAGTGGCACCGCTGAGATGGCCGGTAGCGGCCTGGTGCAGATGAGTGAAGAGTTCCTCGGCAGTGGCGCGACCGCAATAACCGTTGGCATGAAGCCAGTGCGCCAGCCGGGTCGGCGACAACCAGGCGGCTTTGGCTTCACAGGGGAACCGCCGTAGAAAGGCCAGGCTGATCGGTATGTCGAGCTGGTGAAACAAGCCGATGGCGCCAGGGAAATGGTGCTGCAGTGTCGCCAGCAGCTGGTTATGCACCGCAATTCGATGTCCGACGAGGTCCTGGCGTGCACGGACCAAGCCCCGAAGCGCCACCGTCGCGTCGCTGTCCGGACGCACGACCGCCCACCGGTAGGGATCGGTGCGCAAAGCATCGGCCAGCACGAAGGCGTCGAACCGGTCATCCTTGTTGCCTGCCGACCCATACCGCGCGCGTAGCGATTTCACTTGCCGCGCCGAGATCACCACGACTTCCAACCCGTCGCGGATCAGGTGCTCGACGACCGGCCCATCGCCACGCTCGATCCCGACACGCTCCACGCCGTGGCGGTGTAGCAATGTCGTCACCTTGGCCAAGCCGGGCTTGCTGTGCGCGACGGTGATTTCCTCAACCCGTCGCCCGGCAGCATCGACGATGCATAACGCGTGGTGCTGCCAGGACCAGTCGATCCCGGCGTAAGTGGGCGTAACCTCCATCAGTAGTGCTCCTTCCGTCTGCCCACGGATTAAGCACTCCGGTCCGGGACGTGACGGTCGGTCGCTCACTGAGGCGCTCCGGGCGGTCGCACAACCGCCGTGGCGCATAGCCCTATGGCCGATCTGCACGTCCCGGGCCGCCAGGCCCCGCAACTCTCAGCGAGGTCATCCCATACGAGGTGACTCGGTCACTCCGGCAGTGACCCGACGAGCCCGGGGTGCATGACAAGACATACGCCTGTCCACCACCAATGGTCCACCAGTGAGGTCACTCGGTGGCGAGCGCCAGGGCGCGCAGCGCCCGCGCGGTCCGTTCGCAGAAGCCGTCGCGGTCGAGGAGCCCGCGCGTCATGGCGCGCACGACCGTCGCGGCCACCAGGAAATCGAAGACGACGTCGGTGCGTGCGGCGATCTCGGTGCGCGGCAGGTCCGGCAGCGCGGAGCCGAGCAGCTCACCCATCAGCGACCGCACGTCGGCTTCCGCGCGCAGCACCAGCCGCTCGTAGATCTGCTCGTCGCGGTGATAGGCCGTCAGCAGCCCGGGCAGTGCCGCACGGATCGCGGGGTCGGCCAGCCAGTCCAGGAACACCGCGACCCAGCTGCGCAGATCGGCCAGCAGCTCTCCAGTGGGGCGTGGCAGAGGTGCCGGCTGGGGATGGCCGAACGCGGCGTCCTCGACGAGCGACTCTTTGGTGGGCCAGCGTCGGTAGATCGTCGGCGCGCCGACCCCGGCCCGCCGCGCGATCGCCATGACCGAGGTCCCCTGGTAGCCGGCCTCGACCAGGAGCTCGCGGGTCGCCTGCAGCACGGCGACGTCCTTGGCCGGGTTGCGCGGCCTGCCGACGGAGGCAGTCATGAACAGAACCTACTGCGGTGCCGGTCCTTCTGTTACGTTACGGCCCATAACGTAAATACCCGCCCCGGAGGATCGAATGCTGACGCCCCATGACGAGCTGCTCTGCCATCAACTGCCGACGACGTTCGACCACATCGCGCAGAGCGACCTGCGGTGGACCGAGCGCATCGTGATGTACGGATTCGATCGCTCCGGCGACGTCAACGTGATGACCGGGCTGGCTCGTTACCCCAACCGCAACGTCACCGATGCCTACGCGATGATCACCCGGCGCACTGCGACCGGGCAGGAAGCGCGCGTGGTGCGCATGTCGACCGAACTGCATCCCGAGACCGGGCCGTTGGGCAGCTACACCGTCGGGCCCTACACGTACCAGGTCGAGGAGCCGCTGCGCACCGTGCGCGCCGTGCTGGAACCCAACGATCAGGGCGTCAGCCTCGATCTGCGGCTGCGCGGACAGTTCCCGACCTATGAGCAGACCCCGGCCTTTCACCGCAGTCGCGGCCGGGTCAGTGAGGACGCCCGCCGGTTCTATCAGAACGGCGACCTCGAAGGGTGGATCGAGATCGACGGTGAGCGCATCGAGATCGACACACGGCGTTGGTGGTTCGGCCGCGACCATTCGTGGGGAATCCGCAACGGCCCCGGCGGCGGCTCACTCGCTGAGGGCGCTCACCTTCAACCACAGGAGATTCCCGACGGGACCCTCTACTACATGGGTATCTTCCAATTCGACGACGAGCTCGTCCATTTCGCCCAGCGCGAGACCAGCACGGGGGAGCGCTGGCAGTTCGAAGGGGAGGTCCTCCACCCGATGGCGACCGGGCGGCCGGCGACGTCGATCATCGACGTCGAGCACGACCTCAAGTTCCGCCAGGAACTGCGGGTGATCAGTGGCGGTACCTTCACGATCCACCGCGGCGACCGCACGTCGTCGACGATCGAGGTCACGCCACTGACCGACTTCTGGCCGGGCCTCGCCGGGTACATGGAGGTCAACGGGTACGCCTCGGGACACTGGCGGGGCAGGGATTTCCTCGACGGCTTCACCGTGGATCCGACCGATCTCGACGCCATCCGGCCGGTGAGCTTCCTGTCGGAGACACTGTGCGAAGTGCGCATGGCGACGTCGGAGGGCGACAAGATCGGGCACGGTCTGGTGGAGATGGTGTTCGTCGGCGCCTATCCCCGCTACGGCTACACGGGCTGGTGAGATGAGCACCCCCGCTCGGGCGCGGCCGGCCGTCGAGGCGCTGCCGGCGCTGCTGGAAGGCATTGTGCGGCAACATGTTCCAGGGGCGGAACGGGCTCGCATCGAGAACTTCGCGTGCAGCACCAGCGGATTCTCCACCGAGACGTTCCTGTTCGACCTGACCGGCCTCGACGGCGGTGGTTCACTCGGGCTGGTCTTCCGGCGGCCACCGGAGTTCCAGATCCTGCCCGATTACGACCTGCGCAGACAGTTCCTGGTGATGCAACGGCTCGCGGCCTCGCCGATACCCGTGCCGACGGTGCGCTGGATGGATCCCGGCCCCGCCGCGCTGGGCACCCCGTACCTGGTGATGGATCGCATCGACGACGTCATCGGGGTCAGCGACGTGCCGCCCTACCATCAGACCGGCGTCTTCGCCGAGACCGACGACGCGGGGCGGACGCTGCTGTGGAACGGGTGCGTGGACACGATCGCCGCCGTGCACCGACTCGATCCGCGGGATTACCGGCTCGAGTTCCTGGCCCCGTCCGGTGGCGCATCCCCTTCGGCGCTGGCGTCGTTCCTGCGCTATGCCCTCGAATGGGCGTATGACGACCACCCTCTGCACCCGACGTTCGTCCGCGCGCTGAATTGGCTGAACACCCACGACTACACGCCGGAGCGAGTCGGCCTGTGCTGGGGGGACAGCCGGATGTCGAACGTCCTCTACGGCGCCGACCTCACGCCGGTGGCCGCCCTGGACTGGGAGATCGCCTACCTGGGCGACACGGCCGCCGACCTGGCGTGGTTGTTCATGACCGACTGGGTGAGCTCGCCCCTGCCCGGCAACGCACCCGCGCCGGGGACGCCTTCCCGCGACGAGACGATCGCCCGCTACGAAGACGCCGTCGGGCACGCCGTCGGCAACATCCGCTACGGCGACGTCACCGCGCCACTGTTGCTGGCCGTTGCCCTGGTCAGGCTCAACGCCAGGTTCGCCCTCGAGGGCGTCGACCTGGCCGACATCTGCGCCCGCCGGGTCGAACACATCCTCGACGGCGACTGACCGGCGCCGGGTGCCGCCGTTGACAGCCCGGGCGGCGGCGGCCATAATCCACGGTTAATGCAATAAATATGGTCAATTCAGCCAACTTTACGAGGAAATGATGACCGCGACCGACGAGCTCACCTCCAACGCGGGGCGCTACGAGCTGAGCCACCTGCGCGCCCTGGAAGCCGAGGCGATCCACATCATCCGGGAGGTCGCCGCCGAGTTCGAACGGCCGGTGCTGCTGTTCTCGGGCGGCAAGGACTCGATCGTCATGCTGCACCTGGCGATCAAGGCGTTCCGGCCCGGACGGCTTCCGTTCCCGGTGATGCACGTCGACACCGGACACAACTTCGACGAGGTGATCTCCACCCGGGACGAACTGGTGGCCCGCCACGGCATCCGCCTGGTCGTGGCGAGCGTGCAGGACGACATCGACGCCGGCCGCGTGGTGGACAACGGTCCGTCCCGCAATCCGCTGCAGACCGTCACGCTGCTGCGGGGCATCCGGGAGAACAGGTTCGACGCCGCATTCGGGGGCGCGCGCCGCGACGAGGAGAAGGCCCGGGCGAAGGAGCGCGTGTTCAGCTTCCGTGACGAGTTCGGCCAGTGGGACCCGAAGAATCAGCGCCCCGAGCTGTGGAACCTGTACAACGGCCGGCACCGCAAGGGCGAGCACATCCGGGCCTTCCCGATCTCCAACTGGACCGAGTTCGACATCTGGTCCTACATCGGCGCGGAGAAGATCACGCTTCCGTCGATCTACTACGCGCACACCCGCGAGGTGTTCGAACGCGACGGCATGTTGCTGGCGGTCCACGAATACCTGCGGCCGCGCGACGACGAGCCGGTGATGCAGAAGAGCGTGCGATTCCGCACCGTCGGTGACGTCACCTGCACGGGGTGTGTGGAGTCCACCGCGGCCACCGTCGACGAGGTCATCGCCGAGACCGCGATCTCGCGGCTCACCGAGCGGGGCGCCACCCGCGCCGACGACCGGATCTCCGAAGCCGGAATGGAAGACCGCAAGCGCGAGGGATATTTCTGATGGCGGGGCGAGCGAAGCGACGGGGGAAATAGCATGAGTGCATCGACGACGCTGCTGCGCATCGCGACCGCGGGCTCGGTGGACGACGGCAAGTCCACGCTGATCGGCCGGCTGCTCTTCGACTCCAAGGCCGTGATGGAGGACCAGCTCGCGGCGGTCGAGCGCACCTCCAAGGAACGCGGACACGACTACACCGACCTGGCCCTGGTCACCGACGGTCTGCGCGCCGAGCGCGAGCAGGGCATCACCATCGACGTCGCCTACCGCTACTTCGCCACTGCCAAGCGGAAATTCATCATCGCCGACACCCCGGGTCACATCCAGTACACCCGCAACATGGTCACCGGAACGTCGACGGCCCAGTTGGCGATCGTGCTCGTCGACGCCCGCCACGGCCTGCTCGAGCAGTCGCGCCGGCACGCGTTCCTGGCCTCGCTGCTCGGCATCCGCCACATCGTGCTGGCGGTCAACAAGATGGATCTGGTCGGATGGGACCGGGCGACGTTCGAGACCATCCGTGACCAGTTCCACGACTTCGCCGCGCGCCTGGACGTTCACGACGTCACGGCGATCCCGCTGTCGGCGCTCAAGGGCGACAACGTCGTCAGCAAGTCCGAGGTCACGCCGTGGTACGAGGGGCCGTCGCTTCTCACCCATCTCGAAGAGGTGTACATCGCCGGCGACCGCAACCTCGTCGACGTCCGGTTCCCCGTGCAGTTCGTGATCCGGCCGCAGACCCACGAGCATGCCGATCACCGCAGCTATGCGGGCACGGTCGCCAGCGGCCTGATGCGCCCCGGCGACGAGGTCGTCGTCCTCCCGACCGGGAAGACCTCGCGCATCACGGCGATCGAAGGTCCCGGCGGCCCTGTCCAAGAGGCGTTTCCGCCGATGGCGGTGTCGGTGAGCCTGGCCGACGACATCGACATCTCGCGCGGCGACATGATCGCCCGGCCCAACAACCAGCCGCGCGTCACGCAGGAGTTCGACGCCACCGTGTGCTGGATGGCCGACGGCACCTCGCTCGAACCCGGCCGCGACTACCTGATCAAGCACACCACCCGGACCACCCGGGTGAAGGTGACCGCACTCGATTACCGGCTCGACGTCAACACGCTGCACCGCGACAAGACCGCCACGGCGCTGAAACTCAATGAGCTGGGCCGGATCTCGCTGCGCAGTCAGGTGCCGCTGCTGCTCGACGAATACAGCCGCAACGCCGCCACCGGGTCGTTCATCCTGATCGACCCGAACACCAACGGCACGGTGGCCGCGGGCATGATCCTGCCCTACGTGACCGCCCGCACGTCGAGCCCGAACACCGTGCGGCACGATTCGCTGTGCAGCGCCGAGGACCGCTTGTCGAAGGGCCGGACGGTGTGGTTCACCGGCCTGTCGGGTTCCGGCAAGTCGTCGGTGGCGATGCTCGTCGAGCAGAAGCTGCTCGAAAAGGGAGTTCCGGCTTATGTTCTCGATGGCGACAACCTGCGGCACGGGCTGAACGCGGACCTCGGGTTCTCGATGGCCGACCGCGCCGAGAACCAGCGCCGGCTGGCTCACATCGCGGCCATCCTCGCCGATTCCGGGCAGGTGGTGCTCGTGCCCGCGATCAGCCCGCTCGAGGAGCATCGCGAATTGGCGCGGCGGGTGACCTGCGAGGCGGGGCTGGACTTCTTCGAAGTGTTCATGGACACACCGCTCGAAGACTGCGAGCGGCGTGACCCCAAGGGCCTCTACGCCAAGGCGCGAGCCGGCGAGATCACCCATTTCACCGGGATCGACAGCCCCTACCAGCGACCCAAGGACCCCGACTTGCGTTTGACGCCGGACCGCTCGATCGACGAACTGGCCGATCGGGTCATCGAACTCCTGGAGAGCACGCCGTGACCGAAACCGACCACGAACTGGCCGCGCGGCTGGCCACCGAGGCGGGCGCGTTGCTCCTCGACGTGCGCGCCGAGTTCGCCCACGCCACCGTTGAGGAGCGGAAGGCGGCGGGGGACAAGCGATCCCACGACTTTCTGCTGGCGGCGCTGACCGCCGAGCGGCCTGCCGACGCCGTGCTCTCCGAGGAGGGCGTCGACGACCCGGTGCGGCTGAGTGCGCAGCGGGTGTGGATCGTCGACCCGCTCGACGGGACCCGGGAGTTCTCCGAGGTCGGCCGGACCGACTGGGCGGTGCACGTGGCGCTGTGGGATTCGGGTGCGGGGGTACCTCCCGCGCGGAGCGCAGGGGGACTCGTCGCCGGTGCGGTCGCGCTGCCCGCGCAGGGGGTCACGCTGGCCACCCCGACGGTGCCCGCGCCGCCCGCCCCGCCGGTGGCGCCCCGCATCGTCGTCTCCCGCACCCGGCCCCCGGCCATCGCGCTCGAGGTGAAGGACGCGCTGAACGGCACGCTCGTCGAAATGGGTTCCGCCGGGGCGAAAGTCGCGTCGGTGGTGCAGGGCCTCTCGGATGTCTACGTGCATGCGGGCGGCCAGTACGAGTGGGATTCCGCGGCGCCTGTCGCGGTGGCCCGCGCAGCCGGGCTGCACACCTCGCGCATCGACGGATCCCCGCTGGTCTACAACCAGCGCGACTCCAAGCTGCCCGACCTGATCGTGTGCCGGCCGGAACTGGCCGACGCGGTGCTGGCGGTCACCGCGCGTCGGTAGGCTCCGATCGTGGCTGAACTCAACACCCTGCGCGCCTTGTCCGGTCTGCCGCTGACGCCGGTCGGCCTGGCCGATTCGGTTCTGGTGCTCATCGACTGCCAGAACACCTACACCCGCGGGGTGATGGAACTCGACGGTGTCGCGGCCGCGCTCGACGAGGTGGGCCGACTGCTGGAACGGGCGCGCTCGGCCGGCGTCCCCGTCGTCCACATCCAGCACGACGACGGGCCGGGGTCGCTCTACGACATCGCGGGCGAGAGCGGCGCCATCGTGGAGCAGCTCGCGCCCCGCGACGGTGAGGCCGTCGTCGTCAAGAACTACCCCAACTCGTTCGTGGGCACCGATCTCGACGCGCGCCTGAAAGGCCTTGGGGCCTCGCACCTCCTGCTGGCCGGCTTCATGACGCACATGTGCGTGAACTCCACCGCGCGCGGCGCGTTCAACCTCGGTTACGCGCCGACGGTCGTCGGTGCGGCGACCGCCACCCGCACGTTGCCGGGCCCGCACGGCGAATCGGTTTCCGCGCAAGCGATGCAGGCCGCGAGCCTGGCCGCGGTCGCCGACCTGTTCGCCGTGGTGGTGCCGCGCGCATCCGACATCCCCGACTAGGGTTTGCTCCATGCGTATGTCGGCCAAGGCGGAGTATGGCGTCCGGGCCATGGTCCAGCTCGCCACGGTCGACGGGGGCGCTCTCGTCACGACCGACGACCTGGCCCGCGCGCAGAGCATCCCGGCGCAGTTCCTCGTCGACATCCTCTCCGACTTGCGCACCGACCGACTGGTGCGCAGCCACCGCGGCCGCGAGGGCGGCTATGAGCTGGCCCGGCCCGCCGCCGACATCAGCATCGCCGACGTGCTGCGTTGCATCGACGGCCCGCTGGCCAGTGTGCGCGACATCGGGCTCGGGGACCTGCCGTACTCGGGGCCGACAGCCGCGCTGACCGATGTGTGGCGGGCGCTGCGCGCCAGCATGCGCTCGGTCCTCGAGCAGACGAGCCTGGCCGACGTCGCCGCCGGCGCGCTACCCGAGCACGTCCGGAGCCTGGCCGACGACTACCGCGATCAGGAAGCGGCGCGCGGCCACTCCGTCGAGTGACTACCCGCCAGAGCCGTACGGCCGGGTCAGAATCTCCAGGTAGTGACCGCCGGGATCCCGGAAGTACACCCCGCGGCCGCCGTCGTTGTGGTTGATCTCGCCAGGACGAGCCATTCGCGGATCCGCCCAGTGCGGCATCTCGCGCTCCCGGATGCGGCCGTAGATGGTGTCGAACTCAGCCTCGGACACCAGGAACGCGTAGTGCTGCGGGTGGATCTCGTCGCCGGCGCCGGCGTCGGCGTAGTCGAGGCTGGTGTCGCCGACCTGGACCACCAGGAAGTGCCCGAACGGGGTGGGGGCGGGCAGGTCGAAGAGCTCGGCGAGGAATCGCGCGGACTCGGTCTTGTCCCGTGCGGCGACGATGGTGTGGTTGAGCGTGATAGCCATCGCAATCCAGGATAGAACCGGATCCGTCGTGGTACGACAAAAGTGTGCCGTTCGACCTTCGTGATCTGTCCGCGCCGATCCTCGCCGCTCCGATGGCGGGTGGTCCCTCGACCCCTGAGCTCGCGGCGGCCGCGACCGACGCGGGCGGTCTCGGTTTCGTCGCGGCGGGCTATCTGACCGCTGAGGTGTTCGCCCAGCGTCTCGAAGCGGCGCGCCGGCTCACCTCAGGCCCCCTCGCCGCCAATCTGTTCGCCCCGCAACCCAGCGCCGGGACCGCCGCCGCCGTCGCGGCGTACGCGGACACCCTCGCGGGGGAAGCCCAGCGTTACGACGTCGCCCTCGGCGAGCCCCGCGTCGACGACGACGGCTGGGACGCGAAGATCGACGTGCTGCTGGCGGTGCGGCCCGAGCTGGTGTCGTTCACGTTCGGGCTCCCCAGCGCCGACGAGCGGCGTCGGCTCTCCGACGCCGGCATCGTCACCGCCGGCACCGTGACGACCCTGGATGAGGCCCGGATGGCCGCCGACGTGGGGGTGGAACTGCTTGTCGCGCAGGGCCCTTCGGCGGGCGGACACCGGGGCACGTTCGACGCGACAGCCCGCCCGTCCGAGCAGTTACTCGACGATCTGCTCGACTCCATCACCAGCGGTCTCGACCTGCCGGTGGTGGCTGCGGGCGGGCTGATGACAGCCGCCGACGTCCGGCGGGTGCGGCAGAAGGGAGCGGTCGCCGCGCAGCTGGGCACCGCGTTCCTGCTGTCCGACGAAGCCGGCAGCAGCGCCGTGCACCGGTCCGCGCTGCAAGACCCGCAGTTCACCGAAACCATTGTCACGAAAGCGTTCTCGGGTCGCTACGCGCGGGGTCTGCGTAACCGATTCGTCGACGAGCACGACGACGCCGCGCCGTTGGCCTATCCGCAGGTCCACTATCTGACCAGCCCGCTGCGGGCCGCGTCGGTGCGCGCCGGTGATCCGCACGGCGTGAACATCTGGGCGGGAACGGGATTCAGGCGGGCTGAGGCAGCACCGGCCGCCACGATCATCTCGAAGCTCGCGGACGGCTGACGCGGCCGTGACGACAACCCCTCGTCCGCGCGAGCGTGCGCGTCTGAACGCCGACACGCCAGGCGGATTCAAGCTGTCGCTGCAACGTACGTGGACGGATCTGAGAGTAGTCGGTCGAGTTCTTCGGCGGGTGTGCGCCAGTTGTGTCGTTTGCGGGGTCGGGCGTTGAGTTCGGCGGCGACTTGGTCGAGGAATCCCGGTCCCCAGAACGCAAGGTCAGTGCCTTTGGGGAAGTACTGGCGTAGCAGTCCGTTGGTGTTTTCGTTGGTGCCGCGTTGCCAGGGACTATGGGGGTCGCAGAAGTAGATCGGTAGCCCGGTGGCTTCGGTGATGTTGGTGTGCATCGCCATCTCGGTGCCCTGGTCCCAGGTCAGTGAACGGCGCAGGATTCCGGGTATCTCGGGGACTTTGGCGGTCATCGCTGCGGCGACGGTGGTGGCGGTGTGATCACCGGGCAGGTGTAGCAGCATCACGAACCCCGTGGTGCGCTCGACCAGGGTGCCGATCGCGCTGGTGTTGCCCGCGCCCATGATCAGGTCCCCCTCCCAGTGGCCGGGGATAGCGCGATCGTCGGCTTCGGCGGGCCGCTCGGAGATGCCGACCATGCCCGCCTTGAACCGGTTACGATCGGCTATTTCATTGCGGCCCTGCGGTTTTCTCTTGATCCGGCCGGTGCGTAGTGCCGACTTCAACTCTTTGGCCAACTCGCCGCGGGGTTGAACGTAGACGGCTTGGTAGATCGTCTCGTGTGACACCCACATCTCCGGATCGTCAGGGAAGTCTTGACGCAGCCGGCCCGCGATCTGTTCGGGACTGTTGCGTGTCTCCAAGCGTTGCAGAACCTCGGCCCGCAGCCCAGGGTTGGCCTCAAGCTTGCGCACTTTGGGGCGCTTACGGGCGGCATCGGCCACGTCTTGGCCCATGCTGGCTCGATACACCGAGCGGGTCTGTCCCCGGGCGATCTCCCGGTTGATGGTGTCCTTATGACGGCCCATCAAGGCTGCCGCCTGTGCTGGTGGGTAGCCGTGTTCGAGCAGCTGCTCAAGCCGACACCGCTCCACGAAGCGCAACGGTGCACGAACCCGAGAGGTCAGCTCACTTTCTGCAACGAGATCAGCCTCAGCGGGAAACGGGGTTCTGGGCACGTGGTCAGCCTGTTGCAGCCAGCGTCGGGCCGCGGCCTCCGACACGCCAGCGACCACCGCGGCCTGTGCCGGCGGCACCGCCGATCTCACCGCGGTCCAGAACACCGCCCGCTGCTGTGCTGTGTACCGGATTCCGAAATGCTTCGACTCACCTCGATAACCAGCCTGTTGGGCCCAATGACGCCCTGTCGCGCCGTGCACGCCGGCCACCGTGGCCGCCGCCGTCGGCGACAGACCTGCTGCCACCGCCGCCCAGAACCGCTCGCGCACTGACTCCGGCAACCGCGCCCGACCAGGACCCCGACAACCCATCGCTCAACACCCCTCAACCAATCAGGTGTCGCAGCGACCGATTGAGCCTGCCCCATGCCGGGCGGCATTCTGCGCACGCTCGCTCTCGCCATACTGGCTGCCATGACCGCCGACCGCCCCTCGATCATGAGCTATCTCGGGCCGAACTGGTTCGCCTCGGTGATGGGCACCGGGATCGTCGCCACAGCCGGCGCGTCGCTGCCGGTGCACGTCCCCGGCCTGCGCGCGTTCGCCTTGGCGGTGTGGGTCGTCTCGGCGGTGTGGTTGGTGGTTTTGGCGCTGGCGACAGGAGCGCACTGGGTGCGCAACCCGGTGGTGGCACGCAGCCACGGCCGCAACCCGCAGATGGCCCACTTCTACGGCGCGGCGCCGATGGCGCTGCTGACCGTGGCCTCCGGCGCGCTGCTGGTCGGCCATGAACTCCTCGGCGCACGCGTGGCGGTGGACCTGGCCTGGGTGCTGTGGGTGGCGGGCACCCTCGGCGGGCTGTTCACCGCGATGAGCATCCCGTTTCTGATGTTCACCCAGTACCGGGTCGAGCCCGACGCCGCCTTCGGCGGCTGGCTGATGCCGGTCGTGCCGCCGATGGTGTCGGCCGCGACCGGAGCGCTGCTGATCCCCCACATGCCCGGCGGCACCGGCCGTCAGACCATGCTCTACGGCTGCTTGGCGATGTTCGGGCTGTCGCTGGTTGCGTCGCTGATCATCATCACGATGGTCTGGAGCCGGCTGGCGCACTTCGGCACCTCGGGCACCGCCCGGGTGCCCACGTTGTGGATCGTGCTCGGCCCGCTCGGTCAATCCATCACCGTCGCAGGGCTTCTCGGTACCGACGCGGCGCTGGCTGTCGACCGGACCCTGGCCGACGGCATGCGGGTCTTCGCCGTCCTCTACGGCGTGCCCGTGTGGGGATTCGCCGTGCTGTGGATTGCATTGGCGACCGCGCTGACCCTACGCACCCTGCGGCGCGGCATGCCGTTCGCCCTGACGTGGTGGAGCCTGACCTTCCCGGTGGGCACGTTCGTCACCGGGACGACGCAGCTGGCCGCCCACACCGACCTGCCGGCGTTCCGGGTCGCTGCGGCGATCGGCTACGTCGGGCTGCTGTGTACGTGGGTGCTGGTGGCGGTGCGCACCTTCCGTGGCGGCGTGCGGGGCGCGCTGTTCACCCCGCCCGCCGCGGAACCCATCCGGGCGTCGAAAGACCCGGCGCCCTGACCAGGACACTGGTCTGACCACTTGACCTCTGGCCAATTGGCCGTGATGCTGGGGTCATGGCACTGCGGCCGGTAGACCGTCGTTCGGTTCCCGAAGACGTTTTCGATCAGATCATCACCGATGTCCTCAGCGGGGAGATGCGGCCGGGCGAGGCGCTGCCGAGCGAGCGGCGGCTGGCCGAGGTTCTCGGAGTGTCGCGGCCCGCGGTCCGCGAGGCGCTGAAGCGGCTGGCGGCCGCCGGGCTGATCGACGTCCGCCAGGGTGATGCCACCACCGTGCGCGATTTCCGGCACACGGCGGGTCTCGATCTGCTCCCGCGGCTGCTGATGCGTGAGGGCGAGTTGGACCTCGCCGTGGTCCGCAGCATCCTCGAGACGAGGCTCCACAACGGACCCAAGGTGGCCGAGCTGGCGGCGCTGCGCGGCGGCCGCTCGCTGTCGGCGGAACTGAACGCTGCCGTGGCCGCGCTGGAAACCGAGTCCGATCCCATTGCTGCGCAGCGGTTTGCGCTGGACTTCTGGGACCTCATCGTCGACGGTGCCGACTCGATTGCGTTTCGGCTCATGTTCAACACGCTGCGGGCCACCTACGAACCCGCGCTCCCCGCGCTCGCCACGATCATGGCCGGCGAGGTGGGACGGGCGAGCGCCTACCGCGCCGTCGCCGACGCCGTGGTGGCCGGAGATGCCGCCGGCGCCCGCGACAACGCCCACGGCCTGCTCGAGCCCGCAACCACGGCATTGCTGACGGTATTGGACAACCTGAAGGAGAATCGATGACGACCACGTCGACGAGGGCGGTCCGGAAAAGCTTCTCCCTGACCGACGCGCGGCGGGAGTTCGGCCGCCACCCTTCGCCCTGGATGCTGGGCGTGACGCTGCTGGTCGCCCTCGGTGCGCGAATCATGGTGGGCGACTGGCAGATCACCGACGCCGTGGTGCCTGCCGTCATGCTCGCCGTGTTCCCGTTCTTCGAATGGCTGGTGCACGTGTGCATCCTGCACTGGCGGCCACGGCAGCTCGGCCGGCTGCGGGTCGACCTCCTGCTGGCGCGCAAACACCGCGAGCACCATGTCGATCCGCGCGACATCCCGCTCATCTTCATCCCGTGGCAGGCCCTGCTGTGGGTGCTGCCCGGGGCGGTCGCCATTGCCTTGCTGGCCTTCCCGCGGAGTGCGCTGGGCCTGACGTTCCTGGGGTTCGCCGCGGTGTTGGGCCTGTGCTACGAGTGGTGTCACTATCTGATCCACAGTGACTACAAGCCCAAGACCGCGGCCTACCGCGCGGTGTGGCGCAATCACCGACAGCACCACTTCAAAAACGAGCACTACTGGTTCACGGTGACCAGCACCGGCACCGCCGACCGGGTGCTGGGCACCTATCCCGACTCGGGCGCCGTCGCCACCTCGCCGACGGCGAAGAACCTGCACGCGCAGACGAATTGACCTAGCGTGGGGCCCCTTCGGCCGGCATGCCAGAATCGCGGACGTGCGACTCGGGATGACGATGCCGGTGATGGAGCCCAATCTCGACACCGCGACATTGCGAGCATGGGCGCAACTGGTCGACCGCGGTCCGTTCTCGTCGCTGTGCTGGGGGGAGCGGATCGCCTTCGACAACCCCGAGACGCTCACGCTGCTCGGCGCGCTGGCCGCGTGGACGGACCGGGTCCGGCTGGTCACCACGGTGATCATTCCGCAGCTGCACGATCCGGTGATGCTGGCCAAGGCGCTCGCCACGGGTGACATGCTCAGCGGCGGACGGCTGACTGTCGGCATCGGCGTCGGCGGACGCCACGAGGACTACCGCGCCGTCGGCGCCGATCCCGCCACGCAGACCATGCGGCAGATGGCGGAGCGGGTCGCGGTGATGAAGCGGGTCTGGGCGGGGGAGAAGGTCACCGATTCGACGCTGCCGGTCGGGCCGCCGCCGGTGCAATCGCCCGGCCCGGAACTGCTGGTCGGCACGATGGGCCCCAGAACGGTGCGTAGCGCGGCATCGTGGGCCGACGGATTGGCCGGGACCACAATGGATCTCGATGTCGCGAAGCAGAATGAACTGTTCGACGTGGCGCGGGACGCCTGGCGTGAGGCGGGCAAGGCGGCTCCGCACCTGGCGACGTCGTTCTGGTTCGCGATCGGTGACGGTGACGCACCCCGCGAGCAGGTGCACCGGCATCTGCTGCGCTACATGAACTGGATTCCCGCGAAGATCGTCGACGCGATGGCGCCCACCACGGGCTGGGCCGGGACGCAGGATGAACTGCGGACGGTGCTGCGGCGGTTCGCCGAAATCGGCACCGACGAGATCCACTTGATCCCCACGAGTTCTGACCTCGATCAGGTACGCCGCGTCGCGGAGGTTGCGGCCGACCTGGTCTGAGGTCCGCGCGTCACTGCGCTGGGGAGCGGAACGAAGCGCTTCGCCCCTTGCGCAGCGTGTCCAGCAGCTCGCGGTAGGGGCCCACCAGGTAGGCGGTGTCGCCGGCGTTGAGCTGGGAACCGCGACGGGGGTGCAGCTCCCGGACGCCGGTGCGTCCCACGATGGCGATCACCCGCGCTTGGGTCGAGAGCTCCGCCATCCGGATCCCGTCGAGCTCACTGCCGGGTTCCACCTGCACGCCGCCCACCATGAACGACGCCTGCCCCACCGAGAAGGTGCCGAACACGGTCAGACCCAGCGCGGCGCCGATGTACCAGGGCGCTGCCAGTTCGACTGTGGAGCGGACGTTCTCGAAGCCGAACCGCTGCGCCACCGCCGCGCCCAGCACGCGATCGAACACCCGAAGAACCACGGGCACCCGGGGGTGCCTGCTCGAGTTCGTCCACCGCGCCTTGAGCCGTTCGCGCGACACGATGCCGGTCTCGATGTTGACCATGTCGTTGTCGGTCAGCACCGCGACGGCCACCGCGTCGTCGATGCGTGCGGCCTCCAGTGTCGAGGGCAGCGTCGCGTCACCGAAGATCACGGGGATGTCCAAGTCTGCGGCCGCCGACAGGTAGCGGTTGTCGATGTTCAGTTCGACGACGGCCACATCGTGGCCGGCGGCTTTGAGGTCGGCGGCGACGCGGATCCCGAACGAGCCGAGGCCGACGACGATCATGTGGTCCCGCAGTTCGCGCACCTTCCGGCGCCCGGCCGAATACGCGAGGCGGCGGGACAGCAGCAGGTCGGCGATGAAGGCCATCAGCACCGCCGTGGTGGTGATGCCGGCGAACATCAGCACGATGCTGAACAGCCGCAGCCACGTCGGTTGGTCGCTGAAACTGAAATCGCCGTAACCCACGGTCGCGATCGTCTCGGTGGAGAAGTACAGCGCGTCGATCAGGCTCATGCCCGGCTTGTCGTAGGTGAACCAGAGCAGGACCGTCGAGAACGCGAGCAGGCTCAACGACACGCTCAGCGCCCGGTAGAAGTTGGGATTGACGTCTTCCCGGAACGCCCTCGCCGCGTTGACCAGTCGGGTCACCGGACCGCGATGCGAGCCGGCCGTCACGGTCGCCCGCGCCGCGACGGCGATGCCCTCGGCGGCCAGCTCATCGGCGGTGCCGATCATCGCCACCCAGTCACCCTCGTCGACCATCACGTCGCGGCCCGGGCAGGCGACGACCGCGCCCGGCGTGGCCGAGTGGTCGCCGTGCAGCACGGCCACCGGTGCGAGGTCACCGTAGATCTCGCGCAGTGTGCCCGTCCGGGGAGCGTCGGCGCCCGAAACGACGAACTCCAGGCCACCGGTCGCGATGGTGTGCGTGGTGCGCGCCAGGCAGGCTTCGACCACCGACGGTGCCGCCAGGTCGGCGACGTCGAGCACCGCGCCCGGACCGTTGTCGACGGCCATCGCTTCGCGCAGGACACCGTTGGCCAGACGAGCGACCACGCGCACCGTAGGGCTGTATTGGCGTGCCAGCAGCGCTATTTCGAGGTTCAGCGCGTCGTCGTCACCCACGCACACCACCGCTGCCGCGGTGGAGATGCCGGCCGCGGTGAGTTCATCGGCCCGGTCGATGACGGTGACGGTGGTCCCGGTGCCACGCAGTTCCTCGGCGATCCGCACCGCCAGGGCGTCGGCGCCGCTCACGATGGTGTGGCCGACCATTGCAGCAGGCTACGCAAAGATCGGCCGGCGGGCAGGGGGAAACCGGCAGACTCCTAGACGGTGACGACCTCGTAGTCGCCGAGCCGCGCCATCAACAGGTGCAACTGGTCCTGCGCCGATCCGAGGGTCTGCTCGATGGCGGTGAGCCGTGCCGCGTAGTGGCCGACCGGGTACTCGGCGGTCACACCGATACCGCCGTGCAGCTGGATCGCCTCCTGGCTGATGTGGCGCCCGGAACGGCCGATCTGCAGCTTCGCCCGCGCCGCGACGACCGGATCGAGGTTGCCGTCGGCGATCGACATCGCGGCATACAGCGTCATGCTGCGAGCGAGCTCGAGGGATACGTACATGTCCGCGGCACGCTGCGTCAGCGTCTGGAACTTGCTCAGCGTGACGCCGAACTGCTTGCGTTGCGTGAGGTACTCGGTGGTCAGCCGCAGCGCCTCCTCCATGGCGCCGAGCGCCTCCGCGCACAGGGCCGACGAGATCCGCACCAACCCGTGGGCGATGGCCGCCGATGCGTCGGCGGCCTCACCCAGCGGCTCGGCGGGTGCCGCATCGAAGTCGATCTCGGCGCCGCGCTGACCGTCGAAGGTGCGGTACGGCGTGCGTTGCGCGGCGGCGGCGTCCACCAGGAAGAGTCCGGTCCCGCCGTCGGGCAGCGCTGCGCTGACCACGAGGGTGTCGGCGCAGTCGCCGGCCAGGACAGGGTTCTTTCGGCCGCTGACGGTCCACGAATCACCCTGCTGCGCAGCAGTTGTCGACACCGAAGTGGTGGGACGCCGCATTCCGGGCTCGGCGTGCGCGAAGGCCAGCAGTCGCTCGCCCGCGGCGACCTCGTCGAGAAGGGCGCGCTGTTCGGCGGTGCCGACTTCGGCGATCAGCGCTCCCGGCCCCAACGCCGCGTGCAGCACGGGTTCGGGCGCCAACCGGCGGCCGACCTCGGTCAGCACGGTCTGGATCTCGATCTGACCGCCTGCGTCTTCGTCGAATCCGAGACCGAGGACACCGACCTCGGCCAGCTGACTCCACACGTCGCGGCTCCAGCCCAGGTCGGTGTCGATCGCCTTGAGCCTGCTCTCGGGATCGTAAGTCCGGGACAGCATGTCGCGGATGGTGTCGCGGAGCAGGACCTGCTCTTCGCTGAGTTGAAAGTCCATGGTTAACCGGGCCCTATCTCACAGTCCGAGGATGGTCGAGGAGATGATGGTGCGCTGCACCTCGTTGCTGCCCCCGTAGATGGAGGTCTTGCGGTAGTTGAGGTAACGCGGCGCGCTGTGTTGCGCCCACTCCGGGGAGGCGATGCCCTCGCTTGCGCCGAACGGCAGGATGTCGGGTCCGGCGACCTCCATCAGCAGTTCGGTGGCCAGCTGCTGCAGCTGGCTGCCGCGCAGCTTCAACACCGACGAGGCCGGGTTGGGCTTGCCGCCCTTGGAGCCCGAGGCCACCCGCATCTGCGTCAATTCCAGTGCGAGGATGTCGTTTTCGGCCTCGGCCAGGCGTGCGGCGAACAGCGGGTCCTCCAGCAGCCCATTGGCTTTGGCCCGTTCCTTGGCCTCGGCGATGCGCAACTTCGTGCGACCGACCTGGGCGATACCGGTCCGTTCGTTGCCGAGGAGGAACTTGGCGTAGGTCCACCCCTGGTTCTCCTCGCCGACGAGATGGTCGGCGGGGACGCGGACGTCTTCGAAGAACACCTCGTTGACCTCGACGCTGCCGTCGACCAGTTTGATCGGCCGCATCGTGATGCCTGGGGTGTCCAGGTCGATGAGCAGGAACGAGATACCCGCCTGCTTCTTCGGCGCATTGGGGTCGGTGCGGACCAGGCAGAAGATCCAGTCGGCGTATTGCCCGAGCGTCGTCCAGGTCTTCTGCCCGTTGACGACGTAGGTGTCGCCGTCGCGGGTGGCGGTGGTCCGCAGCGAGGCCAGGTCGGAGCCGGCTTCGGGCTCGGAAAACCCTTGGCACCACCAGATGTCGAGCGCCGCCGTCGGCGGCAGGAAGCGCTGCTTGATCTCCTGGGAGCCGAATTCGGCGATCACCGGTCCGACCATCTTGGTGTTGAAGTTCAGCGGTTCCGGCACGCTGGCCAGCTGCATCTCGTCGAGCCAGATCTGGTGCTGGGTCGGCGTCCAGTCCTTGCCGCCCCATTCGACCGGCCAGCCGGGCGTGGCGAGGCCGTGCTCGTTGAGGATCTTCTGGGTGGTGACGATGTCGTCCTTGCTGACGTCGGTGCCCTCACGGGTGCGTGCGCGGATGTCGGCGGGGATCTCGGTGGTGTAGAAGGTGCGAAGCTCGTCGCGGAACGCGGCTTCTTCGGATGTCAGTGCCAGCTGCATGGCGCCCTCCTAATTCGTCGGCGGACCTAGTTGCAGACTAACCACTTGGTTGGTCGGCGAACCCGCGGGCCGCCTGCCATCACGCAGTGGCGCGTTATTGCTCGCCGCGTCAATTTCGCGCGTAACCTCTTGGGCTGTTCGGTCACTTCTGACTCCGGAGGGGAATTCCATGCGCAGAATCGCGATGACAGTGGGGGCGACGGCCATGATCGTCGGCTCGCTGATCGGCACGCCCACGGCGGGCGCAGCAGCTGTCGGAACGGATATCACCGTCAACCCGCCCGCGCCTCCGCGCCCCTCCGTGCACATGCTCGACTGCGCCGGCACCACGGGCTGGATGGGCTGCGGGCCCGGCTGGTTTTGGCGCGACGGCTGGCGCGGCTTCGCGTGCTACCCCTGCTGATCCGACATTCACCGTTCACAGCGAAGCAGGAGCAGCACAGATGATGAAGATCTCCACACTCTCGCTCGGCACCGTGGCCGCGGCGACGATTATCGCGACCTTCGGCATGGGCGCCGCCGCGGCGGCACCCGACTACGCCACATTGCCGGTCGACCCGAACGTCATCACCGACTCGACGGCCTACACCGCCAAGCCGGCGGTGCTCGACCCCGACGGTCAGCAGGGCGTCCAGCAAGAGTTCGACCACCGCGACGGCACCCGCGGCATCACCACGACGATCCGGATCCTGTCCAGCCCGCAGGATGCGGCCGGTGCGCTCGACGCGATGCGCGCTGACCTGGCGCCGATCGTCATCGGCCCGGCAAGTCAGCCGGTGGCCGTCGGTACCGGTGGCACGATGATGACGGGCAAGTCACCGGACGGCTCGCAGTCGGTCGGTGTCCTGCTGTTCACCCAAGGCAATGCGGCGGTGGAAGTGCAGTTCGACGGGCCGGCGAACGACCCGGTGCCGGTCGATCTCGCCACTCAGTACGGCCAGGACCAGGTGTCGGCGATCAACCGCGAACTGGGCGCCTAGTCACACCACCGGGCGCAGCACCACCAGCCCGGGCACGGTGCGCAGATAGCCGGACAGCGGAGTGTCGACGACCTTGTCGTCGGCACTCCGCGAAGACGCGTTGCGGAACACGGGCCCGTCCGGGGTCGCGATGAAGATGCCGACGTGCGTGACGTCCAGGCCGCCGTCCTCGGCGTACGCGCCGAGATAGTCCCCGGTGCGCAGTCGACCGACGACGTCCGAGTCCACCTGGCCGCTGGGAATGTAGGAGACGGTCCGCGCCACCACGGGCAGTCCGGCGAGGTACGCGCCGCCGGAATCCTTGCGGTTGAGGTTCTTGGTCACCGGGATCGCGTGGGCACTGACGCTGCTGGTGACGTCGGTGGCCACCGCGGGAGCCGAGGCGGCCCAGTCGGTGAAGAAGTGCCTCCTGTTCTGGAACGCGACCACGCCGTCCTTGTACCGGACGTCGATGAGGCTCGCGAGGAACTGCTCGCGAGTATCAGCTCTCTTCAGCGCTTCGACGTAGTCGGCGTAGGTGAAGCAGTCCACCCGCTGCAGATTCACGACCAGCTGCTCGGGCTCGGTGGCCGAGCCGACGAGAGTGTCTGCGCCGTAGGGGGTTCCCAGGAACCGGCGTGAGATCTCGTCGGCCCGGACCGCAGGGTCCGTCCGGGCCGCGCCCTGGTCGGCGGTCAGCATCGTCTCCAGCGTCTGCTCGCTCGCCGCGGAGATCTGCGTCTGCGGCGACGCGAGTGCGCCGGGAGCCAGCGCGCCCGACAGGGCACAGCTAGTGGCGATGATCACGCCGGCGACGACGAGCCGGGCCGCCAATCCCGCCGTCTCGCGGGCCGACCTGCCACTTCGTGGCATTCCTGCGGACATAGGGTTGGCTCCTCGCTGCGCCGCGACACTCTCGGGCCACTGTACGTGGTGGGCTCACGGGGCAAATGGCGGCACACTGGACGCCGGAACTGTCGTACCACGAGGGCAGCTGGGGAGTTAGATCCATTGAACAGCAACCATCTTCGCGTTGCCGGGCTGACGGTCGCCGCTGTCGTCCTCGCGGCCGGCTGTGCGTCGACCGCCCCGTCGGCCACTGAGGCGACCCAGGGAGTGGTCAGCCGTCGGGCCGTCCCGCCACCGCACGGCACACCGCCGCCGGCGCCGCAGTGGGCACAGCCGCGACTGGCGTCGGATCCGGTTCGGCTCACCGGCGATCTGGTTCAGGACGAGCGGACGCTGCGTGACCGTGGGGCCCCGGAGGCGGTGCTGGTCGCCGCGGCTCGCAGGCAGCAAGCGGCGTATCGAGTCCTCGGCAGGCACCCGGAGTGGGACGCGATCACGCGTCCTCGGGTCCCGGGGCCGCTGCTCGACGTCTATGACCGCAATATCGACGCGCGCCGGCAGCTGGAGGCGATGAGCAGCGGCCGCGGCACGCCCACGCTGCCCGCATGGCGCATCACCGCCCCGGCGCCGCCCGCCGAGTTGCTGAGCTACTACCGCCAGGCGGAGGCCGACACCGGTGTCGGCTGGAATGTCCTGGCGGCCATCAATCTGGTCGAGACCGGGTTCGGCCGCATCTCCGGTGTCAGCAACGCGGGCGCGCAGGGGCCGATGCAGTTTCTGCCGTCGACCTTCGCGGCCTACAGCAGAGGGGACATCCGGTCGCCTCGCGACAGCATCCTGGCGGCCGGGAGATTCCTGGCAGCGCAGGGCTTTTCGCGCAACCGCGATCAGGCCATCTTCCGGTACAACAATTCGCGCCAGTACGTGCGCGCCGTGAACCAGTACGCGGCCGTGATCGGCGCCGATCCTGCTGGTCTCGCCGGGTATTACCGGTGGGACGTCTACTACAACACCGCGTCGGGGGACGTCGTGCTGCCCGTCGGTTATGCCGCCACGGCACCGATCCCGGTCGAGCACTATCTGGCCGATCATCCGCAGTAGAGGGCCCGGCTGAACCCGACGGGCCCCTGTCTCGTGCCCTCGACATCACCGTCGACACAGGGGGCGACATGAATGCACGGACCCGGTCGCAAGCATCCGAGGCGAGCCGCAGGATCGCTGCGCTCGGCACCGCCATGATCGTGGCGGCACCGTTGACTGCGATGAGTCAGCCGCAATCACCGCCGACCGTGACCCGGACGGTTCAGTTGGCGGCGGCGGCGGTCCCGCCAGGGGGACTGGTCATCAGCTTCCTGGGCAACCAACTCACCTACTGTTCGATCATCTGCCCGCTGCTGGTCGACACCGCGGTGACGGCTGCGGGCACGACGTTGCGGACACCGGTCACCTTTCTCACTTCACTGAAGTCGGGAAACGTGTGGAAGACGATCGGGATCACCGCAGCATCGGTGACGGGACCGACGAATGATGTTGCGCAAGCGACGATTCTCGCCGACGGCACGCGCGTCGCGCCGCGAGCGCTCAACGCGTTCGAAGTGGCTGTCGTCGGCGGGCTCGACATCCTGGCGGCGGCGCCCGACGGTCTTCCCGCGGTCGCCGAGGCCATTGCCACCGCACGCGAACAGACCTTCACCGCACTGCACCTGCCGATTGTGCCGAACCCCGCGCCGACCGTCATGCCGCAGGGGGTCCTGCAGGTCGCGGTCGTCGGCGTCATCAATGTGGTGGGAGCGGTCATCTTTCCTGCCTTCAACGAGATTCTGTCGGCCGTCTTCGACACTCCGAACGCGGTGGCACAGGAACTCGCCGCGACCGGCCGGCCCGCGCGGGCTCTGGCGGCCGGTGTCCGCACCGCTGCCGGGCATCTTGCGGCCGCGGGCACCGTCATCGCGGCGTCGGCCGTCACGGCAGCGCACGACGTCAAGACGGCCATCGAGCAGCGGAGATCTTCCCGTGCCGGGATGGCGACGCAGCGGCCGGTGTCGGCCGCATCGGGTCCTGCGGCATCGTCAGCACCGAAGCCGTTGTCAGACAGGCCGTTTCGACGCTCAGCGAAGAGGGATGATCGCAGCGACGCTGATTCGACGACGGCGCACAGCGTCGGTCAGGACAGTTCTACCGCGTCCAAAAGACCTCGCGCACACGGTGATTCCGTACGCGCGGCACGGCGGCATGCGGTCCGCGGCTGAGATCAGTACCGCGAAACGGCACCACCGCCCGCACCCCGGGTGGGATACGGGCGGTGGCGTCAGGAAGCGCTAGCGGAACCCTGTATTCCTCAGAGCTGTCCCAGAATCTGGTTGAGCAGATTGACGATGTTCTGCACCGCGCCGCTGAGAACGCCGTTGGGGCCGGCCAGCGAGCAGAGCAGCTGTCCGAGCAGACCATCGGCCGGAATGGCGGTGATGACCAGGTGCACCTGGTTCAGCTGCACCCGCAGGCCCAGCAGGTTGAGGTCCAGCGGCCCCAGCGTCAGGTCGAGGACCGAGCAGCTCGCCTGCTGACTCGCGAACTGGATGTGGCTGTCACCGGGCGTCGAGGACGAGGGCTTGGCCGACGGCGGGAAGTTGATCGCGTTGACGGGCATCGCGAAGTTCTGCATGTTGACGTCTTGCGCAGCTCCCGGAGCGCCCGCGGGCTGTCCGCCGCCGGGGGTGACGAGCTTGCCGATCAGTTGGCCGGTGAGAGCCACGCCGGTGTTGGACGACGTCGCGCCGTTTTGGTCCGACGTCGCAGCGCCTTCTGCCTTGGTCACCTCTTTGGCAGCGGTGGCCACGAACTGGCCGTTGAACTTCGCTCCGTTGGGGCCGGTGCCCTGCACCTGGACCACATTCTTCTTGCCGACGCCCGGTGGCTGGGCGCTTGCGGTGGTGCCGCCGGTGACGAGCCCGAAGAGCCCCACCATCGCGATGCTCAGCGCAAGCACCAGCATCCTTTTCAGTCGTGACATTTCGTTAACTCCCTTGTTGCTGCGGGTTGGGGACGTAAATCTGCGCCACGTAGTGCAGAGCCCGCAGTCCGGGGCCCGACCCCCTATGGCCCGGTCTGCCCCGCGGTGGGGTTTACCGCTCAGCGCGATCACAAACCTCTGCCACGCGGAAAGCTCCAGACGCGTCAATACGGTGCGCATAGCTAATTAACTCTTGCGTAGATGCCCGCCGCTCCACGGCAGCGTATTCGCTCAATACCGACGGATGCGGACGTACCGATCGATTGCCGCGGTTCGCCAATTGACCTGACCCCGTGTCGGCTCGGTTGTCTGAGCGAGCGGCCGCGCCGCGACAGGCAACACGCTGTGAGAGCGCCGACTGTTGCGCACGCAAATTCCCGTCGGAACATGGCTAAGCTCGGGAGCCTCTCGTCCGTGTTGCACGTCGCCCCCGGACGCTCACCGATGCGGGGCAGGGCGAACAGCTTGCGACCGATTCAGCAAACGTCACACCTTCGCCGAAGACTGAGAAATTCTCAGTTTCGGGTTTGATTTAGGTCACAGCGTGGCAACACCGTCGCACGGTGACCTCGCATTGCCGGACGAGGACAGGCTAGGAGCGCAGGAGATGGGAACCATGGCTAACCACGGACTGACCCCTGAGGAGCTGGAGGCGGAGATCGGTATCGCGCTGCCGGCGAAAGAAGTCGTGTCGATCATCGACGTGAACGCCGACATCAACGTCGGCATAGACGCCGCGTCGCCGATCGACCTGTCGGCGGCGGCCAACCTCAACGTCGCGGCGCCCATCCAGGCCGGTGCCGGCGCCAACGTATTGACGTACGGTTCGGGCGCCGACGCCACGGTGACGCATTCGGCCGACGGCGGCGTCCTCATCACGCAAGGAATGGACAACGTGACGGCCGACGCGACGTCGGTCCAGGACAGCGGCATCGACCAGTCGGGCGACACATCCACCGGCACCGGAACGGGCACCGATACAGGGACCGGTACGGACACCGGATCCGGCACCGATACCGGCGCCGGCACCGGCACGGATCCCGGGACCGGTACGGACACCGGAGCCACGGTGGACACGTCGACGGGCTCGTTCACGGACGGTTCACTGCTCAACGTCGACGTCAACGTCGACCTCAACGCCGACCTCGCGGCACCCATCGCGGGCGCAGTGGCGGCCAACGCGAACGTGGCCGCACCGATCAATGCCGGCGTCGCCGCCAACATCGGATCGTGGGACTCGACCGCCGACGCCGTCTCGATCCAGGATGCGACGATCACGCAGACCATGCACGACGTGCACGCGACCGCCGACTCCGACCAGACGTCGAGCATCGCGCAAGGCTCGACCAGCGGCGCTGCCGACGGCACCACCAGCGGTGCGACCAGCGGGAGCACGAGCACCGGTGACACCGGTGGCGCGAGCAGCGCCGGTGGGACGAGCAGTACCGGCGGCAGTAGTTCCGCGGGCTGACACCCGGCACCGCAGGTCGCGGCTGTTCGACGATGGGGAGCACTCAGGTGACTGTGACGAGCGAAAATGCAGCACCGGCGCAGGAGGTTCTGCAGCGCGCGGACGGGGTCGAGCTGATCGGGGAGATGGCGGGATCCGGCTACAAGATCCCGCCTGCTCTGGTCCGCCGCGCCGACGGGCAGACCATCCAACTCACGCCGTTGTTGTACGCGACGCTCCACGAGATCGACGGTGCCCGCAACGCGAACGCGGTGGCCGCCGCCGTCGCCGAGACCACCGGGCGGCCGGTCACCGAGGACAACATTCGCCACCTGGTCGACAAGCAGCTGCGACCCCACGGCCTACTGGTCCTGGCCGACGGCAGTCAGCCGCAGACGAAGAAGCGAAACCCGCTGCTCGCCTTGCGGTTTCGATACGCCGTGACGGAGCCGGAGCGGACTCGACGGCTCACTGATCCGTTCCGGTTCCTGTTCCGGCCCTGGATGGTCGTGCCTCTGCTCGCAGCGTTCGCGGTCGTGTGCTGGTGGGTGTTCTTCCGCAAGGGGCTGGCGCACGCGGCCTACGACGCGTTCGAGCGTCCCGGACTACTGATCCTCGTTTTCGTGATCACCATCCTGTCCGCAGGTTTCCACGAATTCGGCCATGCCGCGGCGGCCCGATATGGCGGAGCCACTCCCGGCGTGATGGGTTTCGGCGTCTATCTCGTCTGGCCGGCCTTCTATACCGACGTCACCGACACCTACCGTCTCGGCCGGCGCGGGAGAGTGCGCACGGACCTCGGCGGGCTCTACTTCAACGCGATTGTCGCCGTGGCGATCATGGCCGTGTGGTGGTGGCTGAGATACGACGCCTTGCTCCTCGTCGTCGCCACGCAGATCCTGCAGATGCTGCGTCAACTCGCGCCGATGGTGAGGTTCGACGGCTACCACGTCCTGGCCGACCTGACCGGTGTTCCGGATCTGTACTCACGCATCAAGCCGACACTGCTCGGACTGCTGCCGTGGCGGTGGGGTGATCCGCATGCGCGCCTCCTCAAGCCGTGGGCCCGGATTCTCGTCACCGTCTGGGTGATGGTCGTCGTCCCGATGCTCCTGTCGGCGGTCGCCGGGGCGATCATCGGAATGCCGCGTCTGCTCGGCTCTGCATGGTCAGCCTTGGGCAAGCAGCAGGATGTGTTGTCCGCCGCGTGGGCGGACGGCGACTTCATTCAGGTCACCGCGCGTGTACTGGCGATGATCGCGATCGTCATCCCGGTGGCCGGCGTCGTGTACATGTTCGTCCGGATCGCTCGGCAGAGCGGCGTGAGCCTCTGGAAAGGAACGGCGGGCAAACCGCTCATGCGCGCCCTGGCGCTGCTTCTGGGCGCTGTCGTCACATGCGGTATCGCCTACGCGTGGTGGCCGGGCGAGGGAAAATACCAGCCGATCCAGCCGTGGGAGCGCGGCACGGTCGGCGACATCGCGTACGCACTGGGCGTCAAGCATCTGGCCCATCCGACGGAGAGGACCGCCGCCACCCGGCCGGTCGCCACCACCAGGAAGCTCGTCAACGGGCAGCGGGGCGTGATGCGGGTGGTGTGGGACAACCAAGCTTCACTCCCCAGATCCACGCAGCCCCGGTTGGCGGTCATCCTCGTTCCGCGGACGATGTCCGGCGCTCGGGGCGGCGGTGGCGGTGGCGGCGGTGGTGGGGGTGGCGCGCTCGCTTCCGCGCCCACGCCGGTCGATCAGGGATGGGTTTTCCCGTTCGACAAGCCGCTCGTACCCGGCCCGGGCGACAACCAGGCGCTGGCTGTCAACACCACCAACCGCACCATCGACTACGAAGCGGCGTTCGCGTTGGTGTGGCAGACCGACGAAGACTACGCGTACAACATCAACGACGCGGAGGCATACGCGTCGTGCGTGCGGTGCGGCGCCGTCGCCGTCGCCTATCAGGTCGTCTTCGTGATCGACAACGACGAGACCAACGACAACGTAGCCGCCCCGCAGAACTTGGCCGGCGCCCTGAGCTATAAGTGCATCAACTGCTTGACTTATGCGCTGGCGCAACAACTTTTCGTGACACTGGATGAGCCGCTGTCGCCCGCCGCCATGGCGAAACTCGACGCGGTGTGGACCGACGTCGCCGCGTACCAGCAGAAGATCGAGGCTGGGCAGGTGAAGCTCGCCGACATCCAGGGACAGCTGCAGGGGTACACGGACCAGATCAAGGCCATCGTCGAGGAGGATCAACCGGGCACCTTCATGACATCGACGGCGGCGTCGACCACCTCCGCGCCCACTACCTCGGCAAGCGCATCGCCGTCTGCCTCCGCGACGCCGACGGCGACGGTCCCGACGCTGACCAGTTCGGCTCCGCAGCCGAGCACGGCGACTGCCAGCGCGGAATCGACCGCCACCACCGAAGCGCCGTCCACGTCGACCGACCCGACGACATCGGCTGGTTCGACATCGACCGTGACCACTTCGGACCCGTCCAGCTCGACGGATTCGACCGCCACCAGCGGTTCGACGTCGACGGGCACAACGGCGGGAGACACCTCTTCGGGTGGGACCACGTCCGACGGCACCACTTCGGACGGCACGACATCTGGCGGTTCGGCAGGATCGCCCTAGACGTCGAGTGCGGCCTTGGCACTCAAATCTCATACTCCGGCAGATCGATGTCGTCGCGCACCGTACGGGCGAACAAGCCCGCCAGCGGTAGGTGATTCATCGTGCGCAGCGCCACGTTACGAAACCAGAGCCCGAATCGTGTCTCGGTGGCGAAGAATCCGAGCATCTTCTGCGCACCTTTCTGCTTGTCGTCGACGAACCCGCGCAGCAGCGTCTCGTAGGCGCTGAATGCGCGGCGGTGATCGCCCTTCGCGCGGGTCAGTTCGCCGGCCAACGCGTACGCCTCGGTGATGGCCAGACCGGTCCCTTCCCCGCCGAGCAGCGAGATGCAGGCCGCCGCATCGCCGACGAGCACGACGCGGCCGTCTGACCAGGACGCCATCTTGATCTGACTGACGACGTCGAAGTACAGGTCCTCGACGTCGTCGGCTGCGGCCAGGATCTGTCGGCATTCCCAGCCCGCGTCGTCGAACTGTGCGTGCAGTTCGTCTCGTGGGGTGCGGCCGCCGCCGTCCCGGTCGGCGCGGAAGACGAACAGGAACATCGTCCGGTCACCGCGAAGCGCGAAGCGTCCCACCTGCCGCCCGGTGGTCGCGTAGGTGACATAGGTGAGGTCGTCGCGGGGCCGGTAGCCGTCCACCACGCAGGCGGCGACCTTGCAGCCCAGATAGTGCTCGAATTCGTCTTCGGGCCCGAACCGGATCCGGCGCACGTTCGAGTGCAGGCCGTCAGCGCCGACGAGGAGGTCGAAGTCGCGCGGCGATGCCTGCTCGAATTCCAACCGGACGCAGTCCGGGTGTTCGTCGATGCGCACGATGCTCTCGCCGAACAGCGTCTCGACGTCGTTCTCGACGGTCTGGTAGATGGCGGCCGCCAGGTCGCCGCGCGGCAGGCTCGTGAAGTCAGGGCCTGCGATCCGGCGGAACACGTCGACGCCCACCTCGGCGCGGGTCGCACCGTCGGAGGCGACGGACCGAACGGAGCGGATGTCGTACCCGCCGTCGCGGACCCGGCCTTCGAGTCCCATGCGCTTGGTCACCTGATACCCGACGCCCCAGAAGTCGATCATGTAGCCGCCCGTGCGAAAGGACGGTGCCCGTTCGATGAGGGTCGGACGGTGTCCGGCGCGGCGCAGCCAGTAGGCCAGTGCCGTGCCCGCGACTCCTGCACCGCTGATGGCGATGTCCACGGCGGGAGGTACCCGGTCCGCGACGTTTTACCCCTGCGGAAAGGCGCGTCGAGGCGGCGATGGCGCTCGCATCGAGCATCGCGACCTCGGTGGCCCCGATGAGCGGAACAGAGGTGTCTGAACTGCGAAGAATGTGGTGCCCCCGGCAGGATTCGAACCTGCGGCCTTCTGCTCCGGAGGCAGACGCTCTATCCCCTGAGCTACGGGGGCGCATGAGGTACTCACTGCGCCAGTGGGCGTGGCTAGCGTAGCGCATGCCGAGGAGCGGAAACGGATTCGGGGCGGGAAGGGCCCAGACCATAGGATGGACCCCCGTGACCCCCGCCGATCTGGCCGAGCTGCTCAAGAGCACCGCCGCCGCGGTCCTCGTCGAGCACGGCCTGGACTCCGCCGCGCTGCCTGCCACCGTCACGGTGGAGCGTCCGCGCAACCCCGAGCACGGTGATTACGCCACCAACCTGGCGTTACAGCTCGGCAAGAAGGTCGGCGCCAACCCTCGCGAGCTGGCCGGGTGGCTGGCTGCCGCGCTCGCCCATCAGAACGGCATCGCCGCCGCCGACGTCGCCGGCCCCGGGTTCGTGAACCTGCGCATCGAGGCCTCCGCGCAGAACGTCATCATCGACAACGTCATCACCGCGGGTCCGGCCTACGGGAACTCCGCGAAGCTCGCCGGTCAGAGGGTCAACCTCGAATTCGTCTCCGCCAATCCCACCGGGCCGATCCACATCGGCGGCACCCGGTGGGCCGCCGTCGGCGACGCCCTGGGCCGGCTGTTGAGCACGCAGGGCGCCGAGGTGGTACGCGAGTACTACTTCAATGACCACGGCGCCCAGATCGACCGCTTCACCAACTCGCTGATCGCCGCCGCCAAGGGGGAGCCGACGCCGGAGGACGGCTACGCCGGCACGTACATCGGTGACATCGCCGCGCAGGTCATCGCCAAGGAACCCGATGCGCTGAACCTGCCCGACGCCGAGATGCGGGAGACGTTCCGCGCGATCGGTGTCAACCTGATGTTCGACCACATCAAGTCCTCGCTGCACGAGTTCGGCACCGACTTCGACGTCTTCACCCACGAGGACTCGATGCACACGTCCGGGCGCGTGGACCAGGCCATCGGGAAGCTGCGCGAGACCGGCGGCATCTACGAGAAAGACGGCGCAGTCTGGTTGCGCACCACCGACTTCGGTGACGACAAGGATCGCGTCGTCATCAAGAGCGACGGCCGGCCCGCCTACATCGCCGGCGACCTCGCCTACTTCCTGGACAAGCGTCAGCGCGGCTTCGATCTGTGCATCTACATGCTCGGCGCCGACCATCACGGCTACATCGCCCGCCTGAAGGCCGCCGCCGCAGCGCTGGGGGACGATCCGGACACCGTCGAGGTGCTGATCGGCCAGATGGTCAACCTGGTCCGCGACGGCCAGCCGGTGCGAATGAGCAAGCGTGCGGGCACGGTGATCACCCTCGACGACCTCGTCGAGGCGATCGGGGTCGACGCCGCCCGGTACGCGCTGATCCGCAGCTCGGTCGACACCCCGATCGACATCGACCTGGCGTTGTGGTCGTCGGCATCCAACGAGAACCCGGTCTACTACGTGCAATACGCGCACGCGCGGCTCAGCGCCCTGGCCCGCAACGCCGCCGACCTCGGGATCGACGCCAGCACAGCACATCTCGACCTGCTCACCCATGACAAAGAGGGCACGCTGATCCGCAACCTGGGCGAGTTCCCGCGGGTGCTCGACACCGCTGCGGCGCTGCGTGAGCCGCACCGGGTGTCGCGCTATCTCGAAGATCTCGCTGGCGACTATCACCGCTTCTACGACTCCTGCCGGGTGTTGCCGCAAGGCGACGAGGAACCCGGCGACCTGCACGTCGCGCGCCTCGCGCTGTGCGAGGCGACCCGTCGCGTCATCGCCAACGGGCTGGCCATCTTGGGTGTGAGCGCTCCGGAGCGGATGTGATCGCGCATCCAGCCGGTCCCAGGCACGCCGAAGAGGTGCACCACGCCGGGGCGCCCGATCGTCCCGACTCGGCCGCCGACGTCCTGCGGCTGGCTCCGAACGTGTGGCCGCAGAACGCCGTTCGCGGCGACGACGGAATCGTGACGATTGCCGGAGTATCCGTCCGGGACATCGCCGCGGAGTTCGGCACCCCGGTGTTCGTGATCGACGAAGACGACTTCCGGGCGCGCTGCCGCGAGATCTCGGCGGCCTTCGGCGGCGGTGACCACGTGCGGTACGCGGCCAAGGCGTTCCTGTGCACCGAGATTGCGCGCTGGATCGACGAAGAGGGTCTGTCGCTCGACGTGGCCAGTGGCGGCGAGCTGGCGGTGGCGCTGCACGCCGGCTTCCCCGCGGAACGAATCGCCCTGCACGGCAACAACAAGTCGATCGCCGAGCTGACGGCCGCGGTCAAGGCGGGTATCGAGCACGTGGTCGTCGACTCGACGACCGAGATCGATCGACTCGACGAGGTCGCCCGTGACGCCGGCACGGTGCAGGACGTGCTGATCCGCGTCACGGTCGGCGTCGAGGCCCACACGCACGAGTTCATCTCCACCGCGCACGAGGACCAGAAGTTCGGACTGTCGCTGGCCAGCGGAGCGGCGATGGACGCCGTGCGGCGGGTGTTCGACGCCGATCACCTCCGCCTGGTCGGCTTGCACAGTCACATCGGGTCGCAGATCTTCGACGTGGCCGGGTTCGAGTTGGCGGCCCACCGGGTCATCGGCCTGCTGCGTGACGTGGTCGCCGAGTTCGGTGTGGAAAAGACCTCGCAGATGTCGATCGTCGACCTCGGCGGCGGACTGGGCATCTCCTACCTGCCGGACGACGACCCGCCTCCGATGGCGGATCTCGCCGCCAAACTCGGCGCGATCGTGGCCAACGAGTGCGCCGCCGTCGGGCTGCCCGCGCCGAAGCTCGTGGTCGAACCCGGGCGCGCCATCGCCGGCCCCGGCACCATCACCCTCTACGAGGTCGGCACCGTCAAGGATGTCGATGTCGCCGCCGACCGGAACCGGCGCTACGTCAGCGTCGACGGCGGGATGAGCGACAACATCAGGACCTCGCTGTACGGCGCCGAGTACGACGTGCGGTTGCTGTCGCGCAGCAGCGACGCCGCGCCGACGATGTCGCGGGTCGTCGGCAAGCACTGCGAAAGCGGCGACATCGTGGTCCGCGACGCGTGGCTGCCCGGCGACGTCACCCCGGGTGACCTGCTCGGCGTCGCGGCGACCGGCGCATACTGCTATTCGATGTCGAGCCGCTACAACCTGATCGGCCGGCCGGCCGTGGTGGCCGTGCGCGACGGGCGGGCCCGCCTGATCCTGCGCCGGGAGACGGTCGACGACTTGTTGAGTCTGGAAGTGAGGTGAACGGTGACTGAGACGAACGGCAAGCACGACGGCGGCCACATCGGGGTGGCCGTGCTGGGGTTGGGCAATGTGGGCAGCCAGGTGGTGCGGATCATCGAGGAGGACGCGGCCGACCTGACCGCTCGGATCGGTGCGCCCCTGGTGGTGCGCGGCATCGGGGTCCGCAACGCAGACCGTGACCGCGGCGTGGCCCCGGAGTTGCTCACCGACAACATCGAGGCGCTGGTGTCGCGCGACGACGTCGACATCGTCGTCGAGGTCATGGGACCCGTCGACCCTGCCCGCAAGGCCATCCTCACCGCGCTCGAGCACGGCAAGTCCGTCGTCACCGCCAACAAGGCCTTGATGGCGGTGTCGGCCGGCGAGCTCGCGCAGGCCGCCGAGCACGCACATGTCGACCTGTACTTCGAGGCGGCGGTCGCCGGGGCCATCCCCGTCATCCGTCCGCTGACCCAGTCGCTGGCCGGGGACACGGTGCTGCGCGTGGCCGGGATCGTCAACGGCACGACCAACTACATCCTGTCCGAGATGGACAGCACCGGAGCCGACTACGCCTCGGCGCTGGCCGATGCGAGCGCGCTCGGCTACGCCGAAGCCGATCCGACCGCCGACGTGGAGGGCTACGACGCGGCCGCCAAAGCGGCGATCCTGGCATCCATCGCGTTCCACACGCGGGTCAGCGCCGACGACGTCTACCGGGAAGGCATCACCAAGGTGACCGCGGCGGACTTCGCGTCCGCCCGCTCGCTGGGCTGCACCATCAAGTTGCTGGCGATCTGCGAACGTCTCACCGACGGCGATGGCCAGCAGCGGGTTTCGGCCCGGGTCTACCCGGCACTGGTCCCGCTCGAGCACCCGCTGGCCGCCGTCAACGGCGCCTTCAACGCCGTGGTCGTCGAGGCGGAGGCGGCCGGCAGGCTGATGTTCTACGGCCAGGGCGCCGGAGGCGCGCCGACGGCGTCGGCGGTGCTGGGTGATCTCGTGATGGCGGCGCGCAACCGGGTGCAGGGCGGGCGCGGACCACGCGAGTCCAAGTACGCCGCACTGCCGGTCGCGCCCATCGGGGTGATCCCCACCCGCTACTACGTCAACATGAACGTCGCGGACCGCCCCGGTGTGCTCTCCGCAGTGGCGGCGGAGTTCGCCAAGCGCGAGGTCAGCATCGCCGAGGTGCGCCAGGAGGGCATGGTCGACGGGGGTGGGCAGCGGTGCGGTGCGCGCATCGTCGTCGTCACCCACCGGGCCACCGATGCGGCACTGTCGGAAACCGTTGCGGCACTGGCAGACCTGGAGGTCGTATCGAGCATCAACAGCGTCCTTCGGATGGAAGGGACATCTGAGTGAGTACCACCGCACCCCGCGCCGTGCACCAGCCCTGGCCGGGCCTGATCGAGGCCTACCGCGAGCGGCTGCCCGTCGAGGACAGCTGGACGCCCATCACTCTGCGGGAAGGCGGCACGCCGCTGTTGCCCGCCCCGCGCCTGTCCGAATACACCGGCTGCACCGTGCATCTCAAGGTCGAAGGGCTCAATCCGACCGGCTCCTTCAAGGATCGCGGCATGACGATGGCCGTGACCGAGGCGGTGGCCCGCGGCCAGCAGGCGGTGCTGTGCGCGTCCACCGGCAACACCTCGGCGTCGGCCGCCGCCTACGCCGCACGCGCCGGGATCACCTGTGCGGTACTGGTTCCGCAGGGCAAGATCGCGATGGGCAAGCTGGCGCAGGCGGTCATGCACGGCGCCAAGATCATCCAGATCGACGGGAACTTCGACGACTGCCTCGAGCTGGCCCGCAAGCTCACCGCGGACTTTCCCACGGTGTCACTTGTCAACTCCGTCAACCCCTTCCGTATCGAGGGACAGAAGACCGCGGCGTTCGAGATCATCGACGCGCTCGGCGAGGCGCCCGACATCCACGCGCTGCCCGTCGGCAACGCCGGCAACATCACGGCGTACTGGAAGGGCTACACCGAGTACCACCGCGACGGGCTGACCGGCCGGCTGCCGCGCATGCTCGGCACGCAGGCCGCCGGGGCGGCGCCGCTGGTGCTCGGCGAGCCGGTGAGTGACCCCGAGACCATCGCCACCGCGATCCGCATCGGGTCGCCGGCCTCGTGGACCTCCGCGGTCGAGGCGCAGCAGCAGTCCGGCGGCCGCTTCCTGGCCGCCACCGACGAGGAGATCCTCGCCGCCTACCACCTGGTGGCGCGAGCCGAGGGCGTGTTCGTCGAACCCGCGTCGGCGGCCAGCATCGCCGGGCTGCTCAAGTCCATCGAAGACGGGTGGGTCGCCAAGGGTTCCACCGTGGTGTGCACCGTCACCGGCAACGGCCTGAAGGACCCGGACACCGCTCTGAAGGGCATGCCCGCGGTTATCCCGGTGCCCGTCGACCCCGTCGCCGTCGTCGCCAAGCTCGGCCTGGTCTAGAAACGGACGTCCGTGACCCGCACTCTGCCGACCGCACTGACGGCCACCGCCGTGGTCGCGGCCTCCAGCGCCAACCTCGGCCCCGGCTTCGACAGCATGGGGCTGGCCGTCAGCCTCTACGACGAGATCATCGTGGAGACAACGGAATCCGGCCTCATCGTCGAGGTCGAGGGTGAGGGTGCAGGTCAGGTCCCGCTCGACGCCAACCACCTCGTCGTGCGCGCCATCGAACGGGGGCTGCGGGAGACCGCCGTGTCGGCAGCGGGGCTGATCGTCCGCTGCCGCAACGACATTCCGCACTCCCGTGGCCTGGGGTCCTCGGCAGCGGCGGTGGTCGGCGGACTGGCTGCGGCCAACGGCCTTGCCGCCCAGGCGGGCGCGAGCCCGATGACCGCGGAGCGACTGATCCAGGTCTCGTCCGAGTTCGAAGGTCATCCGGACAACGCCGCGGCCGCCGTTCTCGGTGGCGCGGTCGTGTCGTGGACCGAAGCCGGTGCGGGGGAGGCCCGCTTCGCGGCGGCTCCGATCCGGCTGCACCCCGACATCAACCTCTTCACCGCCGTGCCGCAGGTGCGGTCGTCGACGGCCGAGACCCGCATCCTGCTTCCCGAGTGGGTCAGCCACGCCGACGCCCGCTTCAACCTCAGCCGCGCAGCCCTGCTGGTCGTCGCCCTCACCGAACGCCCGGATCTGCTGATGGCCGCAACCGAGGACGTGCTGCACCAACCCCAGCGTGCAGCGGCCATGCCCGCCTCCGCGGAATACCTCGCCGTCCTGCGGCGTTGTGGAGTACCGGCAGTGCTGTCAGGCGCCGGACCTGCGGTATTGGCACTGAGCACCCGAGCCGAACTGCCTGCAGAGGCTCTCGAGTTCGGCAGCCGGAACGGGTTCGCGACCGCCAGGATGGCGGTCGGGGACGCGGTGAAGTGGACCTCGGGCGTCACCGTTCGCAGCTAGCGGACGGTCGAAGCGCGTGGTCACGCGGGCAACATGCGGGTCGCGTGTTTCTTGCTTCCGGCTCAGATGCGGGTTATCCTCGCTGTCGTCCAGCAATGCAGCGTTTCTGCCTGCGCCGACTGCGCCGACATTAGGACGACCCTCTTCTTTCAGGTGTTCAATTTGTGGACTGACGGTTCGCCGTATTCCGGCGAATTCCGGCGATCACCGTTGCAGTGGCAATGGTGTGGTCCCCGCGTTCGGCGGTTCAGCTGAACGCACGCAACCCCCGCATGACTCGATCAGCGAGGGAAGAAAGGAAATCCGTGACTGAAACGGACCTCATCACGGCTGGTGGCAGCGCCGGAAGCGGCGAGCTGCCGAACCCCGTGACCGGCGACATCTCATCTCCCGCCGCGCCCGCCGCGCCCGCCGCGCCCGCCGCGACGGCCGTCGCGGACGACGCGCCGGCGGCTCCGAGCCGCCGCGGCGCTCTGAGCAGCATGGTTCTGCCCGAGCTGCGTGCTCTGGCCAAGGAGATCGGCGTCGAGGGCGCCTCCGGGATGCGCAAGAGCGAGCTGATCGCGGCCATCCGCGAGCGCCGCGGCGAGAAGAACGGCAGTTCCGCCGAAACCGCAGCCGCGCCGGCCGAAAGCGCGCCGAGTGCCGCGGCTCCCGAGCAAGCCACCTCCGAGGCGCAGCCTGCGAGGCAGCGACGCGAGCGCCGCTCGGCCTCGCGTGAACAGGGCCAGGCCTCCGAGCAGGACCAAAATCAGGCGAGAGACCAGGCCAAGGACAACGCTTCCGCCGCCGACGACAGCAAGGCCGGCGGCGCCAAGCCCGAGGGCGCCGAGGCGCCCGCCGAGGCCAGCGGCGGAGGCAGGGACAGGAACGCCGACCGCGGCCGCCAGGGCAACCGCGACGGCGGGGACACCCGCGACCAGGACAGGGCCGAGAAGACCTCCGACAACCGCGGCGACCAGAACCAGGGCGGCCGAGCCAATCAGAACAACACCGGCGGAAACGGCGGTGGCCGGGGCGCCGACAACAACGGCGGTGGCCGTGGCGCCGACAACGACGACGACGGTGAAGGCCGTCAGGGTCGTCGTGGCCGTCGGTTCCGCGACCGCAGGCGCCGGGAGCGCGGCGACAACGCCGGCGGCGGTGATCGCGACACCGAGCTGCGGGAAGACGACGTCGTGCAGCCCGTCGCGGGCATCCTCGACGTGCTCGACAACTATGCGTTCGTGCGTACCTCGGGCTACCTGGCCGGGCCGAACGACGTCTACGTGTCGATGAACATGGTGCGCAAGAACGGGCTGCGCCGCGGAGACGCGGTGACCGGCGCCGTGCGGGTGCCCCGCGAGAACGACGGGGGCGACAAGAACCCCCGGCAGAAGTTCAATCCGCTGGTGCGCCTCGACACCGTCAACGGCAAGCCCGTCGAGGAGGCCAAGAAGCGGCCCGAGTTCACCAAGCTCACCCCGCTCTACCCGAATCAGCGGCTGCGCCTGGAAACCAGCGGCGACAAGCTCACCACGCGCGTGATCGACCTGATCATGCCGATCGGCAAGGGACAGCGCGCCCTGATCGTCTCGCCGCCCAAGGCCGGTAAGACCACGATCATGCAGGACATCGCCAACGCGATCACCCGCAACAATCCCGAATGCCACCTGATGGTCGTGCTTGTCGACGAGCGTCCCGAAGAGGTCACCGACATGCAGCGTTCGGTCAAGGGTGAGGTCATCGCCTCCACCTTCGACCGTCCGCCGTCAGACCACACCCAGGCAGCAGAGCTCGCCATCGAACGGGCCAAGCGACTCGTCGAGCAGGGCAAGGACGTCGTCGTGCTCCTCGACTCCATCACTCGTCTGGGCCGCGCGTACAACAACGCCTCCCCGGCGTCCGGCCGTATCCTCTCCGGTGGTGTCGACTCGACCGCGCTGTATCCGCCGAAGCGATTCCTCGGCGCGGCGCGCAACATCGAGGAGGGCGGCTCGCTGACGATCATCGCCACGGCCATGGTCGAGACGGGCTCCACCGGTGACACGGTGATCTTCGAGGAGTTCAAGGGCACGGGTAACGCCGAGCTCAAGCTCGACCGCAAGATCGCCGAGCGCCGCGTGTTCCCGGCCGTGGACGTCAACCCGTCCGGTACCCGCAAGGACGAGCTGCTGCTCTCGCCCGACGAGTTCGCGATCGTGCACAAGCTGCGCCGGGTGATGTCCGGCCTGGATCCGCATCAGGCCATCGACCTGCTGATGAGCCAGCTGAGAAAGACCAAGAACAACTACGAGTTCCTGGTCCAGGTGTCGAAGAACACCCCCGGCGGCGCCGACGTCGACTGACGTCAGCGATACGGGTCGGTGATCTCGCGCAGCGAGATCAGTGCACCTCGAAGGGCGTCGAAGCTGTTGTCGCCCAGGTGTTTCCGCCATTCGATCTCCACCTGGGCGACTTCTGCGGCTGCCATCCGGCACACCTCGCCGCCGCGCTCGGTCAGCGTCACCAGACGGGCCCTGGCGTCGGTCGGGTCGGGCTTTCGCGTGACATAGCCCGCGCGCTCGAGTTGGTCGACGAGTGCGCCGGCGGTCTGTTTGGTGATGCGGGCCTGCTCGGCGAGGTCGGTCAGGCGGCTCCCCGCGGGATCGAGGCGCTGCATGACCCGCGATTGGGCGATCGTGAGGTCGGCGACACCTGCCCGCGCCAACGCCGCCATCACCCGGCTCTCGACGTCGCGGTGCGCGATGAACATCAGCACCGCCGTGCTCGGCTCGTCTGCCACGCCGTTGACTTTAGTACGAGATGCTGACTATATTCGTCAGTATTCCTGACTAAATGACTCCGGGGAGGCCGGCATGGATGCCGACGCCGTGTGGCACCACACCGACACGCAACGTCTGGAGATCGCCGGGCTGATCGGGGAGATCGAGGCCCGGGATCCCGCGCTGTGGGACACGCCGTCGCTGTGCGCCGGATGGACGGTGCGCAACGTCGCGGCGCATCTGACGCACTCGACCATCGGCATGCCGCGAATGCTCTTCGAGGCCGCGCGCAGCGGATTCCGGTTCAACGCCGCCGTGGATCGGATGGCCCGCGCCGACGACCGGACCGCCGCCGAGATCGCGGCGAATCTTCGCGACGTCGTCGGTTCGCGCCGACGTCCGCCCGGCGCCACCGAGCGGGAACCGCTGATCGACGTCCTCGTGCACGCGCAAGACATCTGCATTCCGCTCGGCATCGACCGGCCGATGCCGGTCGACGCCGCTCGCGCGGCCGCGGAGCGCGTGTGGGACATGGGTTTCCCGTTCCACGCGCGCAAGCGACTGGCCGGCGTGAGACTTGTCGCCAGCGACGCGGACTTCGCCGTGGGGGAGGGCAAGGAGCTCCGGGCGCCGGTGCGCGACGTGTTGCTGATGCTCACCGGGCGGCAGGCCGCCGTCGCGGCAGCCTGGTGAGCAGACCTCAGGCGGGCTCGCAGCGGAGTGCGGCCACGATGTAGCGGCGCGCGTGCCTCAGCACCGACTCGGGGTCGTCGACGTCGCAGTGTTCACCGGGAACCGTCGCCAGGCTCATCATGATCCGCGCGATCCACTCCGCCGCTTCCGCGCAGTCGGTGTCCGGATGGATCTCGCCGCGGTCGACTGCAGCGCGAACATAAGGCTCCCAGAACGCGGCGATCTCGGGGATCAGCCCGCGCACACCGAGCCCGACACACGCCGTGAACGCCTCGGGTTCCTCCTGGCGGAGCTTGAGGACCAGGGCGCCGGGCGTCTCGGACTCCCGGCGGGCGAGCGCGACGCCCGTGGCGATCTTCTGCTCGAGCTCGGTGATCGCGTCCAGGCGGGCCCGTGACTCGGTCCAGAAGGCGTCATTGAGGCGCACGATCGCCGCGCCGAGCAGTTCGGCCTTGTCGGGGAAGTGCCGGTAGAGCCACCCGCGGCTGACGCCGGCCAGTTCCGCCACCTCGGAGACGGTCGTGGCGCGAATCCCCTTGGCCGTCAGGCACTGTTCGGCCGCATCGATCAGCCGATCCCGGACGGACTTGACCGGGGGGCTGGCCTCCGATTTCGACGCGGTGCCCACGCTCACCCACCTATCTTCGCAAATGGCGGGACGCGGCCGCGGTACGCTGCGCCGGCCGGGTCGAGTAGACAATAATCTCGATCTGTTCACTGATGCGAAGGGCGGGCGGGTGGCCGAGACGGTTCAGCAGCTGCTGCGGGATCTCTGCAGTGACGACGGCATCGCGGTCACCTACGAGGGTCGGACCTGGACGTGGCGCGAGCACCTCGGCGCGGCCGCCGCCCAGGCCGCGGCGCTGATCGGCATCGCCGACCCGGACCGGCCGCTGCACGTGGGCGTCCTGCTGGGCAACACCCCGGACATGCTGACCGCGATGGCCGCCGCCGGTCTCGGCGGCTACGTCGTCTGCGGCATCAACAACACCCGCCGGGGCGACGCGCTGGTGCGCGACATCCGCCGCGCCGACTGCCAGATCCTCATCACCAACGACACGCACCTGGGGCTGCTGAACGGCCTGGACCTCGCCGACGTGCGACTGCTGGTGGTCGGCAGCCCGGAGTGGAAGGAACTGACGGCCCAAGCCGGGGCGCTGACCCCGCACCGTGAGGTCACCGCCACCGACACGTTCATGCTGATCTTCACCTCCGGGACCAGCGGTGACCCGAAGGCCGTCAAGATGATGCACGCGATGGTGCTGCTCGCCGGTGCCGCGCTGGCTGCCCGCTACGAGCTGACCTCCGACGACGTCTGCTATCTGTCGATGCCGCTGTTCCACAGCAATGCGGTGCTCGCCGGCTGGTCCGTCGCGCTGAACTCCGGCGCCGCGATGGCGCCCGCGCAGTTCACCGCCTCACGCTTCATCGACGACGTCCGCCGCTACGGCGTCACCTACATGAACTACGTAGGGAAGCCGCTGGCCTACATCCTCGCCGGTCCCGAACGGGACGACGACAGCGACAACCCGCTGCGCGTGGCGTTCGGCAACGAGGCCAGCGATCGCGACATCGCCGAGTTCGCGCGGCGATTCGGATGCGAAGTGTGGGACGGCTTCGGTTCCACCGAGAACGCGGTCACGGTGACGCGCGAGGACGGCTGCCCGGCGGGCTCCATCGGCAGAGGCTTTCCCGGCGTGGCCATCTACAACTCGGAGACGTTGACCGAGTGTGCGGTGGCTCAGTTCGACGCCCACGGCGCGCTGGTCAACGCCGACGATGCGATCGGCGAGCTCGTCAACACCCAGGGCGCGGGGATGTTCGCCGGCTACTACAACGATCAGGGAGCCACCGACGAACGCATGCGCCACGGCATGTTCTGGTCGGGGGACCTGGCCTACCGCGACGCGGACGGCTGGATCTACCTGGCCGGCCGCACCGCGGACTGGATGCGGGTCGACGGCGAGAACATGACCTCGGCGCCCATCGAGCGGATCTTGATCCGGCAGCGGGCGGTCAGCCAGGTCGCCGTCTACCCGGTGCCCGACGAGCACGTCGGAGACCAGGTCATGGCCGCGATCGTGCTGGCCGACGAGGCGACGCTGACACCCGAGGAGTTCGGTGAGTTCCTCGCCGGCCAGCCGGACCTCTCGCCGAAGGCCTGGCCCCGGCACGTCTGGATCGCCGACGCGCTGCCGAGTACGGCCACGAACAAGGTGCTCAAACGGGAGATGATCGCCATGGGCACGAATCCGGAAGGGCGGCTGCTGTGGACGCGCGACGGGCGTACCTACCGCATCGTCTCCGGCGAGGAATAGCGACCGCCGTCCACGCGTTTAGGCTGCTGGCGGTTGCCCTGGCATAATAAGTGCCAGTCTGCCGGCCTCCGGCCGGGTGGACCGCCGACACCTCGGTTCCGGTTCACGCCGCGACTTCCCGGCTCGGGAAGGCGACCCGGAGCCACGATCGAAGAGGAAACCATGAAATCGGGCATTCACCCTGACTACGTCGAGACCACCGTGCTCTGCGGCTGTGGCGCAAGCTTCACCACCCGCAGCACCAAGCAGAGCGGACAGATCACCGTCGAGGTCTGCTCGCAGTGCCATCCGTTCTACACCGGCAAGCAGAAGATCCTCGACAGCGGCGGCCGCGTCGCGCGCTTCGAGAAGCGCTACGGCAAGCGCAAGCCGGCAGCCGACAAGTAGCTGTTCGATCGGCGCCCGTTCTGCTGCACGACGAGCAGGCCGGGCGCCGTTTCGTGACTGGGGGACCTACGTCGGGACACACGTGCTGAAGGAGGCGACATGACCGAGACCGCACCGGCGATCGACGCCATCCTCGCCGAGCACGCCGAACTGGAGCAGCGTCTCTCCGACCCCGAGCTGCACGCCGACCCGGTCGCCGCGCGCAAGGCGGGCCGGCGCTTCGCCCAGCTGTCGCCCATCGTCGCCACGTACCGCAAGTTGGACACCGCGCGAGGTGACCTCGAGGCCGCGCGGGAACTGGCCGCCGACGACTCCTCGTTCGCCGAGGAGGTCGACGAGCTCGCCTCGACCGTGGCCGACCTCGACACCCATCTGACCGACCTGCTCGCACCCCGCGACCCGCACGACGCCGACGACATCGTGCTCGAGGTCAAGTCCGGTGAGGGTGGCGAAGAGTCCGCGCTGTTCGCCGCGGACCTGGCCCGCATGTACACCCGCTACGCCGAACGGCACGGGTGGACCGTCACGATGCTCGACGAGACCACCTCCGATCTCGGCGGCTTCAAGGACGCCACGCTGTCGATCCGCAGCAAGGGCGACTCCGCGGACGGCGTGTGGTCGCGGTTGAAGTTCGAAGGCGGCGTGCACCGGGTCCAGCGGGTGCCCGTGACGGAGTCGCAGGGCCGGGTCCACACGTCGGCGGCCGGCGTCCTCGTCTACCCCGAGCCCGAAGAAGTCGAGCAGGTGCAGATCGACGAATCCGATCTGCGCATCGACGTCTACCGCTCGTCCGGCAAGGGCGGCCAGGGCGTCAACACCACCGACTCCGCGGTGCGGATCACGCACCTGCCGACCGGCATCGTCGTCACCTGCCAGAACGAGCGGTCCCAGCTGCAGAACAAGATCCGGGCCATGCAGGTGCTGGCCGCCCGGCTGCAGGCGCTGGCCGAGGAGCAGGCGTCCGCCGAAGCGTCGGCGGATCGCGCGAGCCAGATCCGCACGGTCGACCGCAGCGAGCGCATCCGGACCTATAACTTCCCGGAGAACCGGATCGCCGACCACCGCATCAACTTCAAGGCGCACAACCTCGACCAGGTGCTCGACGGCGACCTGGACGCGCTGTTCGACGCGCTGGCTGCCGCCGACAAGCAGGCCCGACTGCAGAGCACGTCGTGAGCGTCGCCAACCGGCCCGCGACGATGCGTCAGATGATCGACGCCGCCACGGACGAGTTGGCCGCCGCCGGGGTGGCGTCCCCGCGCACCGACGCCGAACTGCTCGCCGCGCACGTCGCGGGCACCGACCGCGGCCGGGTGGTGTTCGCCGACCCGGACGCCGACTTCGGCGACCGATACCGGCAGCTGATCGCCCGTCGTGCCGAGCGCATCCCGCTGCAGCACCTGACCGGGACCGCGGCGTTCGGCCCCGTCACCGTGCACGTCGGTCCCGGTGTCTTCGTCCCGCGTCCGGAGACCGAGTCGCTGCTGGAGTGGGCGTTGACCCGGCCGCTTCCGGACCGACCGGTGATCGTCGATCTGTGCACCGGGTCCGGCGCGCTCGCGCTCGCCTTGTCGACAGCTCGCCCGAACGCGACGGTGCTGGCCGTCGACGACTCCGACGACGCGCTGGCCTACGCCCGCCGGAATCTGGCGGGAACCCCCGTCGAACTGGTGCGCGCCGATGTCACCGACAATGGCCTGCTCGGCGAATGGGACGGTGCGGTCGACCTGCTCGTCGCCAACCCGCCCTACATTCCGGCTGCAACCGAGTTGGAACACGAAGTGGCGCAGCACGACCCGGCCCATGCGCTGTTCGGCGGCGACGACGGCATGGCGGTGATCGACCGGATCGCGCCCGTCGCGGGCCGGCTGCTCCGGCCGGGCGGATGCTGTGCCGTCGAACACGACGACACCACCGCTGACCGCACCGTCGAAGCGTTCACCCGCACGGGGGCGTTCGTCGACGTGACGGCCCGGTGCGATCTCGCGGGCCGGCCGCGGTTCGTCACCGCGGTGCGGCGAAGTGACCGAGGCGGAGAGGACCGCGCATGAGTGAACTGTTCGACTGCAGCGACCCCGGGCAGCGCGAGGCGGGCATCGCCTCGGCGATCAGCGCGCTCAAGGGTGGCCGGCTCGTCGTGATGCCGACCGACACCGTGTACGGCATCGGCGCGAACGCCTTCGACAACGAGGCGGTCGCCGCGCTGCTGGCGGCGAAGGGCCGCGGCCGCGACATGCCGGTGCCGGTGCTGGTGGGGTCGTGGCACACGATCCAGGGTCTGGTCTATTCGGTGCCGCAGAGTGCCAAGGAGCTGATTCGCGCCTTCTGGCCCGGCGCACTGAGCCTGGTGGTGCACCAGGCGCCGTCGCTGCAGTGGGACCTCGGAGACGCCAACGGCACGGTGATGCTGCGGATGCCGCTGCACCCGGTCGCCATCGAGTTGCTGCGCGAGGTGGGCCCGATGGCGGTGTCGAGTGCCAACATCTCGGGCCGGCCCGCCTCGGTCACCGCGGCGCAGGCGCGCGATCAGCTCGCCGACCTGGTCGAGGTATATCTCGACGGCGGCCCGGCCGAGCGGCAGGCCGCCTCGACGATCGTCGACCTCACCGGGGCGCACCCGCGGGTGCTGCGGCAGGGCCCGGTCAGCGCCGAAGCCATCGCGGGCGTGCTCGGTGTCGATCCCGAGACACTGACCGCGACACCCTGACCGCAGCCACGCGACCCGGGCCCGAAGGATCCCGGCGCTCTCAAGGTCGTCGAGTACGGTGCATCCAGTGGTGAGCGACGTGCAGTACATGGCCGGTGGGCTGCTTGCGCTTTCCGATCGGGGCGCCGGAGTCCCGCTGCGTGAGCTCGCGCTCGTCGGACTGACGGCGGCGATCATCACCTATCTGGCCACCGGCTGGGTTCGCGTGCTCGCGATGCGGTGGGGCGCGGTGGCCTACCCGCGCGAACGGGACGTCCACTCCAAACCGACGCCGAGGATGGGTGGCCTCGCGATGTATCTCGGCGTGCTGGCCGCCGTCCTGCTGGCGTCTCAGCTGCCGGCGTTGACGCGCGGCTTCGTCTACTCGTCCGGCATGCCCGCGGTGGTGGTCGCCGGCGGGCTGATCATGGTCGTCGGCCTGATCGACGACCGGTGGGGCCTCGATGCGCTGACCAAGTTCGCCGGCCAGATCACCGCCGCCAGTGTGCTGGTCACCATGGGCGTGGCCTGGAGCGTGCTCTACATCCCGATCGGGGGAGTCGGGACGATCGTGCTGGACCAGGTCGCGTCGATTTTGCTGACGCTGGCGCTGACCGTCGCGATCGTCAACGCGATGAACTTCGTCGACGGCCTCGACGGGCTGGCCGCCGGTCTCGGGCTGATCACCGCCTCGGCGATCTGCATCTTCTCCGTGGGACTGCTGCGCGACCACGGTGGTGACGTGCTGTTCTACCCGCCGGCCGTCATCTCGGTGGTCCTGGCCGGCGCCTGTCTGGGCTTTCTCCCGCACAACTTCCACAAAGCCCGCATCTTCATGGGCGATTCCGGGTCGATGCTGATCGGCCTGATGCTGGCGGCCGCGTCGACCACGGCGGCCGGTCCGATCTCGCAGACGGCGTACGGGGTGCGCGACGTGTTCGCGCTGCTCTCGCCGTTCCTGCTGGTGGTCGCCGTGATGTTCGTCCCGGCCCTGGACATGCTGCTCGCGATCATCCGGCGCACCCGCGCGGGCCTGAGCCCCTTCAGCCCGGACAAGATGCACCTGCACCATCGGCTGCTGGAGATCGGTCATTCCCACCGCAGGGTCGTGCTGCTGATCTACCTGTGGGTCGGCATCGTCGCGCTGGGAGCCGCGAGCACCATTTTCTTCGATCCGCGGTACACGGCGGCGGTCATGGTGGGCGCGATCGTGGTGGCCGTCGTGGTGACTCTGATCCCGTTGCTGAGACGCCGCGACGGCGTCGTCGACGAGGTATACGACAAAAAGTAGTAGGTGCTCTTTTATGGCCCTCACCATGTGTTAGGGTTCAGTTAGAACCCGATAAGACCTCGCGGGTTGCCGGCCTTTCGAACCGTCGGATCCATAGTTTTTGGTGCCGCTCGGGGCGAGAACAACGACCGACAGATCGACCGATCACAGGAGCTTCCCCGTGGGTGATTCCAGCGCGCCCGCCGCACTTCGATACGCTACGGACGCTCACAGGATCAGCGAGATGACGCTCACAAGACTTGACTATTGCGGGATTGAGGTGAAGCAGTGACGACGCCAGCGCAAGATGCGCCGTTGGTGTTTCCGTCAGTCGCTTTCAGGCCTGTGCGCCTGCTCGTGCTGTGCGTTGCGCTGACCGCCGTCGTGACCGCGGTTGCCGCGCTCGTGGGCTATCCGCTTTTCGGCCTGTTCTTCGGCGTCGGCATGGCGCTGGGTCTCCTCAACGCGCTGCTGGTGCGACGGGCCGTGAACGCGATCACCGCGCAGGACCATCCGCTGAAGAAGAAGATGGCGCTGAACTCGGCGTCCCGCTTGCTTGCCATCACCGTGGTCGGCCTGACGATCGCCTTCCTTTTCCGGCCGATGGGCCTCGGTGTGCTCTTCGGTCTGGCACTGTTCCAGGTGGTTCTCGTCTTGAGCACATCTCTGCCGGTCCTGAAGAAGCTGCGCGCAGGCGACGGTGACCAGGGCCCGGCCGCGACCACCGACTCTTCGACATCCAACGACGGATAGCTCAATAAGGACTGATTCGTAGATGACTGAAAGCGTGCTCGCCCTCGAGGTCGGTCACCACCTCGAGCAGAAGTGGTTCGGCCTGACGGTCAACGTCGACACCGTGTTGTCGACCGCCATCGCCGGCGTCATCGTCATCGCGCTGGCGTTCTTCCTGCGCGCGAAGGTGACCTCGACGGGTGTGCCCGGCGGCGTGCAGCTGTTCTTCGAGGCGATCACCATCCAGATGCGCAACCAGGTGGAGAGCGCGATCGGGATGCGCATCGCACCATTCGTGCTGCCGCTGGCCGTCGCGCTGTTCTGCTTCATCCTGTTCGCGAACTGGCTCTCGGTACTCCCGGTGCAGTACACCGACTCTCACGGCGTCACCACCGAGCTGATCAAGCCGCCCGCGTCCGACATCAACTTCGTGCTCGCCCTCGCGCTGTTCGTCTTCCTCTGCTACCACCTGGCGGGAATCTGGCGGCGCGGGATCGTGGGCCACCCGATCAAGGTCGCCAAGGGCCACGTGGCGTTCCTGGCGCCGATCAACATCGTCGAGGAGATCGCCAAGCCGATCTCGTTGTCCCTGCGACTCTTCGGCAACATCTTCGCCGGCGGCATCATGGTCGGCCTCATCGCGTTGTTCCCCGCCTGGATTCTCTGGCTGCCCAACGCGATCTGGAAGTCCTTCGACCTCTTCATCGGATTGATCCAGGCGTTCATCTTCGCTCTGTTGACGATCCTGTACTTCGGACAGTCGATGGAGCTCGACCACGACGCCGAGCACGACAAAGACCACGCTGAGAGCAGCACAGCAGAACAGCACTAGACCCAGCAGTACTGCGAGACCCACACAGACCTGGCGACAACCAAGAGCCAGTTATCAAGGAGGATAAGGAATGAATCCCACTATCGCTGCGGGCGCGCTCATCGGCGGTGGTCTGATCATGGCCGGTGGCGCCATCGGCGCGGGTATCGGTGACGGTATCGCCGGTAATGCGCTGATCTCGGGCATCGCCCGGCAGCCGGAAGCTCAGGGCCGACTGTTCACTCCGTTCTTCATCACCGTCGGTCTGGTCGAGGCGGCCTACTTCATCAACCTGGCCTTCATGGCGCTGTTCGTCTTCGCCACCCCGGTCAAGTAGTCCTCTCCATGCCCGATCCGAACGTCGTTTACCTGGCGGCCGAGGGAGAAGGCGGTGGGACCAGTAACTTCCTGGTTCCCAACGGCACCTTCTTCTTCGTCCTGCTCATCTTCCTGATCGTGCTCGGCGTGATCTGGAAGTGGGTCGTGCCTCCGGTCAGCAAGGTGTTGGCAGAGCGTGAGGCGATGCTCGCCAAGACCGCTGCGGACAACAGGAAGGCGGCAGAGCAGGTCGCGGCAGCCCAGGCCGACTACGACGAGACGATGGCCGGCGCGCGCGGAGAGGCGTCGTCGATTCGTGACGAGGCCCGCGCCGAAGGTCGCAAAGCCGTCGACGAGGCCCGGGCCGAGGCGGGCGGTGAGGTGTCCGACCGGCTGCAGTCGGCCAACACGGACCTACAGCAGAAGGCTTCGGCGACGTCGAGTGAGCTGGAGTCGTCGGTCGACGGTCTGTCCGCTACCTTGGCGAGCCGCATTCTGGGTGTCGATGTCAACGACACCTCGAGCGGGAGGCGTTGATGTCGACATTCATCGGACAGCTGGTCGGTTTCGCGATCATCGTGTTCATCGTGGTCAAGTGGGTCGTCCCGCCTGTCCGCACCCTGATGAAGAACCAGCAGGACGCGGTCCGCGCTGCGCTCGAGGAGAGCAAGTCCGCCGCCGAGAAGCTGGCCAGTGCCGACAAGATGCACGAGAAGGCCGTCGAGGACGCGAAGGCCGAAGGCGCGAGGCTGACCGAGGAGGCTCGCCACGATTCGACCCGGATCGCCGAGCAGCTGCGTGAGCAGGCGGCCTCTGAGGCGGAGCGCATCAAATCTCAAGGCGAGCAACAGATTCACCTGCTCCGCCAGCAGACCATTCGGGAGCTGCGCCAGAACCTGGGCCTCGAATCGGTGCAGAAGGCCGAGGAGATCGTCCGCAATTACGTCTCCGACCCGCAGGCGCAGTCCGCGACCGTGGACCGTTTCCTCGACCACCTCGACGAGATGGCGCCTTCGCCGGCCGTGCTGGAGGCGGGAGCCACGCTGAACCTGCGTGCCGCCAGTCGCGAGGCGCTGGCCGAGGTGGTCAAGAAGTTCGATTCGGTTGCCGACGGCGCCGACGCCGACACCCTGAGCACGCTGGCCGACAACCTCGCCGCCGTGGCCAAACTGCTCATCAAGCAGCCGGCGCTCAACAACGTCCTCGCCGAGGCGAGCGACGAGTCGGACGCCAAGGTCGCTCTGGCGGAACGTCTCTTCCAGGGCAAGGTCGACGACGCGACACTGGATCTGCTGAAAACCGCTGTGACGCAGCGGTGGTCGAGTGAGGGGAACCTCGTCGACGCCCTCGAGCACGTGGCCCGGCTGGCACTCCTGGTGCGCGCCGAGCGCGACGGGCAGGCCGAAGAGGTCGAGGAGCAGCTGTTCCGGGTCGGTCGGGTGCTGGACTCCGAGTCCCGCCTGAACCGCCTGCTGTCGGATCCCACGGTGGATGCCGACAAGCGCGTCGGCCTGCTGGACAAGGTCCTCCAGTCCGGCGGGGGAGTGAACGCCACCACGACGGCACTGCTGGCGCAGACGGTCGAACTGCTCCGCGGCGGGCTCGCCGATGCCGCCGTCAGCGATCTGGCCGAACTGGCTGTGACCCGGCGCGGCGAGGCCGTCGCCGAGGTCACCGCGGCCACGGAACTGTCCGACGAGCAGCGCACCCGCCTCACCCAGGTGCTGAGCCGGATCTACGGCACCGAGGTGTCGGTCCAGCTGAATGTCGATCCCGATCTGCTCGGCGGGCTCCTGATCACGGTCGGTGACGAGGTCATCGACGGCTCCATCTCATCCCGGTTGGCCGCGGCCCGTACAGGGCTGCCGGACTGAGCGCGCCGGTCCCCGAGCATCCACAGCAACGAGAAACACACAGGCAGGAAGACGAAAAGCCATGGCAGAGTTGACAATCTCGGCTTCTGACATCGAAGGGGCGATCGAGGACTACGTCTCCTCCTTCACCGCCGACTCCGACCGCGAAGAGGTCGGCGTCGTCATCGACGCCGGTGACGGCATCGCGCACGTCGAGGGTCTTCCCTCGGTGATGACCCAGGAGCTGCTGGAGTTCCCCGGCGGCGTCCTCGGTGTCGCGCTGAACCTCGACGAGCACAGCGTCGGCGCGGTCATCCTCGGTGAGTTCGAGAAGATCGAAGAGGGCCAGCAGGTCAAGCGGACCGGCGAGGTGCTCTCGGTTCCGGTGGGTGACGCCTTCCTGGGCCGCGTCATCAACCCGCTCGGCCAGCCCATCGACGGTCAGGGCGACATCGAGTCCGACACCCGTCGCGCACTGGAGCTGCAGGCCCCCTCGGTGGTCCAGCGGCAGGGCGTGTCGGAGCCGCTGCAGACCGGCATCAAGGCCATCGACAGCCAGACGCCGATCGGGCGCGGGCAGCGTCAGCTGATCATCGGCGACCGTAAGACCGGCAAGACCGCGGTGTGCGTCGACACGATCCTCAACCAGCGCGAGGCCTGGGAGACCGGCGATCCGAGCAAGCAGGTGCGCTGCGTGTACGTCGCGATCGGCCAGAAGGGCACCACGATCGCGTCGGTGAAGCGGGCCCTCGAAGAGGGTGGCGCGATGGAGTACACCACGATCGTCGCGGCGCCGGCCTCCGATGCTGCCGGCTTCAAATGGCTTGCGCCCTACACCGGTTCGGCCATCGGCCAGCACTGGATGTACGACGGCAAGCACGTGCTGATCGTGTTCGACGACCTGTCCAAGCAGGCCGACGCCTACCGCGCGATCTCGCTGCTGCTGCGCCGCCCACCGGGCCGCGAGGCGTTCCCCGGTGACGTGTTCTACCTGCACTCGCGGTTGCTGGAGCGTTGCGCCAAGCTGTCCGACGAGCTCGGTGGTGGTTCGATGACCGGCCTGCCGATCATCGAGACCAAGGCCAACGACATCTCGGCGTTCATCCCGACCAACGTCATCTCGATCACCGACGGCCAGTGCTTCCTGGAGTCCGACCTGTTCAACCAGGGTGTGCGGCCGGCCATCAACGTCGGTGTGTCGGTGTCCCGCGTCGGTGGCGCCGCGCAGATCAAGGCCATGAAAGAGGTGGCCGGTTCGCTGCGTCTGGAGCTGTCGCAGTACCGCGAGCTGGAGTCGTTCGCCGCGTTCGCCTCGGACCTCGATCCCGCGTCGAAGGCACAGCTCGACCGCGGTGCCCGCCTGGTGGAGCTGCTCAAGCAGCCCGCGTACACGCCGTACCCGGTCGAGGATCAGGTCATCGCGATCTTCCTCGGCACCGGTGGCCACCTCGACTCGGTGCCCGTCGAGGACGTCGCGCGCTTCGAGCAGGAGCTGCTGGAGCACGTCAAGGGCTCGCACAGCGAGATCCTCGAGAACATCCGGGAGAGCAAAAAGTTCCCGGAAGAGGAGCAGGAGAAGCTGACGGGCATCATCAACGAGTTCAAGAAGGGGTTCTCAGCCTCTGACGGAAGCTCGGTCGCGGTGAACGAGCACGAGGCCGAGGCGATGGACGAAGAGGACGTCGAGAAGGAGTCCGTCAAGGTCCGCAAGCCGGCGCCCAAGAAGTAGTAGGACCCGAAAGGTTCTGGAGAGCTAGATGGCTGCAACACTGCGTGAGCTACGCGGGCGGATCAGGTCCGCCGGGTCGATCAAGAAGATCACCAAGGCCCAGGAGATGATCGCCACGTCGCGAATCGCCAAGGCCCAGGCCCGAGTCGAGGCGGCTCGGCCGTACAGCACCGAGATCACCAACATGCTCACCGAGCTGGCCAGCGCGAGCGCGCTGGACCATCCGCTGCTCGTCGCGCGGGAGAACCCGCGGCGTGCCGCCGTGCTGGTGGTGTCGTCCGACCGCGGACTGTGTGGTGCCTACAACGCCAACGTGCTGCGGCAGGCCGAGGAACTGTTCTCCCTGCTCCGCGAAGAGGGCAAGGATCCGGTGTTGTATGCCGTCGGCCGGAAAGCGCTGGGGTTCTACAACTTCCGCCAGCGCAACGTCATCGAGTCGTGGACCGGCTTCTCGGAGCGGCCCACCTACGAACAGGCGCGGGAGATCGCCGACACCCTGGTGGCGGCGTTCATGTCCGGTGCCGACGACGAGGGTGACGATGCCGGAGCCGACGGTGTTCTCGGCGTCGACGAACTGCACATCGTCTTCACCGAGTTCAAGTCGATGCTGTCGCAGTCGGCGGCAGCCCGACGGATTGCGCCGATGGTGGTCGAGTACGTCGAGGACGAGACGCCCGAGGACGGACCCCGCACCCTGTTCTCGTTCGAGCCCAACGCAGAGACGCTGTTCGACGCGCTGTTGCCGCGCTACGTCGCCACCCGGGTGTACGCTGCGCTGCTCGAAGCGGCGGCGTCGGAATCCGCTGCCCGACGGCGCGCGATGAAGTCGGCCACCGACAACGCCGACGATCTGATCAAGTCCCTGACACTGGCCGCCAACCGCGAACGTCAGGCCCAGATCACCCAGGAAATCAGCGAGATCGTCGGCGGCGCCAACGCGCTGGCCGACGCCAAGTGACCTTCAGCAATACGCCCTCTAGGAAGCGAAGAGAAAATGAGTGCACCAGCCAAAGACAAGGAGACCACCGGTCGCGTGGTCCGGATCACCGGCCCGGTGGTCGACGTGGAGTTCCCGCGCGGCGCCGTGCCGGAACTGTTCAACGCGCTGCACGCCGACATCTCCTACAAGGAGCTGTCCAAGACGCTGACCCTGGAGGTCGCGCAGCACCTCGGTGACAACCTGGTGCGCACCATCTCGATGCAGCCGACGGACGGTCTGGTTCGTGGCGTCGAGGTGACCGACACCGGCGACTCGATCTCGGTGCCGGTGGGTGACGGCGTCAAGGGGCACGTGTTCAACGCCCTCGGTGACTGCCTCGACGAGCCCGGCTACGGCAAGGACTTCGAGCACTGGTCGATCCACCGCAAGCCGCCGGCCTTCTCGGAGCTCGAACCCCGCACGGAGATGCTGGAGACCGGCCTGAAGGTCGTCGACCTGCTGACCCCGTATGTGCGTGGCGGCAAGATCGCGCTGTTCGGCGGCGCCGGCGTGGGCAAGACGGTGCTCATCCAGGAGATGATCAACCGCATCGCCCGCAACTTCGGCGGTACCTCGGTGTTCGCCGGCGTCGGCGAGCGCACCCGTGAGGGCAACGACCTGTGGGTCGAGCTCGAGGACGCGAACGTGCTCAAGGACACCGCGCTGGTGTTCGGTCAGATGGACGAGCCGCCGGGCACCCGTATGCGCGTCGCGCTGTCGGCGCTGACCATGGCGGAGTTCTTCCGCGACGAGCAGGGCCAGGATGTGCTGCTGTTCATCGACAACATCTTCCGGTTCACCCAGGCCGGCTCCGAGGTGTCCACGCTGCTCGGCCGCATGCCGTCGGCGGTGGGTTACCAGCCGACGCTGGCCGACGAGATGGGTGAGCTCCAGGAGCGCATCACCTCGACGCGTGGCAAGTCGATCACGTCGATGCAGGCCGTGTACGTGCCCGCCGACGACTACACCGACCCGGCCCCGGCCACCACGTTCGCGCACCTCGACGCGACCACGGAGCTCTCTCGTACGGTGTTCTCCAAGGGCATCTTCCCGGCGGTGGACCCGCTGGCGTCGAGCTCGACGATCCTCGACCCCTCGGTCGTCGGCGACGAGCACTACCGCGTCGCGCAAGAGGTCATCCGAATCCTGCAGCGCTACAAGGACCTTCAGGACATCATCGCGATCCTCGGTATCGACGAGCTCGCCGAAGAGGACAAACAGCTGGTGCAGCGCGCCCGCCGCATCGAGCGCTTCCTGAGCCAGAACATGATGGCCGCCGAGCAGTTCACCGGCCAGCCGGGCTCGACGGTGCCGCTCAAGGAGACCATCGAGGCGTTCGACAAGCTCACCAAGGGCGACTTCGACCACCTGCCCGAGCAGGCGTTCTTCCTGATCGGCGGCCTCGACGATCTGGCGAAGAAGGCCGAAAGCCTCGGCGCGAAGCTGTGATGAGCGCTTGCGCGAAGAACCGGCAGGCACAGATGAGCGCTTGCGCGAAGAACCGGCAGGCACAGATGAGCGCTTGCGCGAAGAACCGGCAGGCACAGATGAGCGCTTGCATCGAACTTCGGGAGGTGGTGTGACATGGCGGAGATGAACGTCGAGATCGTCGCCGTGGAACGCGAACTGTGGAAGGGCGAAGCCACGTTCGTGTTCACCCGCACCACTGCCGGGGAGATCGGCATCCTGCCCCGGCACATTCCTCTCGTCGCGCAGCTCGTCGACGACGCGATGGTGCGTGTCGAGCGCGAGGGCGAGGACGACCTCCGGATCGCGGTGGACGGCGGCTTCCTGTCGGTCACCGACGAGGCGGTCCGCATCTTGGTCGAGAACGCGCAGCTCGAGTCGGAGATCAATGCCGACGAGGCCAAGCAGGATTCGGAGTCCGACGACGAGCGGACAGCAGCCTGGGGCAGGGCGCGGCTACGCGCCCTCGGCCAACTGGATTGAGCGTCGATGAGCGCGTCCATGCTGTTCATGGTCGCGCTGGTCGGCGTGCTCCTGCTGGCGGTCATCGCGCTGTCCTATCGGCTGTGGAAGCTGCGCCAGGTCGGCGGAACCGCAGCGATCCTGCGTGACGTGCCGGCCGTCGGCGGTCACGGCTGGCGGCACGGCGTCATGCGGTACCGCGGTGGAGAGGCCGGGTTCTACCGGCTGTCGAGTCTGCGCTGGTGGCCGGACCGGACGTTGAGCCGCAGAGGCCTGGAGATCGTGTCGCGGCGCTCACCCCGTGGCGACGAGTTCGACATCATGACCGACGAGATCGTGGTTCTCGAACTGCGGGACGCCGGGCCGGATCGGGGCCGCGGCTACGAGATCGCGCTGGACCGCGGTGCGTTGACCGCCTTCACGTCGTGGCTGGAGTCGCGGCCGTCGCCGCGGGCCCGCCGCCGGACCTACTGAGCCTGTCCTCCGGGACGCCACAGCACGTCACCCTGCGGATTGGCCACCCGCGACAGGATGAACAGCAGGTCGGAGAGCCGGTTCAGATACTTGGCCGGCAACACGCTGATGGAATCGCCGTGAGTTTCCACCGCATGCCACGCCGAGCGTTCCGCGCGCCGGGCGACGGTTCGCGCGACGTGCAACAGCGCAGACAGCGGCGTCCCCCCGGGCAGGATGAACGAATTGAGCGCCGGTAGCGGTTCGTTGAACTCGTCGCACCACTTCTCGAGTCGGTCGATGTAGCTCTGCGGGACGCGAAGCGGAGGGTATTCGGGGTCGTCGACCACGGGCGTCGACAGGTCGGCACCGGCATCGAACAGGTCGTTCTGGATCTGCCGAAGCACCGCCAGCAGGCGCTCGTCCGGGTTGCCGAGCGCGACGGCGACCCCGATCGCCGCGTTGGTTTCGTCACAGTCGGCGTAGGCCGCAAGACGTGCGTCGTTCTTCGAAACCCGGCTGAAATCGCTGAGCCCAGTGGTCCCGTCGTCGCCGGTCCGCGTGTATATCCGGGTCAGGTGAACAGCCATACCGAAACGCTACGGCACCGGTATCGGTATGTGCTCATCGCGGCGGCTTGGCAGACTGACATGACCAACCGCGCTGTTTACACTAACCGGCGTGAGCGAGCATTTCGTGGTGACCGGCGGTAACCGGTTATCAGGCGAAGTCGCTGTCGGGGGCGCCAAGAACAGCGTGTTGAAGCTGATGGCGGCATCCCTGCTCGCAGAAGGCACGAGCACGATCACGAACTGTCCGGACATCCTCGATGTCCCGTTGATGGCCGAAGTCCTGCGTGGCCTCGGCGCGACCGTCGAACTCGACGGGGACATCGTTCGCATCACCTCGCCCGACGAGCCGAAGTACGACGCCGACTTCGCCGCGGTCCGCCAGTTCCGCGCCTCGGTGTGCGTGCTGGGCCCGCTGGTGGGCAGGTGCAAGAGGGCGAAGGTGGCTCTGCCGGGCGGTGACGCCATCGGCTCCCGGCCCCTGGATATGCATCAGTCGGGGCTGCGTCAACTGGGAGCCCGGTGCAACATCGAGCACGGCTGCGTCGTCGCCGAGGCGGACCACCTGCACGGCGCCGAGATCCAGTTGGAATTCCCCTCCGTCGGGGCGACGGAGAACATTCTCATGGCCGCTGTGCTCGCCGACGGTGTCACGATCATTCACAACGCCGCGCGCGAACCCGACGTCGTCGACCTGTGCACGATGTTGAACCAGATGGGCGCGCAGGTCGCCGGTGCCGGTTCCTCGACGCTCATCATCACCGGCGTCGACCGCTTGTATCCGACCGAGCACCGGGTGATCGGCGACCGCATCGTCGCGGCGACGTGGGGCATCGCGGCGGCCATGACCCGCGGCGACATCTCCGTCACCGGTGTCGACCCCGCACACCTGCAACTCGTCCTCCACAAGCTGCACGATGCGGGCGCCACGGTGACGCAGAGCGACGACGGTTTCCGGGTCGTCCAGTACGAGCGACCCAAAGCCGTCAACGTGGCGACACTGCCGTTCCCGGGATTCCCCACCGACTTGCAGCCGATGGCGATCGGGCTGGCGGCCATCGCCGACGGGACGTCGATGATCACGGAGAACGTGTTCGAGGCCCGGTTCCGGTTCGTCGAGGAGATGATCAGGCTCGGGGCCGACGCACGCACGGATGGCCACCATGCCGTCGTGCGCGGCATCCCGCAGCTGTCGAGTGCGCCGGTCTGGTCGTCGGACATCCGCGCCGGCGCCGGACTGGTGCTGGCCGGTCTCGTCGCCGATGGTGACACCGAGGTGCACGACGTCTTTCACATCGACCGCGGTTATCCGAAGTTCGTGGAAAATCTGGTCGGTCTGGGTGCGGAGATCGAGCGCGTCCAGTAGCGTTTGCGGCCCCGAAACCCGCCCTATGCAGGACATTTGGGCGTGTGGCCGACAGCGCGTAGTATTTCCGCCAGAAGCCAGCTGCCCGGTCCGAACGGACAACGGACGGACACGACGGAAGCGGCTTGACCTCTCTGCTCACATGCAGTACAGTGGGGGGGTTGCCTGAAACCGGGTGTGTTGTTTGAGAACTCAATAGTGTGTTTGGTGGTTTTTGTTTGTTGTTTTGTTGTCTGCCTCTTTTTCCCGTTTAGGGGTGGATGTTTTTTTGGATGCCAGTTTTTGGTGTCTGTTGTTTGTGATCGGATTTTTCTGATTCGAATTCTGCCCGGGTTTTGGCCTGGGAGTTTTTGTTTGGAGAGTTTGATCCTGGCTCAGGACGAACGCTGGCGGCGTGCTTAACACATGCAAGTCGAACGGAAAGGCCCTTCGGGGTGCTCGAGTGGCGAACGGGTGAGTAACACGTGGGTGATCTGCCCTGCACTTTGGGATAAGCCTGGGAAACTGGGTCTAATACCGGATAGGACCACGGCATGCATGTGCTGTGGTGGAAAGCTTTTGCGGTGTGGGATGGGCCCGCGGCCTATCAGCTTGTTGGTGGGGTGATGGCCTACCAAGGCGACGACGGGTAGCCGGCCTGAGAGGGTGACCGGCCACACTGGGACTGAGATACGGCCCAGACTCCTACGGGAGGCAGCAGTGGGGAATATTGCACAATGGGCGCAAGCCTGATGCAGCGACGCCGCGTGAGGGATGACGGCCTTCGGGTTGTAAACCTCTTTCGCCAGGGACGAAGCGCAAGTGACGGTACCTGGAGAAGAAGGACCGGCCAACTACGTGCCAGCAGCCGCGGTAATACGTAGGGTCCGAGCGTTGTCCGGAATTACTGGGCGTAAAGAGCTCGTAGGTGGTTTGTCGCGTTGTTCGTGAAAACTCACAGCTTAACTGTGGGCGTGCGGGCGATACGGGCAGACTGGAGTACTGCAGGGGAGACTGGAATTCCTGGTGTAGCGGTGGAATGCGCAGATATCAGGAGGAACACCGGTGGCGAAGGCGGGTCTCTGGGCAGTAACTGACGCTGAGGAGCGAAAGCGTGGGGAGCGAACAGGATTAGATACCCTGGTAGTCCACGCCGTAAACGGTGGGTACTAGGTGTGGGTTTCCTTCCTTGGGATCCGTGCCGTAGCTAACGCATTAAGTACCCCGCCTGGGGAGTACGGCCGCAAGGCTAAAACTCAAAGGAATTGACGGGGGCCCGCACAAGCGGCGGAGCATGTGGATTAATTCGATGCAACGCGAAGAACCTTACCTGGGTTTGACATGCACAGGACGCCGGCAGAGATGTCGGTTCCCTTGTGGCCTGTGTGCAGGTGGTGCATGGCTGTCGTCAGCTCGTGTCGTGAGATGTTGGGTTAAGTCCCGCAACGAGCGCAACCCTTGTCTCATGTTGCCAGCACGTTATGGTGGGGACTCGTGAGAGACTGCCGGGGTCAACTCGGAGGAAGGTGGGGATGACGTCAAGTCATCATGCCCCTTATGTCCAGGGCTTCACACATGCTACAATGGCCGGTACAAAGGGCTGCGATGCCGTGAGGTGGAGCGAATCCTTTCAAAGCCGGTCTCAGTTCGGATCGGGGTCTGCAACTCGACCCCGTGAAGTCGGAGTCGCTAGTAATCGCAGATCAGCAACGCTGCGGTGAATACGTTCCCGGGCCTTGTACACACCGCCCGTCACGTCATGAAAGTCGGTAACACCCGAAGCCGGTGGCCTAACCCCTTGTGGGAGGGAGCCGTCGAAGGTGGGATCGGCGATTGGGACGAAGTCGTAACAAGGTAGCCGTACCGGAAGGTGCGGCTGGATCACCTCCTTTCTAAGGAGCACCACGAGACTCGAGCCGGCCCACATCGTGTGGATCACCGCGACTCGGAGCGATTCGTGAAGATGGCCCCGTCACCTGTAGTGGGTGGGGGTCTGGTGCACAACAAACGTTGAGCCGCAACGGGTTCGGAGTTTTTCCGGGTTTGCGGTGAGGGAACTGCCAGGCACACTATTGGGCTTTGAGACAACAAGCCCGCGGGCTCATCTCGGTGGAGGTGGGTGCCGGCCCTTGGCTCGGGAGGTTTGTTCCGGGTGGGGGTTCTTGTTGTTGCCCTGCTTTGGTGGTGGGGTGTGGTGTTTGATTTGTGGATAGTGGTTGCGAGCATCTGAGCGCGGAAGTCCTTGGTGGGCTTGTGTGTTCAGTTGTAATGCAAATTTTTCTGATACTCGCATGCAGTCCCTTTTTTGGAGGGGTGTGTGTGGGTGACTCATTTTTTGGTTTTGTGTTGTAAGTGTTTAAGGGCGCATGGTGGATGCCTTGGCACTGGGAGCCGATGAAGGACGTGGGAGGCTGCGATATGCCTCGGGGAGCTGTCAACCGAGCGTGGATCCGAGGATGTCCGAATGGGGAAACCCGGCACGAGTGATGTCGTGTCACCCGGCACTGAATACATAGGTGTCGGGGGGGAACGCGGGGAAGTGAAACATCTCAGTACCCGTAGGAAGAGAAAACAAAAGTGATTCCGTTAGTAGTGGCGAGCGAACGCGGAGGATGGCTAAACCGTGTGCATGTGATACCCGGCGGGGGTTGTGTGTGCGGTGTTGTGGGGCGTTTCTTCTCAGGTCCGCCGGCCTGGGCAGCAGTGAGAAAATTGTGTGTTAGTCCAAGTGGCCTGGGATGGTCTGCCGGAGAGGGTGAGAGCCCCGTCGACGAAAACTCATGATCTGCTGTGGAATGTTTTCCCCGAGTAGCAGCGGGCCCGTGGAATCTGCTGTGAATCTGCCGGGACCACCCGGTAAGCCTGAATACTTCTCAGTGACCGATAGCGGATTAGTACCGTGAGGGAATGGTGAAAAGTACCCCGGGAGGGGAGTGAAAGAGTACCTGAAACCGTGCGCTTACAATCCGTCAGAGCCCTCGACTTTGTTGTGGGGTGATGGCGTGCCTTTTGAAGAATGAGCCTGCGAGTCAGGGACATGTCGCGAGGTTAACCCGGGTGGGGTAGCCGTAGCGAAAGCGAGTCTGAATAGGGCGTATCCACACAACAGTGTGTGGTGTAGTGGTGTGTTCTGGACCCGAAGCGGAGTGATCTACCCATGGCCAGGGTGAAGCGCGGGTAAGACCGCGTGGAGGCCCGAACCCACTTAGGTTGAAGACTGAGGGGATGAGTTGTGGGTAGGGGTGAAAGGCCAATCAAACTCCGTGATAGCTGGTTCTCCCCGAAATGCATTTAGGTGCAGCGTCGCAGTGTTCGTGTCGGAGGTAGAGCTACTGGATGGCCGATGGGCCCTACTAGGTTACTGACGTCAGCCAAACTCCGAATGCCGACACGGTGTAATGCGGCAGTGAGACGGCGGGGGATAAGCTCCGTGCGTCGAGAGGGAAACAGCCCAGATCGCCGGCTAAGGCCCCTAAGCGTGTGCTAAGTGGAAAAGGATGTGCAGTCGCGAAGACAACCAGGAGGTTGGCTTAGAAGCAGCCACCCTTGAAAGAGTGCGTAATAGCTCACTGGTCAAGTGATTGTGCGCCGATAATGTAGCGGGGCTCAAGCACACCGCCGAAGCCGCGGCAGCATACTTTTGTGTGCTGGGTAGGGGAGCGTCCTGCATCCGGTGAAGCAGCGAAGTGATTCAGCTGTGGAGGGTGTGGGAGTGAGAATGCAGGCATGAGTAGCGATAAGGCAAGTGAGAACCTTGCCCGCCGAAAGACCAAGGGTTCCTGGGCCAGGCCAGTCCGCCCAGGGTGAGTCGGGACCTAAGGCGAGGCCGACAGGCGTAGTCGATGGACAACGGGTTGATATTCCCGTACCCGTGTGTGAGCGTCCCTGATGAATCCATCGTGCTAACCGCCCAAAAGGTGGTCCATCAATCCCTTCGGGGAGCGAGGATCACCGGCTGCGCGGGACCCCGGTGGGTAGTAGTCAAGCGATGGGGTGACGCAGGAAGGTAGCCGTACCAGTCAGTGGTAATACTGGGGCAAACCGGTAGGGAGAAACCTAGGCAAATCCGGGTTTCACATATCCTGAGAGGTGATGCATAGCCGAGTGAGGCGAATTCGGTGATCCTATGCTGTCGAGAAAAGCCTCTAGCGAGCGCACACACGGCCCGTACCCCAAACCAACACAGGTGGTCAGGTAGAGAATACCGAGGCGTACGAGTGAACTATGGTTAAGGAACTCGGCAAAATGCCCCCGTAACTTCGGGAGAAGGGGGACCCCCATACCGTCATGGCACTTGCGGCCGGCAGCGGGAGGGGGTGGCACAAACCAGTGAGAAGCGACTGTTTACTAAAAACACAGGTCCGTGCGAAGTCGCAAGACGAGGTATACGGACTGACGCCTGCCCGGTGCTGGAAGGTTAAGAGGACCCGTTAACCCTTTCGGGGGTGAAGCGGAGAATTTAAGCCCCAGTAAACGGCGGTGGTAACTATAACCATCCTAAGGTAGCGAAATTCCTTGTCGGGTAAGTTCCGACCTGCACGAATGGCGTAACGACTTCTCAACTGTCTCAACCATAGACTCGGCGAAATTGCATTACGAGTAAAGATGCTCGTTACGCGCGGCAGGACGAAAAGACCCCGGGACCTTCACTACAACTTGGTATTGGTGCTCGATACGGTTTGTGTAGGATAGGTGGGAGACTGTGAAACTCACACGCCAGTGTGGGTGGAGTCGTTGTTGAAATACCACTCTGATCGTATTGGGCCTCTAACCTCGAACCCTGAACCGGGTTCAGGGACAGTGCCTGGCGGGTAGTTTAACTGGGGCGGTTGCCTCCTAAAAAGTAACGGAGGCGCCCAAAGGTTCCCTCAACCTGGACGGCAATCAGGTGTTGAGTGTAAGTGCACAAGGGAGCTTGACTGCGAGACGGACATGTCGAGCAGGGACGAAAGTCGGGACTAGTGATCCGGCACCTCTGAGTGGAAGGGGTGTCGCTCAACGGATAAAAGGTACCCCGGGGATAACAGGCTGATCTTCCCCAAGAGTCCATATCGACGGGATGGTTTGGCACCTCGATGTCGGCTCGTCGCATCCTGGGGCTGGAGCAGGTCCCAAGGGTTGGGCTGTTCGCCCATTAAAGCGGCACGCGAGCTGGGTTTAGAACGTCGTGAGACAGTTCGGTCTCTATCCGCCGCGCGCGTCAGAAGCTTGAGGAAACCTGTCCCTAGTACGAGAGGACCGGGACGGACGAACCTCTGGTACACCAGTTGTCCCACCAGGGGCACCGCTGGATAGCCACGTTCGGACAGGATAACCGCTGAAAGCATCTAAGCGGGAAACCCCCTCCAAGACCAGGCTTCTCACCCATTTCAGTGGGATAAGGCCCCCCGCAGACCACGGGATCGATAGACCAGACCTACACACTTAGCAATAAGTTCAGGGAACTGGCACTAACCGGCCGAAAACTTACAACACCAACAAAACCTCGCAACCACACCACAGCAGACAACAAGCTGCACCCCACCACCAAAAACACAAAGATTTCCACTCAAAAACGAGTGAATAAAGTTACGGCGGTCCATAGCGGCAGGGAAACGCCCGGACCCATCCCGAACCCGGAAGCTAAGCCTGCCAGCGCCGATGATACTACCCACCCGGGTGGAAAAGTAGGACACCGCCGAACACACATTGGAATCGCCCCCCACAATTGCGTGGGGGGCGATTTCCTATTTCTACGGACTCAATCGAAAAGCGTCGGAACGGCCGCGAAAGAATTGCTTTTCTCGAGGCCGAGCAATTTCTTTTTCCGATCGATTCCTCCGCCGTATCCGGTAAGGCTGCCGTTGGCGCCGATGACTCGGTGGCACGGCACGATGATTCCGACGGGATTGTGCCCGTTCGCCATTCCGACCGCGCGGAATGCTCCCGGCGCACCGATGTGTTCCGCAATTTCTCCGTACGATCGCGTCTCTCCGTACGGGATCGTCAAGAGCGCCTCCCACACGCGGCGCTGGAACGGGGTGCCGACCAGATCGAGTTCGAGGTCGAACTCGCGGCGCACTCCGCGGAAATACTCCTCCAACTGAACGATCGCGTCCCCGAACGCATCGTCATCTGGCTCCCACCCGCCGCGATCAGGCTCATAGGTCTGGTCGTCCATGCGTAGATGCCGCAGGCGGCCGTCGACGCCGGCGAGCGTCAACGTGCCGATCGGACTGTCCGTCGTCCGGTATCTCGTGGTTTCCATCATTTCTCCTTCGGCGGCCACTGATTCACCGCGTGATCGAGCGCAGTCCACAGATGTTGCGTGGCGTACGAACGCCAGGGCCGCCAACGCTCACCGCGCGCGGTGAGTTGTGCGGGCCCCGACGGCAACCCCAGCTGGCGAGCAGCCAGGCTGACGCCGAGGTCTGTCACAGGGAAAGCGTCCGGGTCGCCGAGACCGCGCATCGCGATCATCTCCGTCGACCAGGGGCCGATGCCCGGCAGGGCGAGCAGTTGCGCCCGCGCGGCGTGCCAATCACAGCCTGCGTCGAGGAGGACCGTCCCGTCGAGCAATGCGGAGATCAGTGCAGTGAGCGAGCGCTGCCGCGATCTCGGGAAGGCCAGATGAACCGGGTCGATTTCGGCGAGCTCCGTGACGGAGGGGAACACGTGCGTCAGCGCACCCTCGGCATCGTGCACGGTGCCCCCGTACGCCGCCGCGAGCCGGCCGGCATGGGTCCGCGCGGCGGCCGTCGAGACCTGCTGGCCGAGCACGACGCGGATTGCGAGTTCGTGTTCGTCCACCGTGCGCGGGATCCGCTGGCCCGGCGCCTTGGCGATCAGCGCCGCGAGATCATCGTCAGCACTGAGCGCGTCGACGATGGCCTCGGGATCGGCATCGAGGTCGAGCAGCCGTCGGCTTCGCGCGATCGCCGCGGACAGGTCCCGGAAGTCGTCGACCACCACACGGCATCGCACGTGGTCGGGTTGTGGGGTGAGGGCGACGATCCCGCTGCCGTGCGGAAGGCGCAGCGTCCGCCGATAGGCGCCGTCTCTGAACTCTTCGACGCCGGGGACGGCGCTGGCGGCGAGGTGGCCGAAGAGGCCGTCGTAGGCGAACGGTGCCCGGACTGCAAGTCGCAGGGACATCACGCCGGTGCCGCTCACGCCCTCACGACCGCGACGGGCCTGCGCGCGAGAACGCAGCATCGTCGGCGTCAGGTCGCACACGGTGCGCACCGTGTCGTTGAACTGACGGATGCTGGCGAAGCCCGCGGCGAAAGCGGCGTCGCTGAACGGCATCTCCGTGGTCTCGATGAGTACCCGCGCCATCTGCGCCCGCTGCGCCCTGGCAACCGCCAGCGGTGTCGCGCCGACCTCCGACTGCATGAGGCGCTCGAGCTGGCGCACGGTGTACCCCAACCGGGCCGCCAACCCGGTGACTCCTTCGCGGTCGACCGTGCCGTCGGCGATCAAGCGCATCGCGCGTGCGACGACGTCGCCTCGGACATTCCATTCCGGCGAGCCGGGGGAGGCGTCCGGGCGGCACCGTTTGCAGGCCCGGAAGCCCGCACGCTGCGCTGCGGCTGCCGTCGGGTAGAACCGCATGTTCCGGGCGAACGGCGGACGGACCGGGCAGCTGGGCCGGCAGTAGATCTTGGTCGTGAGCACCGCGGTGACGAACCAGCCGTCGAACCGGGCGTCCTTGGCCTGGACGGCCCGGTGGCAGCGGTCGAAATCGGTGTGCACGCCTTCGACAATTACACGGCGCCACTGACATCACTGGCGGAAAAGCGACATCGTCGTGCCGGCGCCGCCGCCCGCGTCAGGCGCGGACCTGCCGCCGGAAGGTCAGCGTGTCGAACTCGCGGCCGTATTCGTCGACCGCGGTCACGTCCATTTCGCTGATGAGCGCACCCGGGCGTACGTCGACCCGGATGAAGGCGTAGTCGAGGAACCTGACCCGCGACCATCCGACGGCCTCCGGCTGCCTGTGACCGTCGGACGTCCACACATAGCTGTTGGGCACGACGGTGTCGGCCGCCTCGTGACCCCGGTAGCTTTGCGCCTCGCCCGCGGCGAACCTGTAGCGGGGTCGGCCGCCGGAACCGACGGTGTAGTACACCGTGCCGTCGGTGTCGGGGTGCACGGTGGCGTAGTCGGCCGCGGCGGTCGTCGGCCGCCCTGCGCGGATCGGGTCGGAACGCTCGAAGGCGTGATTGTGACCTTGCAGCACCAGATCCACCCGATACCGGTCGAACAGGGCGCACCACGCGTCCCGGACGCCGCCGTCGCTGGCATGCGTCTCGACCGTCGAATACGCGCAGTGGTGAAAGAAGCACACGATGAAATCGATGTCGGGATTCGACCGGTGTGTCGCCAGAGTTCGCTCCACCCAACTGGTTTGGGCGCCGCCGGAATAGCCGGTGTTGGCGGTGATCTCGTGGCTGACGTCGTTGGCGTCCAGGGACAGGACGGCCACGTTGCCGTAGACGAACGAGTACACCGACGGACACGGCGCGGGTCCGTTGCCCGGGAAGTCCAGGCGGGCCAGGTGGCCGCCGTAGCCGTGGGACGGGTAGGCGGCTTCCATGTCGTGGTTGCCCGTGGCGAACATCCACGGCGTGGTGGAGGCGCTGGCCTCGATCGACGCGAGGTACACGTCCCAGACGTACGGATTGAACTTGTCGAATCCGGACGGCAGGTGCCCTCCGGACCGGACGAACGTCGGGGGCCTGCCCATGCCGGACGGGTCGGCGTAGGCGATGTCTCCGGCGAGCACGTGAAAGTCGGGGTGCGAGGCGATGATCTGGTTCAGCACGTTGTCGGTGTGCGACACCGCGGGATCGTCGTCCGGCGTGTAGTAGCGGTCGTCGTAATCACCGGGAGCCAACCCCGGCGGCACCAGCGGTGTGGTGTCGGTGCCTTGATCGCCCATCATCGTGAACCGGAACGGCGCCGTCGCGGAGCGCCCCGCCGGCATCGCCGTCGCCGCGGACCGGACGTCGCTGACGAAACCGTCGTCAGTGCGCCAGCGGTAGAAGTGCGGCGCGCGGGCGGCGAGGCCGTCGAGTGGCGCGTGGACGTAGAACTGCTCGGCGGCCAGCACGCTGCCGTCGCTGTCGGGAATCTGAGTGACGAGATTGCGCACCTGCGCCTCGACCGTCGCGCCCAGCGCCGAGGTCGGGCCGTGGTCGACGAAGACCTTCCGGCTGTGCGGATTTCGCGACAATTGCGCCGCAAGACGCAACTGACTCGAGGCCTCCGTGCCGAATCCGACCCGGCGATTCGCGACCGTCAGCGGCGCATCCTGCGCATAGGCGCGGCGGCCGAACGGCGAGACGCCCGCCGCGGCGACGCCGGCCAGCGCCGCCGAGCCGAGCAGGAAGTTGCGTCGGGACACCGGATGGCGATGCAGATAGGACCGGTGCCAGTCGTATTGCTCGGCCATCGACATCTCGGCGGCCATCGGGCCCGGGATGCCGGTGTCCGGGATGTCGCCGGCGACGCTATCTCGATTCGTCACCCTTGCATGGTGGTCGACGGGCGCTCGGATCGCCGCCCGCTCTGGTGAAATCGCCCGGCAATTCCGGGTGAACAGTGAACTCGAGCGGCGTCACCCTTGTGCCCCGCGGTGCACCGGGCCCAGCCGCTCGGCGATCTGCTCCACCATGCGATCGACGTCGGCGAGCCGCTCCCGAAGCCGCTCCGGCACCCATGCCAGAGCGATGTCCGCAGGCGCCCAAGTACTTTCGTCGACGGGGATCAGCTTGAACTCCGGTGGCGAGAAGATCTTGCCGATGAACGAGTCAGGCGCGTAGCTGACGATCGCGACGAGTTGGCGGTTCAACACCTGCGTCGCCATCTCGACCTCGCCGCCGCGCTGATTCGTGGTCCGGACGATGCGGTGGATTCCCCTGCGGTTGAGGCGACGCGTGAGACCCGCCAGCACCATCGGGTTGGGCCGCGCGAAGTCGATGGCCACCTCCCGGTCGCGCAGTTCCTCGATGGAGACCACATCTCTGGCGGCGAGCGGGTCGTCAAACCGGACTGCGATACCGCCCTGATAGCTCGCCACGACCCTGTGCCGGAGCCGCCTGTCCGAGGCGGGTAGGTGGATGAGGCCCAGTTCGATGTGGCCGGCGATGAGTTTGGCCGTGACCTCGGCAGCCGAACCGGGGACGCTGAACTCGGTCGGGCCGGGCAGGCCCGCGAGCGCGGACTCCAGTTCGGCGAGCAGGTCCGAAGGGGCGTAGGCGGTGGCACCGACCCGGATCGGCGCGAGACCCCGGATCCCGCGCGCCGCGACGACTTTGAAGTCTTCGACCTGCCGCAGGATCTCGCGGGCCGGCCCCACGAGCCGCTGACCGAGCGGAGTCAGCCGCACATCGCGGTAACCGCGCTCGAACAACGCTCCGCCCAGCTCGTTCTCCAAGAGCTTGATCTGTTTGCTCAGCGGGGGCGGCGTGATCATCAACTTGTCGGCGGCGCGCTTGAAGTGCAGTTCGTCAGCGACGGCGACGAAGTACCGGAGCCTGGTGAAGTCGATGTCCATTCCTGCCGCACTCGAACGGTGGTAGCTGCCCACGGGGTGCCCCTGCATGCTACGAGATCGTCGAAGCGGTCCCGTCAGACCCGCGCGGCGGCCTCCGACTCGGGCGTCTCGAGGACTCCCCGCTCGTGCAGCGCGTCGATCTGCGCCGGATCGAGGCCGAGCAGCTCCGCGGCGATCTCGGCCGTCTGCTCGCCCAGCAGGGGCGCCTGTCCCAGCGGCGGATCGGCGACGTGGTCGCAGTGGATCTGGACGTTCTCGATGGTGAACGGGACAGCGCCGTGCGGGTGCAGTTCGTCCCGGAACGAGCGCCGCTGCTCGTAGAGGCTCCACCTCGGCAGCTCGTCGGCGTGCAGCACCGCTCCCGCGGGTACGCCGGCCGCCTGCAGCAGATCCATGGCCCCGACCCGCGAGTGCCGCAGTGTCCACGCGCGCACGGCTTCCGCATCGAGGGGAGCGGCTTCGGCGATACCCATCACCTCGCGAAGTGCCCGCCTGTCGGCGTCGTCGCGGGCCGTGATCGCGATCCAGGCGCCTTCGCCAGCCGCGGGAAACAGCCCCCACGGGCCGTCCCGTTCGGCCTCGTCGGAGCGGGTGTGCCCGGCCCGCTGCAGCGCATCCGCGGCGATGTCGGCTGCCAGATGGCTCAACATCACCTCGGCCTGAGAGATGCTCACCGACCCGCCCGCACCGGTGCGTTCCCGGCGCACCAGCAGGGCCAGCGCGTTCAGCGCACCGATCCGGGCAGCGACGTGGTCGGGGTACACCGTCACGGTGTCGCAGAACGTCTCCGGCTCGTCCGGATACACCCAGAGGTTGGTGAACCCGACCGCCGCGCGGACCAGCGGCCCGTAGCCGAGCCGGTCGGCCCACGGCCCGGTCGGACCGAACGCCGAACTGTCGACGACCACGATGTGCGGGTTGATCCGCCGCAACGTCGCGTAGTCCATGCCCAGCGCCTCGGCTACACCGGGCTTGTAGTTGGTCAGCACCACGTCGGAGACCTTCACGAGGCGGTGCGCGAGTTCGCGGCCCTCGTCCGTGCGCATGTCGATGCCGATGGAGCGCTTGTTGCGATGCCCGGCGGCGAAGGGTTGCGTCATCGAGGTCGGCTTGCCGACCCGCAGCCCGTCGGGGTGCGCCGAGTGTTCGATCTTGACGACGTCGGCCCCCAGGTCCCCGAAGAGCCGGGCGGAGTCGGCCCCGACGACGATCACGCCCAGATCGAGGACGCGCAGTCCTTCCAGCGGCAGCCCCTGTCCGTGGCGCCGGCGGCCGGCCAGCAGCGGAGCGGCGGCGGGCCGGGGGGCGTCAGAGCGCGAGACGTCGAGTGCGCTGGCACGACAGCCATCGATCTCACTGACCCCGACCGGGATCGGCGCCACCACTCCGGGCGCCAACTCCACATCGCGGAAGAACCCGCGAGCCGCGAAATGCTCGGCGTTCAACGCTTCCGACAGTGTCAGCACCGCGGCGGTGGGGACGCCGCGGGCCTGGCCCTGCGCCTCCAGTTCCGCGCGCGTCTTGTCGGCACAGAAGCGATTGATCGCCGCGATGAGATCCGGTGACCTGAACCGCTTCCCGAGTTTGTCGTACGACGGGTCGGCGAACTCCTCGGGGCTGCCCATCCACGTGAACATGCCCCGCCACTGGCGCTTGGAGAGGATGCAGATGCGGACGTGGCCGTCCCTGCACGCAATGATCGGATACCGCATCTGCTCGGCGTTCCAGTCGCGTTGCTGGGCGCTCACCGCGACGCCCGCCGATGCGCTGCCGGCCGAGCCGAACGGCGGATCGAGAGTTTGCATCGCGCCTTCGAGGACGGAGAAGTCGATCAAGTCCCCCTCGGACGTGCGAAGGCGATCCAGGTACACCGCCAGCGTCATCACGGCTGCCTGCGCGGCGGCCACCTGGTAGGGCAGTTCCGCCGGAGGGATCAGCGGCTCACGCCCGGGAATGCCGGACCGGGACAGTTCACTGCTCAGCGCATGAAAGACCGGACCGGTGCCCTGCCAGGTGCGGTAGTCGGTGTCGCGGCCGAAGTCGCTGATCGACAGAATGACCAGCGACGCGTGACGGGTGCGGAGGTCCCGAACGGCCAACGCCGCCTCACCGGGCGAGCCCGGCGGGGTGTTCTCGATGAGGATGTCGGTGTCGGCCAGCAAATCCTCGAACCGGCGCCTGCCCGGCTCGGTGGCCGGGTCCAGCTCGATCGTCGCCATGCCGTGGCGGTTGATCGCCGTCTGGATCGGCACCCCGTCGATGCACGGGCCGGCCGCCTCGTCGTCGGTGACGCCGTCCAGACGCAGCACCGTCACGTGGGCGCCGAGGTCGGCGAACAGCCGGCCGACGGCCGTCATCGGGCCCGAGGTCAGATCGAGAATCCGCGTTCCGCGCAGAGGCGGGTCGTAGGCGGCGTCGGGCATTCGGGTCAGCTCCGGCGGGCCTGGCGGAACGGGATGTCGCGGTCGGCTTCGGGCTCCTTCGGCAGACCCAGCACGCGCTCCCCGATGATGTTGCGCTGGATCTGGTCGGTGCCGCCGCCGATCGACGTGAAGAACGCATTGAGCGTCAGGAAGTTGACGTCGTCGGCCTCCGGGTTCTCGGGTCCGGACAGCAACGCCTGCGCACCGATGATCTGTGTCTTCATGGCCGCTTCGGTATGCAGGATGCGCGACATCGCGAGCTTGCCCAAAGACATGATCGAACTCGAGGTGCCCTGCGTCGTCGCAGCTTTCGCGCGCGCATTGTTCAGCCTGTTGAGCTCCCGCATGGCCAGCACCGTCGCCAACCGGTCACGCACCGCCGCGTCGTCGAGCACCCCGTGGTCGCGGGCGAGGGCGATCAGGTCGTCGGCGCGCTTGTTGCGCGAGCTGCGGCCGCTGTCGCCCATGATGGAGCGCTCGTAGGCCAGCGCGGTCTGCAGCGCGCGCCATCCGTTGCCCTCGCCGCCGAGCAGATACTCGTCGGACACCTCTGCGTCGCTGATGAAGACCTCGTTGAAATGCGACTCGCCGGTGATCTGGACCAGCGGCCGCACCTCGATGCCCGGTTGCTTCATCGGCAGGACGAACAGGCTCAGCCCCTTGTGCTTGGGCACATCCCAATCGGTGCGGGCCAGCAGCAGGGCGTAGTCGGCGGTCTGCGCGCCCGACGTCCACACCTTCTGTCCGTTGACCACCCACCGGTCACCGTGCCTGACCGCGGTGGTGCGCACGCCGGCCAGGTCGGAGCCGGCGCCGGGCTCGCTGTAGAGCAGGCAGGTGCGGGAGCGCTCGATGAGGAAGTCGCGCAACAGGTCCTGCTTGAGCCTGTCGCTGCCGAGCCGCAGCGTCGTGTTGGCCGGGATGTTGTACTTGTCCTGCCGGGAGCCCGGCGCCTTGATCGCCGAGAACTCCTGGGCGATGACGGCGGCGAGGTCGTTGGGATAGCCGCGACCGAACCACTCGGTGGGATAGGTGGGCACCGCATAGCCGGCGTCGAGCACCTTCTCCAGCCACGCGATCCGCTCGGGCGAGGACGCCCACGGGTCGGTGGCTTTGGGCAGTGGAGTCCAGTTGTCCCGCAACCATTCCCGGACTTCGGTGCGCAGCTCGTCGGCGCTGGGCAGCGCAGCGGTGGTCATGTCAGGCACCTTTCGAGACGAGGTAGCGCTCGCGATGGAGGCGGGCACCGCCGAACAGTTGCATGCCGGTGCGCGCCCGGCGCAGGAACAGATGGGCGGGATGCTCCCAGGTGAAGCCGATGCCGCCGTGCATCTGAATGGCCTGCATCGAGATGTTCTGGTACGCCTCGGCGCACGCGAAGCCGGCCAGTGCTGTTGCGCCGATTGCGTTTTCGCTCGCGGCGGCCTTCTCGGCGGCCGCATGTCGCGCCGCCGATGTCGCCGACTCGACGTCGAGGAGCAGGTCGGCGGCCATGTGTTTGAGCGCCTGGAAGCTGCCGATCTGGCGGCCGAACTGGATGCGGGTCTTGAGGTACTCCACGGTCATGTCGAAGAGGCGGCGTGCACCGCCGACGTGTTCGCCGGCCGATGCGATGATCGCGTGGTCCAGCGCCTCCTGCACGGCCTCCCATCCCGCGGTGCCCAGCCGGCGGCCCGGCGTGGCGGTGAAGGTGTACGTCGACAAGCGAACCGTCGGATCGAAAACCGTTACGGCGCAACGTTGGAAGCCCGGCGCGTCGGGGGCGACCTCGAACACCGCGATGCCGCTGGCGGTGCGCGCGACGACGAGCACGACGTCGGCGACCTGGCCCCAGGTGACGTAGTGCGCGGTGCCGGTGAGCCGGCCGTCGGCGTCGGCGCGGACGTCGACGCCCTCGGGTGTCCACGAACCGGATGGTCCGGTCACCGCGACGGTGCCGATGGCCGACCCGTCGGCCAGACCGGGCAGCAACCGCTGCTTGTCGTCGTCGCTGCCCGCGGCGTTGATCAGCGCGACCGTCAGCACCGCGCTCGAGACGAACGGTGCCGGCAGCAGCGCCGCTCCGGTCTCCTCGGCCACGGCTTCGGACTCCAGCGCGCCGAATCCGAGTCCACCGTGGTCGGCGCCGACGAGCATGCCCACGACACCCTGCTCGGCCAACTGCCGCCACAGGTCGCGATCGAAGCCCTCGTCGGAAGCCATCGCACGGCGCACGTCGTCTTCTGAGCATTTCTCGGCCAGCAACGCGCCGACCGCGGTGCGCAGCTCCGCGCGTTCGGCCACACTGATCGTCATCCCAACCGCCTCTCCCGGGTCGTTGCCTCCATGCTTGGGTCTGGCCGGCGCGATGTAAATCACCGATCACGACACCGGCGGGTTTCCGTTCGGGACATCGACCCTCCCGGCGGATGTCCCGACCGCGCACGCATCGTCAGCCGGCGTCGACGGGAGTGGCCAACTGCGTCGGCTCGTCGTGACCGCGCAATGTCACGCTCTCTCCGAGGGTCCAACGGCTTCTTTCGGTTTCGGTCGCCTTACCGATCGCCGCCGAGGATGCGACCAGGCGCTGCGGCTCGTCCTTGGCCAGCTCGCACAGCCGGGCGGCCTCGTTGACCGGCTCGCCGATCACCGTGTACTCGAAGCGTTCCCGGGCGCCGACGTTGCCCGCGACCACGGTGCCCGCCGCCACGCCGATGCCCGCTTCGCACTCGGGCACCTCGTCGCACAGCCGGCGGGCGATCTCCCGCGCCGCCGCCAGCGCCTCGTCCTCGGGGTGCTCCAACGACACCGGCGCGCCGAAGACCGCGAGCACAGCGTCGCCCTCGAACTTGTTCACCAGGCCGTGGTGGCGGTCGACCTCCTCGACGATGACCGCGAAGAAGCGGTTGAGCAGTTCCACGACCTCGACCGCCGGCAGGCTGGTGACGAGCTTCGTCGAGCCGATGATGTCGACGAACACGACTGCGGCGTAGCGCTCTTCGCCCCCCAGCTTGGGCCGGGCCTGCTCGGCCAGGAGTGCCACCTCCCGGCCCACGTGACGGCCGAACAGATCGCGCACCCGTTCCCGCTCCTGCAACCCTCGCACCATCGAGTTGAAGCCGCGCTGGAGCTGGCCCAGTTCGGTCCCGTCGAACACCACCAGGTTGGTGTCGAGATCGCCCTGCTCGACCCTGTTGAGGGCCTCTCGAACCACCCGTACCGGGGTGACCGTCAGCCACGCGAGGATGAACATCAGGATGGCGCCGAACACCAGCGCGAACAGGGCGAGAATCATCACCGCGACGGTGAACTGAGTCGGGGTGAGATTGCGCTGCATCAGCGTGATCGCGGCGGCCAGAAAGATGCCGACCACCGGCACCCCGGAGCCGAGCACCCACACCAGCATGGTGCGGCCCATCAGGCCGTCGGCGATCCGTCGCGGCGGCTTGCCTGCCTCGAGCGCCTGAGCCGCTACCGGGCGCAGCGCGAACTCGGTGAACAGGTAGCAGCTCGCCGAGACCACGATGCCCGGAAAGCTCACGCCCAGCAGCCACTTGGGAATGAAGTCCGTGTCCCGCAGCCCGTAGAGCGTGGTCAGCACCACCGTCCCCAGACCCCACAGCACCAGGAGCACGCGGGTGAGCCGCCAGGGCGCCAGGAACGTATTGCGTTGATCCTCGCGCGTGGGCTGGCGCTCCTCGATGGCCCATCGCACGTTGTTCATCACCCGCCGCGTCGCCCAGAACACTCCAACCACGAGTGCGGCCACCAGATAGGCGGGCACCACGATGAACGTGATCCACGCGACCGAGGAGCCGAACACGTTCGGAATCGGGAACGCGATGGTCACCACCAGCGTCGCGACACCGATGCCGATCAGATTCGCGACCACGACGAAGGTGGTGAGGATGATCTGGATGCGCACACGACGGCGGCGTTGGCTCTCCGAGACCCGTCCAAGAATCCAGGATCCGTACTCCGGGGTGCCCGCGACTCTGCCGCTCTGGTGGGTCACGCGTTCGAGCACGCGGCCCAGCCGCTGTGCGGCCGTCCTGTTTGCGGTCATCGAGGCGACAGCCTATCGACCGTGCGCGCCGTTTAAGGTGGTTCGGTGCGTCTCGTGATCGCCCAGTGCACCGTCGACTACGTCGGACGCCTCACCGCGCATCTGCCCTCCGCGCGCCGGCTCCTGCTCATCAAGGCCGACGGATCGGTGAGCGTGCACGCCGACGACCGTGCCTACAAGCCGCTGAACTGGATGAGCCCGCCGTGCTGGCTCAACGAAGAGCTCGACGGCGACGCCCCGGTGTGGGTGGTCGAGAACAAGGCAGGCGAACAGCTGCGGATCACCGTCGAAGGGGTCGAGCACGACTCGAGCCACGAGTTGGGTCTCGATCCCGGTCTGGTGAAGGACGGAGTGGAGGCGCACCTGCAGGCGTTGCTCGCCGAACACGTGGAGTTGCTCGGCGCCGGCTACACGCTGGTGCGCCGGGAGTACATGACACCGATCGGTCCGGTCGACCTGCTGTGTCGTGACGAGCAGGGCCGGTCGGTGGCGGTGGAGATCAAACGTCGCGGTGAGATCGACGGGGTAGAACAACTCACGCGTTATCTCGAGCTGCTCAACCGCGACACGCTGCTCGCTCCGGTGGCGGGCGTGTTCGCGGCACAGCAGATCAAGCCGCAGGCTCGCACGCTCGCTGTCGACCGTGGGATCCGTTGTCTGACGCTGGATTACGACAAGATGCGCGGCATGGACAGCGACGAGTACCGGCTGTTCTGATGCCGAGGCGGCGGGCGACGGGGCGGCGCGGGCGCAGGCTGCCCGGCGCTGACCCGCTGCCCGCGTCGCGCCGTGTCGAGGTGGGAGCCGACGGCTACGACTACGAAGTGCGGCCGGTGGCTGCCGCCAGGGCGGCCAAGACCTACCGGTGCCCCGGTTGCGATCAGGAGATCAAGCCAGGCACCGCGCACGTGGTCGTGTGGCCGGCCGACTCGGACCTCGCGTCGGGCACCGTCGACGATCGGCGGCACTGGCACACACCGTGCTGGACGCACCGGGCCACGCGCGGCCCCACGCGTCGGTGGTCCTAGTGGGTCGAGCCGGAACCCTCGGCGGGCTCGACGAGCTCGATGAGCACGCCGCCGCCGTCCTTGGGATGGATGAAGTTGATCCGGGAGTTCGCGGTGCCCCGGCGCGGTGCGTCGTAGATCAACCGCACACCCTGTTCGCGCAGCCGCGCGGAGAGCGTGTCGAGGTCGCTGACCCGATAGGCGAACTGCTGCAGCCCCGGGCCGCGCTTGTCGAGGAACTTCGCAATGGTCGAGCTGTCGTCGATCGGGGCCATCAGCTGGATCTGGGTGCTGCCGACCGGCGCACCGCGGACCGACAGCATCGCCTCGCGGATCCCCTGCTCGTCGTTGACCTCTTCGTGGAGCACGATCATGCCGAGATGGTCGTGGTACCACTTGATCGCCGCGTCCAGGTCGGGCACCGCGATGCCCACGTGGTCGATGGCGGTGACCAGCGCGGTGGCCAGTACAGGACGGGCGTCAGTCTGCTCGGCGGTCATAACGCAAAGGTAACCTAACAAGATCGGTTTCGAATAGGCCGGGCTCCACGTATAGCCTCTTTGAAGCCGCTCGAAACAGTCCTGGAGGTAGCGATGACGACGTCGGTAATTGTTGCTGGAGCCCGTACTCCGGTGGGCAAGCTGATGGGTTCGCTGAAGGATTTCTCCGGCAGCGACCTGGGTGCGGTGGCCATCGCCGGCGCACTCGAGAAGGCCAACGTCCCCGCCTCGGCAGTCGAGTACGTGATCATGGGCCAGGTGCTGACCGCGGGCGCGGGGCAGATGCCGGCGCGCCAGGCCGCGGTGGCCGCCGGCATCGGCTGGGACGTGCCGTCGCTGACCATCAACAAGATGTGCCTGTCGGGGATCGACGCGATCGCGCTCGCCGACCAGCTGATCAGGGCGGGGGAGTTCGAGGTCGTCGTGGCCGGCGGTCAGGAGTCGATGACGAAGGCGCCGCACCTGCTGATGGACAGCCGTGCGGGCTACAAGTACGGCGACGTCACGGTGCTCGACCACATGGCCTACGACGGCCTGCATGACGTGTTCACCGATCAGCCGATGGGTGCGCTGACCGAACAGCGCAACGACGTCGACCAGTTCACCCGCGCCGAGCAGGACGAGTTCGCCGCCGGCTCGCATCAGAAGGCGGCCAGGGCGTGGAAGGACGGCGTGTTCGCCGACGAGGTCGTTCCGGTCAAGATTCCGCAGCGCAAGGGTGATCCGATCGAGTTCACCGAGGACGAGGGCATCCGCGCCGACACCACCTCGGAGTCGCTGGCCGGTCTGCGGCCGGCGTTCCGCAAGGACGGCACCATCACCGCGGGCTCGGCGTCTCAGATCTCCGATGGCGCATGCGCCGTCGTGGTGATGAGCAAGGCGAAGGCCGAAGAGATGGGGCTGAGCTGGCTGTGTGAGATCGGCGCCCACGGCGTGGTCGCCGGGCCGGACTCGACGCTGCAGAGCCAGCCCGCCAACGCGATCAAGAAGGCGATCGCCAAGGAGGGCATCTCGACCGACCAGCTCGACGTCATCGAGATCAACGAGGCCTTCGCGGCCGTTGCGCTGGCTTCGACCAAGGAGCTGGGCGTCGATCCGGAACGCGTGAACGTCAACGGGGGCGCCATCGCCGTCGGGCACCCGATCGGCATGTCGGGCGCGCGCATCACGCTGCACGCCGCACTCGAGTTGGCCCGGCGCGGGGGCGGCTACGCGGTAGCCGCCCTGTGCGGTGCGGGCGGCCAGGGTGACGCGCTGATCCTGCGCCGTCCCTGAGCAGCGCGTCTACTCAACGACGCAATGTAGTAGCTGGCTGCCGGCTCAGGCACAATGGCGGTCATGGCAAGCACATTCGACGTTCGCAGCGCGCCCGCGTGGTTCCGGCTGATCGCCTTCGCGGAGGCGCTCAGCTGGGTCGGACTGCTGATCGGCATGTACTTCAAGTACCTCGGCACACCGGCCACCGAGATCGGGGTGAAGGTGTTCGGCCCTGTGCACGGCGCGATCTTCATCGCCTTCGTGGTGGCCGCGGTGCTGACCGGTATCAGGTTCACCTGGGGGCCCGTGACATGGTTGCTGGCATTGCTGGGCAGCATCGTGCCACTGGGCAGTGTGATCTTCCTCATATGGGCTGACCGGGCCGGTCGGATGGGGTCGGCGACGGCCGCGCCCGCGCTCGGGCGGCCAGGCCGAACGGTACCCGAAAAGACGTGACAGACTTGGTGTCGTGACTCGTCCTCGACCCCCCATCGCGCCTGCTATGGCAGGTGCGGTCGACCTGTCGGCACTCAAGCAACGCGCTGCTGCGGGCGACAGCGCCCCCGCCGCCGCCCCGGGCGGCGTGGAGATCACCGAGGCGAACTTCGAGGCCGAGGTTCTCGTCCGGTCCAACGAGGTGCCCGTCGTGGTGCTGCTGTGGTCCCCGCGCAGCGACTCGAGTGCTCAACTCGCCGAGGTGCTGTCGGGGCTCGCGGAAGCCGACGGCCCCAAGTGGTCGCTGGCTGCCGTGAACGTCGACGCCGTCCCGCGGGTCGCGCAGATGTTCGGCGTGCAGGCCGTCCCGACCGTCGTCGCCCTGGCCGCGGGCCAGCCGCTGTCGAGCTTTCAGGGGATGCAGCCGCCGGAGCAGTTGCGCCGCTGGATCGACTCCCTGCTCGACGCGACAGCCGGAAAGCTGAGCGGGGCAGGCGATGCCGACGATCAGGAGCAGGTCGATCCGCAGGTCGAGCAGGCGCGTGCGCACCTGGACAGGGGCGAGTTCGACGCCGCGCTCGCTGCGTATCAGGCGATTCTCGACGCGAACCCGAACCACGTGGAGGCCAAGGGCGCCGTGCGCCAGATCGGTTTCCTCCAGCGCGCCACCACCCATCCGCAGGACGCCGTCGACGTCGCCGACGCGACACCGGACGACATCGATGCTGCGTTCGCCGCCGCGGACGTCGAGATCCTGCAGCAGAACGTCACCGGTGCCTTCGCGCGGCTGACCGCGTTGGTCAAGCGCACCGCCGGCGACGACCGCACCCGGGTCCGGACCAGGCTGATCGAATTGTTCGACCTCTTCGACCCGGCAGATCCCGAGGTGATCGCCGGACGGCGCAACCTCGCCAACGCGCTGTACTGATTCCGCCGAACTTGCATTCCACGCGGTCCCGACTCGCGATTTCGCGCGTGGAATGCAATTTCGGCGAGAGAGGTGACTAGGGGCGCTCCGGTTCAAACCAGAGTGCGGCCAGCGGCGGCAGCACCATCACCGCCGAGGCGGGCCGGCCGTGCCAGGGCTCGTCGGTCGCCTCGACGGCGCCGTAGTTCCCGATACCGGAGCCGTGATAGCTGTCCGAGTCGGTGTTGAGCACCTCCCGCCAGGTGCCGGCGTGTGGCAGGCCCAGCCGGTAGCGACTGTGCTCGGACCCGGAGAAGTTGAACACGCACGCCATCATCGAGCCGTCATCGCCGAAGCGCAGGAAGCTCAGCACGTTGTTGGCCGAATCGTTGGCGTCGATCCACGAGTAGCCCTCGGGCTTGGTGTCGCGCGACCACAACGCCCGGCGGCTGCGGTAGATCGCATTCGTGTCCGTCAGCATCCGCAGGATGCCGTCGGAGAAGCCCTGCTCCTCCAACTGGTACCAGTCGACGCCGCGCTCCTCGGACCACTCGGCGCGCTGTCCGAACTCCTGGCCCATGAACAGCAGTTGCTTGCCCGGATGGGCCCATTGATACGCCAGCAGGCCGCGGATACCCGCCGCTTTCATGTGGTCGCTGCCCGGCATCCGGCCCCACAGCGTGCCTTTGCCGTGCACCACCTCGTCGTGGCTGATCGGCAGCACGTAGTTCTCGCTGAACGCATACAGCATCGAGAAGGTGATCTCGTGGTGGTGGTAGCTGCGGTGGATCGGATCCCGCTTGATGAACTCCAGCGTGTCGTTCATCCACCCCATGTTCCACTTCATGGAGAAACCCAGGCCGCCGAGATTGGTGGGACGGGTGACACCCGGCCAGGACGTGGACTCCTCCGCGATCGTGACGATGCCCGGGTTGATCTTGTGGACGGTGGCGTTCATCTCCTGCAGGAACTGCACCGCCTCGAGGTTCTCCCGGCCGCCGTAGACGTTCGGTGTCCAGCCGCCTTCCGGGCGCGAGTAGTCGAGGTAGAGCATCGACGCGACGGCGTCGACGCGCAGGCCGTCGATGTGGAACTCCTGCAGCCAGTACAGGGCGTTCGCCACCAAAAAGTTGCGCACCTCGGCCCGGCCGAAGTCGAAAACGTATGTACCCCAGTCCAATTGCTCGCCACGGCGCGGGTCGGCGTGCTCGTAGAGCGGAGTGCCGTCGAAGCGGCCCAGCGCCCACGCGTCCTTGGGGAAGTGCGCGGGCACCCAGTCGACGAGGACTCCGATACCGGCCCGGTGCAGGCGGTCGACGAGATACCGGAATTCGTCCGGCGTGCCGAACCGCGAGGACGGCGCGTAGTACGAGGTGACCTGATACCCCCACGACCCGCCGAACGGATGCTCGGCGACGGGCAGCATCTCGACGTGGGTGAAGCCGTGCTCGACGACGTACCGGGTGAGTTCATCGGCCAGTTCGGTGTAACTGAGCCCCGGCCGCCACGAGCCCAGGTGCACCTCGTAGGTGCTCATCGGCTCGAACACCGGGTTGCGCAAGGGCCGGCCCGTCATCCACTCGTCGTCGCTCCACGTGTAGTCGCTGTGGGTGACTCGCGATGCCGTGTGCGGTGGCACCTCGGTGGCGAAAGCCATCGGGTCGGCACGCTCGGTGACAACGCCGTCGGCGCCGTGCACCCGGAACTTGTAGAGTCCGTCGACCGGGAAGCTCGGCCAGAACAGCTCCCACACACCCGTCGACCCGAGTGCCCGAAGTTGCGCCTCGTTGCCGCCCCAGTTGTTGAAATCTCCGATGATGCTGACGCCCTTGGCATTCGGTGCCCAGACTGCGAAAGACACGCCCTCGACGACGCCGTCGGGGGTGGTGAAGCTGCGCGGATGCGCGCCGAGCACCTCCCACAGACGCTCGTGTCGGCCTTCGGAGAAGAGGTGAAGATCCATCTCGCCCAGCGTGGGCAGGAAGCGGTACGCGTCGGCGACGGTGTGCACGAAATCCGAGTCGTCGGAGTACTTGATCTCGAGGCGGTAGTCCACCAGGTCGGTGAACGGCACCGCGACGGCGAACAGACCGGCTTCGATGTGCTGGAACGGGTATCGCGTGCCGCCGATGAGAGCGGCGACCTCGACGGCGTGGGGCCGGTAGGCGCGGATGACCGTGTGGTCGTCGAACTCGTGGGCGCCCAGCACCGAGTGCGGATCGTGGTGCTCACCGGCCAGCAGTCGGTTCACATCGGCGGTGTGGGGCCGCAGATGAGGGCTGTCGGTCATCTTCGTCGCCTTGGAGGCCTTGGTCGCCTTGGAGGCCTTGGAGGCCTTGGTCATGTCGTCACTCCCTACGAAGCAGGTTCATTCGTTGGTCGGCGGGAACCTGAGGCATGTTGATCACGTGGGCCACCGCACGGGCCGGCTCGAGTCGCACGTAATTGCCCTGCCCCCATTGGTATTCGTCTCCGGTGATCTCGTCGCGCACCCAGAACCGGTCCTGTTGATCCATACCCAGTGCGCTCATGTCCAACCAGAGCGTGCCTTCTTCCGGCCCGAAGGCGTTCAGCGTCACCACCACGAGGACCTGGTCGCCGGAGGCGGGGTCGAACTTGCTGTAGGCCAGCAGCGCGTCGTTGTCGACGTGGTGGAACGTGATCGTGCGCGACTGCTGCAGCGCCGGGTGCAGGCGGCGGATCTCGTTGAGCCGCGTGATGAACGGCTCCAGCGACTCGCCGTCGGCTACCGCGGCATCGAAGTCACGCGGCCGGAGTTCGTACTTCTCCGAGTTCAGGTACTCCTCGCTGCCCTCACGGACCGCGCGATGCTCGTACAACTCGAAGCCTGAGTACATCCCCCATGTCGGGCTCAGCGTCGCTGCCAGCACCGCGCGGATCGCGAACATGCCCGGCCCGCCGTGCTGCAGGATCTCGTGCAGGATGTCGGGGGTGTTCGGCCACAGGCTCTGACGGCAGTAGTCGGCGTGCTCGGCGATCTGCTCGCCGAACTCGGTGATCTCCCACTTGGCGGTGCGCCACGTGAAGTACGTGTAGGACTGCGTGAAACCGAGCTTGGCCAGACCGTACAGCCGGGCGGGACGGGTGAACGCCTCGGAGAGGAACAGCACGTCGGGATCGGTGTTCTTGACCTCGCCGATGAGCCAGGCCCAGAAGTTCGGCGGCTTGGTGTGCGGGTTGTCGACCCGGAAGATCTTGACGCCGTGGGAGATCCAATGCCGCACGACCCGCAGGACCTCCTCGTACAGACCGGCGGGGTCGTTGTCGAAGTTCAGCGGATAGATGTCCTGGTACTTCTTCGGCGGGTTCTCCGCGTAGGCGATGGTCCCGTCGGGCAGCACCGTGAACCACTCCGGATGCTCCTTGGCCCATGGGTGATCGGGTGCGCACTGCAGCGCCAGGTCGAGGGCCACCTCCAGGCCCTCGTCCCGCGCGGCGGCCACGAAGTCGTCGAAGTCGTCGATGGTGCCGAGTGCGGGATGTACGGCGTCGTGTCCGCCTTCATCGCTGCCGATCGCCCACGGCGAACCGACGTCGTGGGGTCCCGCGGTGACGCTGTTGTTGGGACCCTTGCGATGGACCTTCCCGATGGGATGGATCGGCGGCAGGTAGGCGATGTCGAAGCCCATCCGCGCAACCCGGGGCAGCGCCTTCGTCGCGGTGGCGAACGTTCCGTGCACCGGGTGCCCGGCGCTGTCCCAGCCGCCGGTCGAGCGGGGGAAGAACTCGTACCACGCGCTGAACCGGGCCAGCGGCCGGTCCACCCAGATGCCGTATTGACCGCCGCGGGTGACGAGCTCGCGCAGCGGATACTGCTCGATCAGTTCGGTGACGTCGGCCGCCAGCGCGGCCCCCGCGCGGTAGAACGGATCACCGGGCTCCCGTAACCGGGCCGCCGCTTCGATCAGCGGGTAGCGGTCCTGGCGCGGCAGGCCCGTCGCCGCGCGCTCGAGCAGCTTCGCGCCTATCAACAGGTCGTTGGACAGCTCGCCCTCGCTCTGGCCGGCGTCGAGTTTGGCGATCACATGATGCCGCCACGTGGCCAACGGATCGCTCCAGCCGTCCACGCGAAAAGTCCACAGTCCCACCGCATCCGGGCAGAACTGACCGTGGAACACGTCCGGCGTGCGGCCCTGCTCCATCGGCAGCGTCAGCGGCTTGACCCGCTGAGCCGGGCTGACGACCTCCTGGATCGGCACCGGTTCCGGAGGACGCGTGCGGCCCGGCGGCTCGTCGGCCAGCGGGGGGTAGGCCGAGCCGTGGTAGCGCACCACGAGCGTGGCGGCCACCGCGTCGTGGCCCTCACGCCACACGGTTGCGCTGACCGGAACGACCTCGCCCACGACTGCCTTGGCGGGAAAGCGCCCGCCGGACACCACGGGTGCGACGTCATCGATCTCGATCCGACCGGCGGTCACTTCCACTCCCTACCCGTGCGGCGTGCGCCGCGCGTGTCGTCTGGTCTCGTGCACTCGGTTCGAGCTCTACCCGCACCCCTAGGCGCCTATACCCACCGTAGTGTCAGACTCAACCCCTCGCGGCGCAGTCGAAGGTCGAAGCCACTCCCACGGCGGCCCCGTGCGGCAGTAAGGTGATCACGCGTGAAAGCTCTCCGCAGATTCACCGTCCGCGCACATCTCCCCGAGCGGCTCGCCGCGCTCGAGCGGCTCTCCGTCAATCTGCGTTGGTCGTGGGACAAACCCACGCAAGACCTCTTCGAGTCGATCGATCCGGAACTGTGGCGGCTGGTCGGCAGCGATCCCGTCGGCTTGCTCGGCCAGGTCGGCCCGGCGCGGCTGGAGGACCTGTCGCGCGACGAGGCCTTCGTCAGCCGGCTCGACGCGCTGGCCGCCGATCTCGACAACTACCTGACCAGGCCGCTGTGGTACCAGGAACTCGCCGACGAGAACGGGCAGGAGGCCGCCCTGCCCAACGGCATCGCCTACTTCTCGATGGAGTTCGGCGTTGCCGAGGTGCTGCCCAACTACTCGGGCGGGCTGGGGATCCTGGCGGGCGACCATCTCAAGTCGGCGTCCGACCTGGGTTTGCCCCTCATCGCCGTCGGGCTGTACTACCGATCCGGGTACTTCCGGCAGTCCCTGACCGCCGACGGCTGGCAGCACGAGACCTACCCGTCGCTCGATCCGCAGGGGCTGCCGTTGCGTCTGCTCACCGACGCCGGCGGGGCGCCGGTCCTGATCGACCTGGCCCTGCCGCAGAACGCGACGTTGCACGCGCGGGTGTGGATCGCGCAGGTCGGACGGATTCCGCTGCTGCTGCTCGACTCCGACATCCCGGAGAACGACCACGACCTGCGCGGCGTGACCGACCGGCTGTACGGCGGTGACCAGGAGCACCGGATCAAACAGGAGCTCCTGGCCGGCATCGGCGGCGTGCGGGCGATCCGCGCGTTCACCGACTCCGAGGGGCTGCCCGCGCCCGAGGTCTTCCACATGAACGAGGGCCACGCCGGCTTCCTGGGCGTCGAGCGCATCCGCGAGCTGATCGAAGCCGGTCTCGACTTCGACACCGCGCTGACGGTGGTGCGCTCCTCGACGGTGTTCACCACGCACACGCCGGTGCCGGCCGGCATCGACCGATTCCCGGTGGAGATGGTCGAGCGCTACTTCGGCTCCGATCCCGGCGGGGTCGGCACCCGGCTGCTGCCCGGGGTACCGCTGGACCGCATCGTGGCCTTCGGAGCCGAAGACGATCCATCGAAGTTCAACATGGCCCACATGGGGCTGCGGCTGGCCCAGCGCGCCAACGGCGTCTCCTTGCTGCACGGGCAGGTCAGCCGCGAGATGTTCAACGATCTGTGGCCCGGCTTCGATCCGGCCGAGGTCCCGATCGGCTCGATCACCAACGGGGTGCACGCCCCGACATGGGCGGCGCCGCAGTGGCTCGAGCTGGGCCGCGAACTGATCGGCAGCGCCGACCTGAGCTCGTTGAGCGAACCGCATGTCTGGGAGCGTCTGCAGCAGGTCGACCCCGGGCACATGTGGTGGATCCGCTCGCAGCTGCGCGAGGAGCTGATCGAGGACGTCCGCGCCCGGCTGCGGCGCTCATGGCTCGAACGAGGTGCTTCCGACGCCGAGTTGGGCTGGATCGCCACGGCATTCGATCCGGGCGTGTTGACGATCGGATTCGCCCGCCGGGTGCCGACCTACAAGCGGTTGACGCTGATGCTGCGTGACGCCGAGCGGCTGGCGCGGCTGCTGCTCGACGACGAGCGGCCGATCCAGCTGATCGTGGCCGGCAAATCACATCCCGCCGACGACGGCGGTAAGGCGCTGATCCAGCAGGTGGTGCGCTTCGCCGACCGTCCGGACCTGCGTCACCGCATCGCGTTCCTGCCCGACTACGACATGTCCATGGCCCGCAAGCTCTACCACGGCTGTGACGTATGGCTGAACAATCCGCTGCGGCCGCTCGAGGCGTGTGGCACCTCGGGCATGAAGAGCGCACTGAACGGCGGACTGAACCTGTCGATCCGGGACGGCTGGTGGGACGAGTGGTACGACGGCGAGAACGGCTGGGAGATCCCGACGGCCAACGGACTGGCCGACGAGGCCCGCCGCGACGATATCGAGGCCGCCGCGTTGTACGACCTGCTCGAGAACGCCGTCGCGCCGAAGTTCTACGACCGCGACGAACGCGGCGTCCCGATGCGCTGGGTCGAGATGGTGCGCCACACCCTGCAGGTGCTCGGGCCCAAGGTGCTGGCGTCGCGGATGGTGCGTGACTACACCCAGAAGTACTACCTGCCCGCAGCTCGCGCGCTGCGGGAGTCGATCGAGCCGGGGACAGGTGCGCGGTACAACGTTCCGTTCGGCGCGGCGCGGGAACTCGCCGAGTACCGCCAGCGCGTCGAGAAGATCTGGCCGCAGATCGAGATCACCGACGTGGACAGCTCGGGGCTGCCGGACACCCCGCTGCTGGGGTCGCAGCTGACGCTGACCGCACTGGTCAATCTGGCCGGCCTGCGTCCCAGCGAGGTGTCGGTGCAGGCGGTGCTGGGCCGGGTCGACGCCGGGGACACGTTGCTGAACCCGATGACGGTGCCGATGACGCACACCGGGACGGCAGACAGCGGTCAGGACGTGTTCACCGCGGTCACCCCGCTGCCGGTCACCGGGTCGGTCGGGTACACGGTGCGGGTGTTGCCGCACCATCGGTTGCTCGCCGAGGACAGCGAGCTCGGGCTGGTCGCTCTGGCCTGACGGCCCCGGGTCACGGGAAGCGCTTGTAGCAGCGCTCGGCGTCTCCGAGCACCCCGACGCGGAACGCGTCGATGCGGGAGAAGCCCGACGGCACGGATTCACCGTTGACGTCGCTGGCCGCCAGGCCGTTGGTCAGGATGCCCGACACGGCTTCGTCGACGTCGCCCGCGGTGAGCGCGATGGTGTTGCCGTCCGGGGTGGTGACTTCCTTCGACAGCTTGACCGTCGCGACGCCGGTCAGACACGCGGTGCGCAGCGCCGCCTCGGCGTTGTCGAGTGCGACGCCGCCGTGCTCGTGCTGGATGGCCTGCATGTAGCGGGACACCAGGACCGAGTACGCCACGTTGTCGCCGGAGGCCAGGGTGTCTGCCCGGGTCTGGTCGGGAGGCGCACCCATCTTCTGCAGCGCGGGCAGGTCGACGACGATGGTGTTCGTCGCCGGGCAGAACGAGGCCGGCGGGCTCGGACGGGCATCGGCACAGCTGCCGGCGGCCGCGGCGTCGAAGCTCAGGACGGGCGGGTTCTTCGGGGAGAACAGGATCCCCATCGCGTCGACGATGGAACGCACCGACGCTTCGTCCACCGGCAGCTCGCCGGTCTGGTCCTCGGGCAGCAGCACCGGCAGGTTGCCGCGCCGCTGACCGATCTCGCGCATGTCGATGCCCGCGCAGGCGGCCGGGCCGTCGGTGAAGCCGAACTGGAAGGCCGACACCCGTTCGAACGCCGACCCGTGCTCGTCGTAACCGGCTTCGGGATCGCCCTCGGTGACCAGCGGATCGCGGAATGCCACCACGCCGGCCAGCACGTTGTTGAGGCCGTCGCCGGTGCTCAGCGTGAACCGCTTGGAGTTGTTCTCGGCGACCCAGCGCATGTAGGCGCCGGCCAGGCAGTCGGCCTGCTGTTCGGAGACCAACGTCGGGGTGCCCTGTCTGGTCAGCCCTGCCTGACGCGACACCGAATGGCCGTACTCGTGAGCGAGCACCATCACCACGCCCATGTCGCCGTGCGCGCGCCGCAGACCCGGCAGCAGCCCGCCGCGATCCCAGCCGATCGTCTTGTCGGAGTAGCAGTACGCGGCGTTGACCAGACCGAAGGTGTCCTCATCGCAGAACTGCCCGCCGCCATAGCCGTTGGCATCCCATGAGACCAGCGCTTTCACCGGGGTGAATCCTTCGTTGAAGCTCTCCGGAAACGCCGTCTCCCAGTACGCCTCGATGTCGCTGACGGCGCCGCCGGCCAGCTCGTCGATCTCGCCGCCGTCGGTGCCCTGGATGTCGCGGGCCGGGCCCTCGGCGTTGGGGCGCAGGCCGGTGGGGCCGTCGGTGGCCGGCATGCCCGCCACGGAGAACGGGTCGTCGAACACGGAGACGGCGTGACCCTGCAGTGTCGTCGAGCATGCTGTCAGCAGCATCGCGCAGGCGGCGATCGCACCACCCACGACGTGTCTGGCCCTCACCGACGGACTCATGGCGCCGCCTTTCGGTGGTCCCGGGCGCGGCCTCGCCGGCGCACAACGAATTCGATCGTCAGGATAGTGAATCCGGGGGGCCTCCGCCCCGGTCCGGCGAGGACGCTCGGCGCCGGCTCAGCGCGGTGTGCGGAGCCGCTGCAGCGCGGCGCGCACCGACGCGCCGTCGGTGGTGGCCCAGAACGGGGGCAGCGACGCTCTCAGGAAACCGCTGTAGCCCGCGGTCGCCATCCGCGAGTCGAGGACCGCGACCACGCCCCGGTCGTCGACGCGGCGCAACAGCCGGCCCGCGCCCTGCGCGAGCAACAGGGCGGCGTGGCTGGCGGCCACCGCCATGAAGCCGTTCCCGCCGCGGGCCGCGACCGCGCGCTGCCGTGCGGTCAGCAGCGGGTCGTCGGGGCGCGGAAACGGGATCCGGTCGATCAGCACCAGTGACAGCGACGGGCCGGGAACGTCCACGCCCTGCCACAGCGACAGCGTGCCGAACAACGAGGTCCGTTCGTCGTCGGCGAAGCGCGCCACCAGCGCCGAGGTGGTGTCCTCGCCCTGACAGAGCACCGGCGTGTCGAGGCGTTCACGCATCACCTCGGCGGTCGCCCGGGCGGCGCGCATCGAGGAGAACAGGCCCAGCGTGCGCCCGTCGGCCGCCTCGATGAGCGAGGCGATCTCGTCGAGTTGTTCCGCGGAGCCCGTGCCGTCGCGGCCCGGCGGCGGCAGGTGGGCCGCGACGTAGAGAATCCCCGATCTCGCGTGGTCGAACGGTGAGCCCACGTCGAGGCCCCGCCAGCCGATCTCGGAGTCCGGACCGTCGCCGCCGGCGGCCAGGCCCCAGGCCGAGGCCATCGCGTCGAAGTTGCCTCCCACCGTCAACGTCGCCGACGTCAGCACCGAGGTCGCGTGGCCGAACAGTCGGCTGCGCAACAGTCCCGCCACCGACAGTGGAGCCACCCGCAGCACGGTGCGCGACCCGGACCGGTCCTCGGTCTGCTCGAGCCACACGACGTCGGTGCGGTCGGGGATGGCCGGCACGAAAGCGGCCAGGATCCGCGCGGCGGTTTCGGCGACGTCGGCCAGCGAGGTGGCCGCTTCGGCCCGCGCCGACGTCGTCTTCGGGTCGCTGGGTGCGGTGTCGACCGCGGTGCGTGCCGTGCTCGCGGCGTCGCGCAGCACGGTCAGATAGCTCGCCATCTCCTCGTCGAGCACGTCGATCCGCCCAGGGCGCGCGTCGAAGATCGCCGAGGTGAACGTCGTGGCCGCGGCCTCCAGCCGCTCGGCCAGTTCAGGGCCGATGATCCGCGCGGCCCGACGCTGAGCGACGCCCAGCGAGGTGGGAGACAGCTCGGCGGTCGCGACGCTCGTCACCCGGTCGACCAGTTCGTGTGCCTCGTCGACGATCAGCAGGTCGTGCTCGGGCAGGACGTTCGCGTCGCCGATCGCGTCGATGGCCAGCAGCGCGTGGTTGGTGACGACGACGTCGGCGGCGGCCGCCCGGTCCCTGGCCCGCTCGGCGAAGCAGTCGGTGCCGAACGGGCAGCGTGACACGCCGATGCACTCCCGCGCTGACACGCTGACCTGAGACCACGACCGGTCCGGCACTCCGGGAGTCAGCTCGTCGCGGTCCCCGGTCTGCGTCGCCGACGACCATTCGGTCAGTCGCGCCACGTCGCGCCCCAACGCGCTGGACGCCATCGGCGCGAACAGTTCCTCCTGCGGGCGGTCGTCCGGCTCAGCGCTGCCGTTGTGGATCTTGTTGAGGCACAAGTAGTTTCCGCGGCCCTTCAACAGCGCGAAGTCGGGCCGCCGGGGGAGTGCGGAGCTCAGCGAGTCGGCCAGCCGGGGAAGGTCGCGGTCGACCAGCTGGCGCTGGAGGGCGATGGTGGCCGTCGACACCACGACGGGCCGGTCGTCTCTCAGCGCACGCGCGATCGCCGGCACCAGGTAGGCCAGCGACTTGCCGGTGCCGGTGCCGGCCTGCACGGCGAGGTGCTCGCCGGTGTCGAACGCCTGCGCGACCGCCTCGGCCATCGCGACCTGACCGTCGCGCTGGGCTCCGCCCAGTGCGGCCACCGCGGTAGCCAGGAGATCGGCGACGTCACTCATCCCGACACCCCGGCGGTCACCGTGCGCTGCGGGAGTGCGCGAGCATCCGGGTCGGCACCGCGGGCTCGCCCCTGGACAGGCTCAGACCGTCCCACGGCAGACTGACCAGTCCGCGCTTCACGCGTTCCCGCGCGGCGTCCAGTCCGAGGTGGGCGACGACGTCGCCGCCGCGTACCAGCGGAACAGTCAGCGTCCGCTCCACGAGGTCGGACGGCGAAGGCGGCGGGGCACCCACGGGGAACACGACTTCCTCGACGATCGTGCCCGACTGCTTGGCCAGCCGCAGGGCCTGCTTGCGGCCGCCGTGCGACTCCTTGCGGCTGCTGCGTTTCTCGACGGGGACGCCGTCCACTTCGACCAGTTTGTAGACCATGCTCGCCGTCGGCGCGCCCGAACCGGTGACCACCGACGTCCCGACGCCGTAGATGTCGACCGGTTCGGCGCGCAGCGCGGCGATGGCGAACTCGTCGAGATCGCCGGAGACGACGATGCGCGTCGAGGTCGCGCCGAGGCTGTCGAGCTGATCGCGTACCTGGCGCGCGAGCACTCCCAGATCCCCGGAGTCGATCCGCACGGCCCCCAGCTGCGGGCCGGCGACCTCGACGGCGTTCGCGACCCCGGCGGTGATGTCGTAGGTGTCCACGAGCAGTGTCGTGCCCACGCCCAGCGCGTCGATCTGCGCCCGGAACGCCGCCTTCTCCCACTCCGAGTGCCGCTGCGGGCCGTCGGTGCCGACGGTGTGCAGCAACGTGAAGGCGTGCGCGCTCGTCCCCAGCGCGGGCACCCGGTAGCGACGCTGCGCCTCCAGATTCGAGGATCCGGTGAAGCCTGCGAGGTAGGCCGCGCGCGCCGCGGCGACGGCGGCCTGTTCGTGGGTGCGGCGCGATCCCATCTCGATGAGCGGGCGGCCCTCGGCGGCGGAGACCATGCGTGCGGCCGCCGAGGCGACGGCGGTGTCGTGGTTGAAGACCGACAGTGCCAGCGTCTCCAGCACGACGCACTCCGCGAACGTCCCGTGTACGGACAGCACGGGCGAGCCGGGAAAGTACAGCTCGCCCTCGGGGTAGCCGTCGACATCGCCGGTGAAGCGGTAGTCGGCGAGGTACGCGCGCGTCTCGTCGTCGAGGAAGTCCAGGGAGCCCATCGCCGTGTCGTCGAACCTGAAGTGCGCCAACGCTTCCACGAACCTGCCGGCGCCGGCGGTGACGCCGTACCGCCTGCCGTCGGGCAGGCGCCGGGCGAACACCTCGAACGTCGTGCGCCGGTGCGCGCTGCCGTCCCGCAGCGCCGCCGCGAGCATCGTCAGCTCGTACTTGTCGGTCAGCAACGCCGGGGACAGGCCGGGAGACGGTGAAGTCACAGGCCAACCGTATCGGTTCGGAGCTCACCCGCGGCGCCGGTATTCTTGCCACATGGTTACGCCGGCGAAGGCCCGACCGGGAACTCGCGAGCAACGCGACGTCGCCGAGGAGGTGGCGGCCGACGCACCGTGGGTGACCATCGTCTGGGACGACCCGGTGAACCTGATGACCTACGTGACGTATGTGTTCCAGAAACTGTTCGGCTACAGCGAACCGCACGCGACCAAGTTGATGCTGCAGGTTCACAACGAGGGCAAGGCGGTGGTTTCGGCGGGCACGCGAGAATCCATGGAGGTCGACGTGTCCAAGCTCCACGCCGCAGGGTTGTGGGCGACGCTGCAACAGGACCGCTGACCCCGCTGTGCGTAAGTGGAAGCGGGTCGAGGGCGGCGACGGCCCGCGGTTCCGGTCGGCGCTGGCCGCCCATGAAGCCGAATTGCTGACCAGCCTGGTCACCTCCCTGGTGGGCATGCTCGAGGACCGCGAATCCTCCACGCCGGTGGACGAGTTGGCCGAGCTCACCGGGATGCGCACGGGGAATTCGACTCCGCCGCAGGACGATACGATGAAACGCCTGCTGCCCGACTTCTACCGGCCGGCCACCGACCACCCGGCGGGTTCGGGCCCCGCCGAGAGTCTCAACAGCGCACTGCGCAGCCTGCACGAGCCGGAGATCATCGACGCCAAACGCGAAGCGGCGCAACGGTTGTTGGACACCATCCCCACAGGGGGAGGCAAATTCGAGTTGACCGAGAACGACGCGCAGGCATGGGCGTCCGCAGTCAACGACGTTCGCCTGGCGTTGGGCACGATGCTCGAGATCGGGCCCGAGGGCCCCGACCGGCTGCCCCACGACCATCCGATGGCAGGCCACCTCGATGTGTACCAGTGGCTCACGGTGCTGCAGGAGTATCTGGTGGTGGCCCTGATGGCGAGGGGCAGGTAGCGATGGCCGGGGCGATCACCGATGTCGGAGGCATCCGTGTCGGCCACCATCACCGACTCGACGACGACGTCGAACTCGCGTCGGGCTGGGCCAGCGGGACGACCGTCGTCCTGACCCCGCCGGGCACCGTCGGCGCGGTCGACGGCCGCGGCGGCGCGCCGGGAACCAGGGAGACCGACCTTCTCGATCCGGCCAACTCGGTGCGTCATGTCGACGCGGTGGTCCTCTCCGGTGGCAGCGCATTCGGCCTGGCCGCCGCGGACGGCGTGATGACGTGGCTCGAGGAGCAGGGCCGCGGCGTGGCGATGGAGGGCGGCGTCGTGCCGATCGTGCCCTCCGCGGTGATCTTCGACCTTCCGGTCGGTGGCTGGCAGTGCCGGCCGAATGCGGAGTTCGGCTATCGCGCGGCGGCCGCAGCGGGCGCCGATGTCGCGATCGGCACGGTGGGGGCGGGCGTCGGGGCGCGCGCCGGTGTGCTCAAAGGGGGCGTCGGCACGGCGTCGGTCACGCTGGATTGCGGGGTGACCGTCGGCGCGCTCGTCGTCGTCAACTCGGCCGGCGACGTCGTCGACCCCGCCACCGGACTGCCCTGGATGGCCCGGCACATCGAGGAGTACGGGTTGATCGCCCCGCCCGCCGATCAGATAGCCGGCTACGCCGACCGGCACGGTGAGCTGAGCCCGCTCAACACCACGATCGCGGTGGTGGCCACCGACGCGGTGCTGAGTAAGCAGGCCTGCCGCCGGGTGGCGGTGGCCGCACAGGACGGACTCGCGCACACGATCCGGCCGTGCCACACCCCACTCGACGGCGACACGGTCTTCGCGCTGGCCACCGGCGCCGTCGACGTCATGCCGGACCCGACGACGCCGGCGTCGATGTCGCCGGAGACCCCGCTGGTCACCGCGGTGGGGGCGGCGGCAGCCGACGTGCTGGCCCGGGCGGTGCTGGTCGGAGTGCTGGCCGCCGAGGCGGTCGCCGGAATACCGACATACCGTGGTCTGTTGCCCGGAGCGTTCGAGTGAAAGGAAACCACACCGGTGCTGACGATTCGTGCCGACCTCGTGACGGCGATGGTCAGCCATGCCCGGGAGGATCACCCCGACGAGGCGTGCGGCGTCATCGCAGGTCCGGAGGGTTCCGACCGGCCTGAGCGGTTCATCGCGATGGTCAACGCCGAGCGGTCTCCGACCTTCTACCGGTTCGACTCGGGCGAACAGCTGAAGGTGTGGCGCGGCATGGACGAGGCCGGCGAGGCGCCCGTCGTGATCTATCACTCACACACGGCCACCGAGGCCTATCCGAGCCGCACCGACATCTCGTACGCCTCCGAACCCGACGCCCACTACGTCCTGGTGTCGACGCGCGACCCCGACGAGCACGAGTTGCGCAGCTACCGCATCGCAGAAGGCGTCGTCACCGAAGAGCCCGTGACCATCGTCGAGCAGTACTGAAGAAGGAAGAGGAAGTCATCCCCATGTCGATTTCGGTGTCCATCCCGACGATCCTGCGCACCCACACCGGCGGTGAGAAGCGGGTCACCGCCACCGGCGACACCCTGCAGGCCGTGATCGCCGACCTCGAGGCCAACTACACCGGCATCTCCGAGCGGCTGCTCGACTCCGCCAACCCCGGCAAGCTGCAGCGCTTCGTCAACATCTACGTCAACGACGAGGACGTGCGGTTCTCCGGCGGGCTGGACACGCAGATCTCCGACGGGGACTCCGTGACGATCCTGCCCGCGGTGGCGGGAGGCTGATGGCCCGGTACGACTCGCTGCTCGAGGCACTCGGCGGCACCCCGCTGGTCGGCCTGCCACGGCTCTCGCCCCGATGGGACGACACCGCCGACGGCCCGCACGTCCGGCTGTGGGCCAAGCTCGAGGACCGCAACCCGACTGGGTCCATCAAGGACCGGCCGGCGCTGCGGATGATCGAGGACGCCGAACGCGCGGGACTGCTGCACCCCGGCGCCACCATTCTGGAGCCGACGAGCGGCAACACCGGCATCTCGCTGGCGATGGCCGCGCTCCTCAAGGGCTATCAGATGGTCTGCGTGATGCCGGAGAACACGTCGATCGAACGTCGTCAGTTGTTGGAGCTCTACGGCGCGCGGATCATCTACTCGCCTGCCGAAGGCGGCTCGAACACCGCGGTGGCGCACGCCAAAGAGCTCGCGGCCGAGCACCCGTCGTGGGTGATGCTCTACCAGTACGGAAACCCGTCCAACGCGGCGGCGCACTACGACGGCACCGGGCCGGAGTTGCTCGCCGATCTGCCTGAGATCACCCACTTCGTGGCCGGGCTCGGCACGACGGGCACGTTGATGGGCACCGGACGCTATCTGCGCGAACACGTTCCCGGTGTGCAGATCGTCGCGGCCGAACCCCGCTACGGCGAAGGCGTCTACGCGCTGCGCAACATCGACGAGGGATTCATCCCCGAGCTGTACGACCCGGAGGTGCTGACCACCCGCTTCGCGGTGGGCTCCTACGACGCGGTGCGGCGAACCAGGGAACTGGTGCAGACCGAGGGCATCTTCGCCGGCATCTCCACCGGCGCCATCCTGCACGCGGCGCTCGGAATGGCCGCCAAGGCGCTCAAGGCCGGAGAACGCGCAGATATCGCGTTCACCGTGTGCGACGCCGGGTGGAAGTATCTGTCGACCGGCGCGTACGCCGGTAGCCTGGACGACGCGGAGGACGCGCTGGAAGGGCAGCTATGGGCGTGAAGGGCACCGGCGGAAATCCGGGCATGGCCGGACTTCCTGCGAACTCTCCGAAACGGCCGCCCTGGGTCGTCGGCGGGCTGACCATCCTGTCCTTCGTGGCACTGCTCTGGATCGTCGAGGCCTTCGACACCGTCAGCGGGCACCGCCTCGACGAGAACGGGATCCGCCCGATGGAGACCGACGGACTGGTCGGGATCCTTTTCGCGCCGCTGCTGCACGCCAACTGGGAGCACCTGATCGCCAACACCGGTCCGGCGCTGGTCCTGGGCTTCCTGATGACGCTGGCCGGATTGTCGCGATTCCTCGTCGCCACCGCGATCATCTGGGTCGTCGGCGGGTTCGGCACCTGGCTGATCGGGAACCTCGGAGCCCCGACCTACAACGGGATGGCGGTCGAGACCAACCACATCGGTGCATCGAGCCTGATCTTCGGCTGGCTGACGTTTCTGATCGTGTTCGGCTTCTTCACCCGCAAGGTGTGGGAGATCGTCGTCGGTGTGGTCGTCCTGCTGATCTACGGCAGCATCCTGCTCGGCGTGCTGCCCGGGACGTTCGGCGTCTCCTGGCAGGGCCACCTCTGCGGAGCGATCGCCGGCGTCCTCGCCGCCTATCTGCTGTCCAGCCCCGAACGCAGGGCGCGGGAAACCCGCCGGCGCACCACCGCTCCGCCGTACCTCACGCCGTGAGCTCACAGCAGGCGCCGATCGGGATCTTCGATTCGGGGGTCGGCGGGCTCACCGTGGCGCGAGCGGTGATCGACCAGCTGCCCGACGAGGAGATCATCTACGTCGGGGACACCGGCAACGGGCCGTACGGACCCTTGTCCATCGCCCAGATCCGCTCCCACGCGCTGGCGATCGGAGACGACCTCGCCGGCCGGGGGGTCAAGGCGCTGGTGATCGCGTGCAACTCCGCGTCCTCGGCTTGCCTGCGGGACGCGCGGGAACGGTATGCGCCGATCCCGGTGGTCGAGGTGATCCTGCCAGCGGTGCGGCGGGCGGTGCGGGCCACCCGCAGCGGCCGCGTCGGCGTGATCGGCACGGCCGCGACTATCGCCTCGGGTGCCTATCAGGACGCCTTCGCCGCGGCTCGCGATGTCGAGGTGTTCGCGGTCGCGTGTCCGCGCTTCGTCGACTTCGTCGAGCGTGGCGTCACCAGCGGGCGCCAGGTGCTCGGCCTCGCCGAGGGTTACCTCGAGCCGTTGCAGCGGGCCGAGGTCGACACCCTGGTGCTGGGGTGCACGCACTACCCGATGTTGTCCGGCCTGATCCAGCTGGCGATGGGCGATCACGTCACGCTGGTGTCCAGCGCCGAGGAGACAGCAAAGGATCTGCTGCGGGTGCTCACCGAGCGGGACCTGCTGCGCCCCCATCCCGGAGACGCCGCCCCGCCGCCGCGCCGGGTGTTCGAGGCCACCGGTGACCCGGAGGCGTTCACTGCGTTGGCGGTCCGATTCCTGGGGCCGACTCTCGACGGCGTCCGGCCCGTCCAGCGTCACGCCGGAACCCGATCATGACCTTCGTCGCCTAAAGCGGCGATGTTTTCGTCATGCCGATCTTGGGCATGGCAAGCTAGTGAACGTGCGAATCACCGTACTCGGTTGCTCCGGCAGTGTGGTCGGTCCTGATTCGCCCGCGTCGGGATATCTGGTCAGTGCACCCGACACGCCGCCCCTCGTTCTGGACTTCGGCGGCGGCGTCCTCGGCGCGTTGCAGCGTCATGCCGACCCGAACTCGGTGCACGTGCTGCTGTCGCACCTGCACGCCGACCACTGCCTGGATCTGCCTGGACTTTTCGTGTGGCGGCGGTACCATCCCACACCCGCGCAGGAGCGCGGTGTGGTCTACGGGCCCGCCAACACGTGGTCGCGGCTCGGCGCCGCCTCGTCACCCGAGGGCGGGGAGATCGACGACATCACCGACATCTTCGAGATCCGGCATTGGGTCGACAACGAGCCCGTGCAGATCGGCGCGCTGACGGTGGTGCCCCGTCTGGTCTGCCACCCGACCGAGTCCTACGGCATGCGGATCACCGACCCGTCCGGAGCGACCCTCGTCTACAGCGGCGACACCGGCTACTGCGACGCCCTGATCGACCTCGCCCGAGACGCCGACGTGTTCCTGTGCGAGGCCTCGTGGACGCATTCCCCGTCGCGGCCGCCGCGGCTGCACCTGTCCGGCACCGAGGCCGGCCGGGCCGCCGCGCGCGCCGGCGTCTCCGAGCTACTGCTGACCCACATCCCGCCCTGGACGTCGCGGGAGGACGTGATCAGCGAAGCCAAGGCGGAGTTCGACGGTCCGGTGCACGCCGTGGTGTGCAACGAGACCTTCGCGGTCACCCGGTCCTGACGCTCTGCCCGGTCGCCGCGTCTCAGCGACGAGCTAGGGTTGGCCCGTGTCCAGACGAGAAGACGGCCGCCTCGACGACGAACTGCGACCGGTCACCATCACCCGCGGCTTCACCTCCCATCCCGCAGGTTCGGTGCTGGTGCAGTTCGGCGAGACGCGGGTGATGTGCACCGCGAGCGTCACCGAGGGCGTCCCGCGCTGGCGCAAGGGGTCCGGACAGGGCTGGCTGACCGCGGAGTACGCGATGTTGCCCGCAGCGACCCATCAACGCTCCGACCGCGAGTCCGTCAAGGGCCGCGTCGGCGGCCGCACCCAGGAGATCAGCCGGCTGGTCGGCCGCTCACTGCGGGCCTGCATCGACCTCGCCGCGCTCGGGGAGAACACCATCGCCATCGACTGCGACGTGCTGCAGGCGGACGGCGGTACCCGCACCGCCGCGATCACCGGCGCCTACGTCGCGCTGGCCGACGCCGTCACCTATCTGTCGGCGGCGCGCAAGTTGTCCGATCCCAGACCGCTGTCCTGCGCGATCGCGGCGGTGAGCGTCGGCGTCGTCGACGGTCGGATCCGGCTCGACCTGCCGTATTCCGAGGACTCCCGCGCCGAGGTGGACATGAACGTGGTCGCCACCGACACCGGCACGCTCGTCGAGATCCAGGGCACCGGCGAGGGCGCCACATTCCCGCGGTCGACGCTCGACAAGATGCTCGACACCGCGATGGCGGGCTGCGAGCAGCTCTTCGAGATCCAGCGCAAAGCACTGGAGTTGCCGTATCCCGGAGTGTTGCCGGAGTCCGGCGAGCCCACGAAGAAGGCGTTCGGAAGCTGACCGGTATGTCCCGGCTGCTGGTGGCCAGCCGCAACCCCAAGAAGCTGGCCGAACTGCGCCGGGTGCTCGATGCGGCCGGGCTGTCGGGTGTCACCCTGCTGTCGCTCGACGACGTGGTGCCCTTCGACGAAGCACCCGAGACGGGGGCGACGTTCGAGGACAACGCCGTGGCCAAGGCCCGGAACGCATTCGCCGCGACCGGGCTGCCCGCGGTGGCCGACGACTCCGGCCTCGAGGTCGACGCACTCAACGGCATGCCGGGAGTGCTCAGCGCTCGCTGGTCGGGCCGCCACGGCGATGACGCGGCGAACACCGCCCTGCTGCTCGGCCAGCTCGGCGACGTGCCCGACGAGCGCCGCGGCGCGGCGTTCGTGTCCGCGTGTGCCCTGGTCCACGGGCCTGACGAGGCGAACTGCACAGTCGTGCGGGGGGAGTGGCGGGGCGCGATCGTGCGCGAGCCCCGCGGCGAGGGCGGCTTCGGCTACGACCCGGTGTTCTTGCCGGCCGGTTCGAGCCGCACGGCGGCCGAACTCAGTCCCGACGAGAAGGACGCCGCCTCGCACCGGGGCCGTGCGCTCTCGGCGCTGCTACCGGCGCTGCGCGCGCTCGTCTGAGGTCGCGTCGTGCGGTGCAGCAGCCACGCGGCGGGGATCGTCAGCGCCAGTGTCACCGTCATGAGGCCGGGCATCGAACCGGTGAAGATCGGCCAGCCCAGAACCAGGTGCATCGTCAGGGCCATCACCGCCACATGCACGAGGAAGATCTCGTAGGAGATCTCGCCGAGCCACACCAGCGGCTTGCTCGCCAGCAACCGCGAGTAGGAATCACGGCCGGCGAGCGCGGGCGGGGCGACGGCCAGGGTCGCGATCACCGCATACAGCACCGCTTTCACCGTAGGCACCCACCACGGATCGGGACCGACGATGGCACCGCCGATCGACGTGGAGACCGCGAGGTAGAGGATGCCCGCCACCGGAACGGCCACGATGGCAGGGCAGCGCGCGCCGATCGTCTGTAGAACCGCAAGAGCCATCCCGCCGACGAACCAGGCGAGGTGGCCGGGCAGCCACATGCCCGCGGAGTTGGGCAACACGTCGGTGAGATCGGCGAGCATGAGCCAGGCTGGTGTCACCGCGGCCAGCGCGGCGAGTCCGGCGAGCACGCGCCCGGGGCGCCAGGGGCCGCGCAAGAGCAGAGAGGCGATCGCGGGCAAGGCGATGTAGAAGGACACTTCGACGGCCATGCTCCACATCTGCGACAACCCGGGATGCAGCAGCGTCCCCAGATAGTTGTCGGTATAGATCTGGGTGAACGTCAGATACCGCAGCAGCCCGTACAGCGATTGTGCCGGGTTCGGGCCTGGCGTGAACACGGTGTAGATCTCGAACGCCGCGACGACCGTGACGGCGTAGGCGGGCACGATGCGGCGCATCCGGTGCCTGCTGTAGCGGAGCACGGACGGCGCAGGCTTGCCGTCGGCGGCGGCTCGCACCCACGGGCGGAACAGCAGGAAGCCCGATAGCACGAAGAAGACCGCGACGCCCATGTCCATGCGTGCGTACATCGCGCCGAGATAGCCGTGGTTGAGGTACCCCGTGGCGAACGCGGCGTGGGTGCCGACGACCGACAGCGCGGCGACGGTGCGAAGGCCGGTGAGGGCGGGGTCTCGGGGAGCGGTCTGCCGGCCTGCCGGGACGCGACTGCGAGGCACCCCGGTGCTGGCAGACATCGCCGTCGAGTCTAGCTAGGCGATGCCGAACTGAGCTTTGATGTTCTGGGTCTGGAAGTGCTCGACGATGATGCCGACCAGCGGGATGGTGCCGGCCAGCAGCACGCCCACGGTCTTGGCGATCGGCCAGCGAACCTTGACCGCGAGGTTGGCCGTGAACAGCAGGTACACGAAGTACACCCACCCGTGCACCACCGCGATCCAACTCAGCGAGTTGTCGCCGAAGGCGTACTTCATCACCATCTCGTAGCAGAGCGCGATCAGCCACAGGCCGGTCGCCCAAGCCATCACCCGGTAGCCGAGCAGCGCCTTGCGGATGGTCTCCACGGGGGTCAGCGGTGAGGGGGTTTCGGGTGCGCTCACGTACCGTTTCCTGTCGTTCGGTCGTCGCCATCGGCCTTCGCGAGTTCGGCCAGGTAGGCGTTGTACTCGCTCAGAGCCGGGTCGGCATCGGTGGGGGTCGCCGCTCGGGGACGTTCGGGAAGCAGACCTGCGGGGATCTCGGTCACCATGTGCTGCGGACGCGGCTCGGGAGGTGCGTCTTCGTATCGGACGAACTTGAAGTAGGCGTAGACGCAGAAGCCGGCGAACAGCGGCCACTGCAGTGCGTAGCCGAGATTCTGAAAGCTGCCCGAGGTCGATTCGAAGCGTGTCCACTGCCACCACGCCAGCGCCAGGCAGCCGGCGGCCGCGACGATCACCAAGAGGATGAGCGCCGGCCTCCTACGCCGCGTAGTGGACACCGTTCAACGGTACCGCGTTAGGATCGTCAGGCCCCATGCGCGAGTGGCGGAATGGCAGACGCGATGGATTTAGGTTCCATTGCCCTAAGGGCGTGGGGGTTCAAGTCCCCCCTCGCGCACCGTCTGAGATACGCCGAGTGTGCGTCCAGGGTGAGATTCAGCGCAGATTCTCGCCCTGCACGCACACTGGACGCATGACGGGACCGGTTGAGACCGCCCAGTACACATCGAGGTCCCGCGCCACCACGGGTGAGCGAAGGTCAGACGGTGACTTCGGTGGGCGCCGACTCGAGCGCCTGCGCCTTGAAGCAGAAAATACTCGCCGAGAAGCTGAGCAAAGCCACCGCGCCGGACATTGCGGCGAAGAGCGGCTCCGACAGCGTCCAGCTCGCCAGGGCGACGGCCAGCGCGATGACGGCGGTCATGATGAGGAAAAGCCCGGTCGTGGCGACGGCCTCGTTGAACGGGTCGTCTGAGCTCGGGGTGCGTGAGGCCACCTCGGCCATCTGTCTCTCCTCTTCGGGCGTACCGGTCTGACGACTCCTAGTTACCCTGCGGTAGCGCTCTGAAACCTCGGCGTGCAGATCGGCCTGCCCGCCACCGGACCCGGGGTGCCGACATCTGCGACCATGGGGCGAGATGACCGCAGCGATCAGGAGAGTGACTGCGTATGAGCGAGCTCAAGTATCTGGACCTGCATGGCGATCGAGTGGCTTACCGCGACGTCGGCCGCGGAGAGGAAGTCCTGCTCCTCATCCACGGAATGGCGGGCAGCTCCGAGACGTGGCGTTCGGTGATTCCGCAGCTGTCGAAGAGGTACCGGGTGATCGCGCCGGACCTGCTGGGACACGGTCAGTCCGCCAAGCCTCGCAGCGACTACTCATTGGGCGCGTTCGCCGTGTGGCTGCGCGACCTGCTCGATGAGCTGGGCGTCTCTCGGGCCACGATCGTCGGGCAGTCGCTCGGCGGCGGCGTCGCGATGCAGTTCGTCTACCAGCATCCGGACTACTGCCGGCGGCTGGTGCTGATCAGCAGTGGTGGCCTCGGCCTGGACGTCGGCTGGACTCTGCGTCTGCTGTCGGCTCCCGGCGCCGAACTTCTACTCCCCGTCATTGCGCCGCCGCCGGTGGTCAAGGCGGGCAACAAAATTCGCGGCTGGCTGACCGCCAGGAGCATACAGTCCCCACGCGGCGCCGAGATGTGGAGCGCATACTCCTCGCTGGCGGATGCGCAGACCCGGCAGGCCTTCCTCCGCACGCTGCGGTCGGTGGTCGACTATCGCGGGCAGGCCGTCAGCGCGCTGAACCGGTTGCATCTGACGTCCGAACTTCCCCTGCTCGTCATCTGGGGCGAGGACGACCACATCATCCCGGTCGAGCACGGTTACGCGCTGAACGACGTACGCGCCGGATGCCGGCTCGAAGTCCTTCCCGGCGTCGGTCACTTTCCCCATGTCGAGAAGCCCAACGACGTGGTGGAACTCCTCGACGACTTCCTCGCGACGACGGCGCAGCCGGACGAGGCCGCCACGCCGATCCGCTGATCGGCTCAACGCCTCCTGGGCGAGAGCCCGTTGCGCTCGGCCAGTGACCGGAGCTGCTTGAGCGCGAACTGCCGGTTGCGGCCACTCTCGGGCAGCACGATGCCTGCCCACAATCCCACTGCGCCCGGCGTCACGCAGGCATCCCGCGCGCATTGCCAGCGACGGGGGCACGCGCGGCACAGCGCCTTCGCGCCCTCGTCTGCGGTGACCGTCCAACGGTCCGGGTCGCGGGTGCACGGCGCTGTCCACGGCTCCTCGTCGATCCGTATCGGATCCATGGACACCTTTCGTTCGTTGTAGCAATACGCATGTATTGTAGAAGCGATACCGCTGTACTGTCGACTTCGGCAGGTGGCGGGGGTTGTCTACGGTGGTCGTTGTGGTGGCACAGGCAGGCCGGACAGGCGCGGAAGAACCGCGCAACATCGACAGAATCCGGACCGCGGCTTTGCACAGCTTCGCCATGCACGGCGCGGCGGCAACCACCATGCGCGGCGTCGCCGCGGCGGCGGGTGTGTCGCTGGGGCTGGTGCAGCACCACTTTGCCACCAAGGCCGGCTTGATCAAGGCCGTCGACGAGTACGTATTGCGGCTTCTCACCGCGACGATGTCGCAGCCGCTGTCGGAGCCGCCCGTCGATTCGGTCGTCGAGATCGGGGACAGGGTCAGCGCCCTGTTCTCCGAAAACCCGGATGTAGCAACCTATCTGGGCCGTGCGCTCGTCGACGGCAGCCCGGCCGGCGCGAGGATCTTCGACACCCTGTTCACCGTGGGCATCGCGCGATGGCAGCAACGCCTCGAACGCGGCGAGCTGCGCCCCGACGTCGACATCACGTGGGCGGCGATCAATGGACTGGTCCTCGCGCTCGGCGCCATCAGCCTCCGCCCGCACCTCGATCGGCACCTCGCCGAACCGTTGCTCGCACCCGCCCAGCTGCAACGGTGGCAGCGCGCGGTGGACACCCTGCTGCGTGAAGGGCTGTTCCGGCGGCCGGACGGGGAGTAGTCCCCCGTAGTCCGGGGGTAGCTCACCTCAACCCGCTTCGCCGGCAACCCTTTTGCGGTATGCCGACGGTGTCTCTCCGCAGAACTGCGTGAAGGCTCGGGCGAAGGAGCTGACGCTGTCGAAGCCGACCGCGGTGGCGGTCTCCTGCACGGACTGGGTCGGCGCGGCCAGCAGCGCCATGGCACGCAACATCCGGGCGTGCAGAAGGTAAGTGCGCCATGGCATCCCCAGCGACTCTGCGAACATGCGGCGAAGTGTCCGCTCGGACACCGACACCGCGCGGCTGACGTCTTCACAGGTCGCGGTGTCGAGATGGGCCTTCGTGTAGGCCATCGCCGCGGTCACGATCGGATGGTCCGACGTCGGCAGGCTCAGCGGCGCCTCGTGGTCCAGCGCCTCGGCCACCAGCGCCGCCAGAGTGCGGAAGAAGCCCTCGGACACGCTGTCGTCCTCACCGGCGCCGAGCCTGCGGTCGATCGGCCAGCGCAGCGCGTAGATCATCATCTCCCGGATCAGCGGCGACACCGCCAGGATCCGTGCCCGGTCGCCGCCGTCGGCGATCAGCGCGCGGTCGAACATGACCGCGACCGTTTTGACGTCCGGATTCATCACGGCCTGGTGCTCGAGCCCCGCCGGAATCCACGCCGCCTGCTGAGGCGGCAACAGGTAGTGCGCCGAATCGGTCTCGACCTCGACGACGCCGTGCAGCGCGTACTCGATCTGGTGGACCTCGTGCGAGTGCCAGCCGGTGATCAGTCCGTCGCCTTCGTAAAGGTAGCTGCCGCCCAGCGCGCGCCCGCCGCGGCGCAGCTCGATGACGCGGCGGGCGGGTGCACCCGATTTGGCCGATTCGGATAAGACTCTGTCCGATGACGCAGAGACGGTCACGCCTTACGACGGTACTAGTTGAGTATGCAGACCGACGACCTGATCCTGGTGAGCATCGACGACCACGTGGTGGAACCGCCGGACATGTTCCCGCGGCACGTCCCGGCCAAGTACCGGGAGGAGGCGCCGATCGTCGTCACCGACGACAAGGGCGTCGACCAGTGGATGTACCAGGGCAGGCCGCAGGGCGTGAGCGGCCTCAACGCGGTGGTGTCCTGGCCGGCCGAGGAATGGGGTCGCGATCCCGCGGGTTTCGCCGAGATGCGCCCGGGCGTCTACGACGTCCACGAGCGGGTTCGTGACATGAACCGCAACGGCATTCTCGCGTCGATGTGCTTCCCGACCTTCACCGGGTTCTCCGCGCGCCATCTGAACATGCACCGCGAAGAAGTCACGCTGGTGATGGTGTCGGCCTACAACGACTGGCATATCGACGAATGGGCCGGGTCCTACCCGGACCGCTTCATCCCGATCGCGATCCTGCCGACGTGGAACCCCGACGCGATGTGCGCCGAGATCCGCCGGGTCGCGGCCAAGGGCTGTCGCGCGGTGACGATGCCGGAACTGCCGCATCTGGAAGGACTCCCGAGCTACCACGACGACGAGTACTGGGGTCCGGTGTTCCGCACGCTCTCGGAGGAGAACGTGGTGATGTGCCTGCACATCGGCACGGGCTTCGGTGCGATCAGCATGGCGCCCAACGCGCCCATCGACAACCTGATCATCCTCGCCACCCAGGTGTCGGCGATGTGCGCCCAGGACCTGCTCTGGGGACCGGCGATGCGTAACTACCCGGACCTGAGGTTCGCGTTCTCCGAAGGCGGGATCGGGTGGATTCCCTTCTATCTCGACCGCAGCGACCGGCACTACACCAATCAGAAGTGGCTGCGCCGCGACTTCGGCGACAAGCTGCCCAGCGACGTGTTCCGCGAGCACTCACTGGCCTGCTATGTCACCGACAAGACGTCGTTGAAGCTGCGTCACGAGATCGGCATCGACATCATCGCGTGGGAATGCGACTACCCTCACTCGGACTGCTTCTGGCCCGACGCCCCGGAGCAGGTGCTGGCCGAACTGAACGCCGCGGGCGCCGACGACTCCGACATCAACAAGATCACCTGGGAGAACTCCTGCCGGTTCTTCGGCTGGGATCCGTTCGCGCGCACTGCGAAAGCCGATGCGACGGTCGGCGCGTTGCGGGCCAAGGGAGCCGACGTCGACGTCTCGATCCGGCCGCGCGCCGAGTGGGCGCGGCTGTATCAGGAGAAGCAGCTGACGCGCGCGTGATTCACTCGAGGAGTTGACGCACTGCGGCGACGGGTGACCACCGCGCCGGGCGCGGGGGCTGTCGTCGCGCGTACGGCCACGGCTCGTTGCGTTCCGGAACGGATTCCGCGCGTTGGTGTTTGAGTCGTGACCGCAGGTGGGCACGCACCTCGTGCAGGGTGGGGTCGGTCCACCGGTTGCGGGCCTCGACCGGGTCGTCGGTGAGGTCGTAGAGCTCCCACTGGTCGTCGAGCGGATCACTGCGGTACATCGGCCCGCCCATCCCGTCGGCGGCCAGATGGCGCACACCCGGCTCGGTCCACGTCGCCGGGTCGTCGAACGAGCGCACCAGTTTCCAGAGATGGCCGGCGCCGCCCGGCGCGGCGGAGTCGTCGACCCGTACGACGAGCCCCTCGAAGTTCGCCGCCGTGTGGGCGGGAATCCTGATTCGCAGCGGCGCAGGCGGATTCACTGCCATTCGCAGAGCGCGCGCGAGCCCGGAGGCGCCCGTATCGCCCTCGAGCACGTTGTCGCGGGTCATCAGATAGACGGCCCGGTCGTCATCGGCCGCCCCGCCGTCGACCACCGGCATCAGGTCGCGCCCCGGCAGCGGGTGCACCTCCGAGAACGACGCGGCGAGCGCCGACGCCGTGGCGTCGACATCGACGCCGGCCGCCGACAGCAGCGTGGGCACCAGGTCCACGTGGGACGTGGGCGCCTCGACGGTGCGGGCTGGTGTCCGGCGGCGTCCGACCCTGGCGATGACGAACGGCACCCGGGTCGCCTCGTCGTAGAGGTTGAACCACTTCTGGTGCAGCCCACCGTGGGCGCCGAGAAGGTCGCCGTGGTCGGCCGTGCGCACCAGCACCGTGTCGTCGGGGCCGTCACCTGATCCGCCTTCGGTGACCGCGCGCCGTACCCGCTCGATCGGGCCGTCCACTTCGGCATGCAACCGGTAGTAGAGATCGCGGTAGCGCTGCGCGTTGCGGCGGTACGTCCGCTCGATGAACCGGGCCGGGCCGTAACCGGGGTAGTAGGCCTCGCGGAACGCGATCTGCGCGGCCGGCTTGGTGGACAGATCCTCGTCGGCGGTCGGCGCCGGCGGTACCGGGGGAGGATCGAACGGGGAGGGGTGCAGCGGACTGCGGCGAGCCCACGCCGGAAACAGGACGATGTCGTGCGGGTTGACGAAGCTCGCGACCAGCAGGAACGGGCGCAGGGCCTGCTCGTCGCCGCTACGACGGCGTGCGTAGCGGTCCTCGAGCCATGCGACCACGCGGTCGGCGATCAGCGGGTCGCGCCGGATGCCGGCGTTGGAGAGTTTGGCGCCATGCGGTTCGGGACCCACCCAGCCCGAGAAGCCGTACGGCGCAAGCGGATCGGCGTCCAGATACCGACGGACGGCGGCCGGGTCGACGACTCCGTCGTCGTCGTTGGTGTCCAGTGACTCTCCGGTGACCGAATCGATGAGGTCGGCATGCGAGATGTGCCACTTGCCGTCGTAGTGCGTGTCGTAGCCTGCGGCGCGGAACCAGTTGCCGAGCGTGGGCACCTCCCCGCGGCGCAGCCACCGCAGCCGTGAATCGTCGTGGGTTTTGCCTATGCCGTCGGTCTGAGTCACCCCGTGCAGATCGGGGTAGTGGCCGGTGAAGATCGTCGGCCGGCTCGGCACGCACGCCAGCGAGCCGGTGTAGTGCCGGGCGAAGCTGACCCCGTGCTCGTCGAACCACGTTCTGCCACCCAGCTTCTCCCGGCGCCATGCCTGCAACTCCGCGCTTTCGTAGGGCGGGATCGCGCGTTCCTCGTCCGTCATGATGATGACGACGTCGGGCCGGTCAGGCGTCATGGCATTCCTCACATCGGCGTGTCAGCGAGTCCAGCAGAGCATCGGAGCGCTTGGCCAGTAGTCGTGCGAACACCCTTTCGCTGATGAGGCGCAACGGATGTGGCGTCAGATGAACCGTGCTGGTCAGTGTCACCGTAGTCGTTCCAGCTGCGGCCGGCTGCACATTCCACCGGTTCGCAACCGCGAGATCACGCGGCACCCCGGCGATGTCGTAGCCGAGAAGTGTCGGCGGACGGTAGTCGGTGATCGTCTCGATGAAGGTGGTGCGTCCGGACTGGATCCGCCGCGCGATCCCGACGTGCGGGCCGTCCTCACTACGGCGCAGCAGACACGAGTGGTCGACACCGTCGGCCCAGTCGGACAGTGCGCCGAAATCCGCCAGCACGCCCCAGACGGCGCTCGGTTCGGCGCGGATGGCGCGTGAGCGACTGATTCGGGTCATCGCCCCATCCAACTGCACGGCGGGCACGCCCGCCGGGATTCAGCCCAGGCCGAGGCCGTCGATCACGGTGCGGGTGATGGACTCGGCGCGGCTGCACTCGAAGGACCGGCCCTCGGTCAGGATCGCGTACACGATGCCACCGACGACCGCGTCCGCCGCGTCACGGGCCACGGCCGGGCGGTGGCCGGCTGCCAGCAATCGGTTCCGGACGGTCTCGTTCAGCGGCGTGCTGAAGCCGGCGCGAAGCCGGGCCGCGGTGTCGGGGTGCTCCATCCCGGCGGTGGTGAGGATGCGCAGCATCGCGTTGCCGCGTGCGGTCGTCAGCGCGCGGGCGAGCCCGACAGCCCACTCGCAGATGTCAGCGGTGACGTCGGCGGTGCGCTCGACGGGGCGCAGGATCCTGTCGGCGTACTCGAGGGTGACGTCGGCGACCAGCGCGTGCCGAGACGGCCACCAGCGATAGATCGTCTGCTTGCCCACGCCGGCCCGGGCCGCCACCGCTTCGATGCTCAACTTGTCGAAACCACGCTCCAGCAGCAGTTCCCGCGTCGCCCGCATGATGGCCGCGCGCGATTTCTCGCTGCGCCGGCGCGGGGCGGCGACGTCGGTGGCCATCAGTGGCCGGTCTCCGGCCACGGCTTTACACGCTGGGACATCGCCCGTAGTGTGCCACAAGACGAGACGGTGCGTCTCGTTTCGGTGGCGGAGGAGACAGGCGGCGATGTCGGGAACCAAGCTGGTCATCGGCGCCAGCGGCTTCCTCGGTTCGCATGTCGCCCGGCAGCTGGTCGCGCGGGGCGACGATGTGCGCGTGATGATCCGCACCACCAGCTCGACGCGGGGTATCGACGGATTGTCCGTCGACACCCACTACGGGGACGTCTTCGATACCGCGGCGCTGCGTACGGCGATGCAGGGGTGCGACGTCGTCTACTACTGCGTGGTCGACGCGCGCCCCTGGTTGCGCGATCCTCGACCGATGTGGCGCACCAACGTCGACGGTCTGCGCAACGTGCTCGCCGTCGCCGCCGAACTGCCGTTGCACCGCTTCGTGTTCACCAGTTCGATCGGCACCATCGGTCGGGCGAAGCACGGCCTCGCCGACGAGAACACCGACCACGACTGGCTCGATGCGGGCGGTGACTACATCCGGTCACGCGTCGCCGCCGAGAAAATGGTGATGCGCGCCTGCGTCGAGCGCGGACTGCCCGCCGTGGCGATGTGCGTGGCCAACACCTACGGTCCCGGCGACTGGCTCCCCACCCCGCACGGCGGGATGCTCGCCGCCGCGGTGCGTGGCAAGCTGCCCTTCTTCATCCACGGCTATGACGCGGAGGTGGTCGGCATCGAGGATGCGGCGGACGCGCTCGTCCTCGCGGGGGAACGGGGACGGGTCGGGGAGCGCTACATCGTCTCCGAGCGGTTCATGAGTACGCGCGACGTCCATCGAATCGGTTGCGCCGCAGTCGGAGTCGAACCACCGAAGTTCGGGGTACCGGTCGGGGCGCTGTCGGCCGCTGCTCGTGTCGCCGGCGGAGTCGCGCACCTGAGAGGCAAGGACACGATGCTCACCCCGCTCAACGTGCGGCTGATGCACATCATGACGCCACTGGATCACTCCAAGGCCGTACGTGAGCTGGGGTGGCAGCCACGGCCCGCGCCGGAGTCGATCGTGGCGGCCGCCCGGTTCTTCCGCGAAGCGCCGCGCAGGTCCCCGGCGGCCGAGGTGTCGCGATGACGATCGGCCTGACACCCGAGCAGAAGCACCTCGCCGATGCCGTCACCCAGTTCGCCGCCCGGCATGCGCCGGTCGACAAGACGCGCGAGGCGTTCGACTCGCTCGCCGCGGGAGAGCTGCCGCACTGGTGGGATGACTTCGTGGTCAACGGCTTTCACGCAGTACACCTGCCCGAGGACTTCGGTGGTCAAGGTGGCACGCTGAGTGACGCGGCCTGCGTGGTGGAAGCGGCCGCGACCGCGCTGCTGCCCGGCCCTGTGCTGCCCACGGTGATCGCCGGCGCGGTCGCGCTGGACGCCGACGACACCTCCTCGGCACGGACCGTGCTGCGCCGTCTCGCCGAAGGCGTTCCCGCCGCCGTGATCCTTCCCGACGGCACCGGCGTGCACGCGGCCCCATCGGACACCGGCTGGGCGGTCACCGGAACCTCCACCCCGGTGATCGGGGCGTGCGCTGCCCAGGTGCTTCTCGTGGCCGCACGTCACGGCGACGACATCATCTGGCTTGCAATCGATCCGGCGCAGCAGGGCGTGACCGTCGAGGCGCTCAACGGAACCGACAAGACCGTCGACGTGGGAGTGCTGAGCCTCGAGAACGTGACATGCGGGAAGGACGCGGAGCTGACAGGCATCGACACCGAACGGGCACGGTGTGTCGCGGTCGCGCTGACGGCGAGCGCGGCCGCGGGCACCGTTCGCTGGTGTGTCGGCGCCGTGACCGACCACCTGCGCACCCGCGAGCAGTTCGGCAGGCCGATCGGCACCTTCCAGGCGTTGCAGCATCAGGCGGCGATGCTGCTGGTCAACAGCGAGCTCGCGACGTCGGCGGCCTGGGACTCGGTGCGGTCGGCGTCGGAGAGTGCTGTGCAGAACCGGATCGCTGCGGCGACTGCGGCGCTGATGGCCGTCGCTCCGGCGCCGGACCTGGTTCTCGACACCCTGACGATGTTCGGGGCCATCGGATACACCTGGGAGCACGACCTGCATCTGTACTGGCGCAAGGCCACCAGCCTGGCGTCGTCGATCGGTGCAGCCGGCGATCACGCCGAGGCGCTGGGTGGGCTGACCATGACCGAAAGCCGGGATGTGTCGGTCAAACTCGGCGACCTCGAGGCAGACTTCCGGCGAGACGTGGCGGCCGTGCTGGACGAGGCGCAGACCCTGCGCAACGACCGGCCGGGGCGGCAGGGCGACTATCCCAATCTGGCCACCGGGCCACAGCGGACCCTGCTGGCCGAGGCCGGGCTGATCGCACCGCACTGGCCCCGGCCGTGGGGCGTGGAGGCCACCCAGCTCCAACAGCTGGTCATCGATGAGGAATTCGCGAGAAGGCCCGATCTGGTCCGGCCGTCACTCGGTATCTCCGAGTGGATTCTGCCGACCCTGATCAGTTCGGCGCCCGAGCACATCCAGCAGAGGTTCATCCCGGCCACCCAGCGCGGGGAACTCGGCTGGTGCCAGCTGTTCAGCGAGCCCGGGGCGGGCTCCGACCTCGCTGCGCTGACCACGCGCGCGACCAAGGTCGACGGCGGCTGGCGGATCAGCGGGCACAAGATCTGGACGTCGTCGGCGCACACGGCCGACTACGGAGCGCTGCTGGCACGCACCGACCCCGATGTCGCCAAGCACCGCGGACTCGGCTATTTCATCGTCGACATGAACGCCGACGGGATCGAGCTGCAACCGATCCGGCAGGCCACCGGAGAAGCGCACTTCAACGAGGTGTTCCTGACCGACGTCTTCGTTCCGGATGAGCTGCTGCTGGGCGGACCCACTGATGGGTGGAGTCTGGCGATCGCCACGATGGCTCAGGAGCGGGTCGCGATCAGCGGCTACGTCAACTTCGACCGGGCGAGCATCCTGCGCCGGCTGGCCGCCGAGGACCGGCCCGACCGCAGCAGGGTGCTGGCAGCACTCGGCAACGCCGACGCGTACGCCAACGCCATCAAGGTACTCGCGGTGCGCGAGGTCCTGCGACTGCTCGACGGTCAGGCGGCCGGGCCGGCGTCGAGCATCGCCAAGGTGGCGATGAACGTGATGCTGCGGCGCATCTTCTCCGACACCCTGCAGCTCAGCGCACCGGCTGCGCTGGTCGAGGACGCGAACCCCGCGGCGGGGCCGGTGGTGGAGCCGTACTTCCACCTGCCCGCCGAACTGATCGGCGGCGGCACCAAGGAGATTCAGCTCAACATCATCGCGCAGATGATTCTCGGACTGCCTCGTCGATGACGGGCGCTGACAACAGGAGACACGCATGGGACTTCGCGGTGAGGCCGCGATCGTGGGCTACGTCGAGCTGCCGCCGGAGCGGCTGAACAAGGCGACTCCGGCGCCGTTCACGCTGGAGCAGTGGGCCGAACTCGGTGCGGCCGCCCTCGCCGACGCGGGACTGCCGGGAGAGTCGGTCGACGGGATCGTCACCTCCCACCTCGCCGAGTCGGAAATCTTCGTACCGTCGACGGTGGCCGAATACCTGGGTGTGCGAGCGAATTTCGCCGAGCTGGTCGACCTCGGCGGTGCGAGCGCCGTCGGCATGGTGTGGCGCGCGGCCGCCGCGATCGAGCTGGGGATCTGCGACGTGGTGCTGTGCGCGATCCCGGCCCGGTACATCACGCCGACCTCGGAGAAGAAGCCCAAGCCACTCATCGACGCGGTGTTCTTCGGCGCCTCGAGCAACCAATACGGTTCTCCCCAGGCCGAATTCGAGATTCCGTACGGCAACCTCGGCCAGAACGGCCCGTACGGTCAGGTGGCGCAGCGGTACGCCTCGGTGTACGGCTACGACGAGCGGGCGATGGCCAAGATCGTCGTCGATCAGCGCGTCAACGCCAACCACACCGACGGGGCGATCTGGAAGGACAAGCCGCTGACCATCGACGACGTGCTGGCCAGCCCCGTCATCGCCGATCCGCTGCACATGCTCGAGATCGTGATGCCGTGCGTCGGGGGAGCCGCCGTCGTGGTGGCGAGCGCCGATGTCGCCGCCCGGGCCGCCAACCGGCCGGCGTGGATCAAGGGCTTCGGTGAGCAGGTGCCCTACAAGACGCCGACCTACGCCGAGGATCTGCTGCAGACGCCCATCGCGCGCGCTGCCGACACGGCGTTCGCCATGTCGGGGCTGACACGCGCGCAGATGGACATGGTCTCGATCTACGACTGCTACACGATCACCGTGCTGCTGAGTCTGGAGGACGCGGGCTTCTGCGAGAAGGGCACGGGAATGGAGTTCGTGTCGGCGCACGATCTGACGTTCCGCGGCGACTTCCCGCTCAACACCGCCGGCGGGCAGCTCGGCTTCGGTCAGGCCGGAAACGCCGGGGGCATGCACCATGTGTGTGACGCCGCACGGCAGATCATGGGCCGGGCAGGCGCGGCGCAGGTCGCCGACTGCAACCGGGCGTTCGTCTCGGGCAACGGCGGCATCCTGTCCGAACAGACCACACTCGTGCTGGAGGGGGCGTGACGGTGAGCAACCCGATGCTGCAGCGGCCGATGCCGGTCAAGACCCCGACGACGGCGCCGTTCTGGGACGCGCTGGCCGAGCATCGGGTCGTCATCCAATACTCGCCGTCGTCGCAGTCCTACGTGTTCTACCCCAGGGTGCGGGCACCGCGGACTCTCGCCGACGACCTCGAGTGGCGTGAGATCTCGGGGATGGGCACGCTGTACTCGTACACGATCGCGCGCCGCCCGGTCGGCCCGCATTTCGCCGACGCGGTGCCGCAGTTCCTCGCGATCGTGGAATGGGATGAGGGCCCGCGGTTCTCGACCGAACTGGTCAACGTCGAGCCCGACGACATCGTGATCGGCATGCGGGTCAAACCGGTGTTCTGTGACTATCCCGAGCACGACGTGACGATGCTCCGGTATGAGCCGGCCGACCGGTGAGCCTTTACATGACCGATCAGACCGACCGCCAGGACATCAGCGACGTGCTGGTGCGTTACGCCACCGGCATCGACCGACGCGACTGGCCGCTGTTCCGCACCGTGTTCACCGACGACTGCGAGCTCGATTACGGCGAGATCGGCACCTGGCACGGTGTGGACGCGGTGGTCGATTTCATGGTGTCGGCCCACGAGATGGCCGGCCACACACTGCACCGCATCACCAACCAGGCGATCGACGCGCACGGCGACACCGCGACCGCGCGGGCCTATGTCGACGCGCTGATCATGGCTCCGGACAACACTTCCGGTGTCAACGCGGTCGGCTTCTATGACGACGAGTTCGTGCGCACCGACGCCGGCTGGCGGATTCGCCGGCGCCGGTTCACCACCGTCCTGGTCAGGACGGTCCGGCCGTGACGTTCGCGCAGAAGTATGGGCCCTGGGCCCTGGTCGCGGGTGCCTCCGAGGGCGTCGGCGCCGCCTTCGCCGAAGCGATCGCCGAGCGAGGGGTCAACGTGGTGCTGCTCGCGCGTCGGGCGGCGGTTCTCGACGAGATCGCTTCTCGGCTTCGACGGCACGGCGTCGAGACACGAGTGGTGGCAATTGATCTCGCAGCAGATGACGCGGTTCCGACGATCATCGAAGCCACCCAGGATCTCGAGATCGGCATGCTCGTGTACTGCGCGGGAGCAGACCCCGACTTCCGGCCCTTCCTCGGCCAGCCGATCGAGACCGCCGAAACCATGCTGCGGCGCAACTGCCTGGTGCCGATGCGCTTGTGCCACCACTTCGCGCCGGCCATGGTGTCACGAGGGCGAGGCGGCATCGTGCTGTTCGGCTCGGGGGCGGGCTTCGCCGGGGGCCCGAACATGGTGGCCTACAGCGCGACCAAGGCGTTCGACATGGTCTTCGCCGAAGCGCTGTGGACCGAACTTCACGACAGCGGTGTGGATGTGCTCGGCTTGATCCTCGGGAAGACCGACACCCCCGCGCTGCGGCGACTCGAGTACGCGCGGGGACAGATCGGCTCGCCGGACGAGCGGCCGAAGGACACCGCTTCGGTCGACGACGTGATCGCCGAGGCTTTCGACAACCTGGCCAACGGCCCGACCTGGATCGTGGGGGAGAACCTGCGCGCCGCCGCGCAGATGATGGGTTCGGTCTCGCGCAGCGACGCCGTGCGGTTCATCATGCAGGCCAGCGCGGCCTCGATGGGTGACGGCTAGCAATGGCCTCACGGCGCCGGGTCGGCGCTGCGACACCCCGCTTGTACAGCGCATCCGCGGCGAGGACGGCAGGAACCGCCACCACGGCAACCGCGAAGCCGAGCGGTGTCGGTGGCGCGTGGCCCAGCAGGTGCGCTATCGCCGGCACGTAGAGCAGCGCCAGCAGCAACACCAACTCGACGGCGACGGCGCCGATCAACAAGCGGTTCGCGCGCAGCTTCGCCGACCACGCCGGCAGCTCGGAGCTGCGGCAGGCGAACGCATTGGCGGCCTGTCCCAAGACGATGGCGGTGAACGCGGCACCGGACGCCGACCACATGGCTGCGGGCGTGACCGCCTGCCCCGGGCGCCAACCGGCGGCATCGAGTGAGACGGCGAACGCCGACAGGGCGACGGCGGCCTCCACCGCCCCGAGCACGGCGAACGCGCGGCGCAGCACGCTGCCGGTGAGCAGGTGTCCCCGGATCGGCGGCCCCTGCAGCGCTCGTTCGTCCGGCGGTTCGGCACCGAGTGCGAGCGCGGGGAACACGTCGGTGCCGATGTCGAGCGCCAGTACCTGCAACACGCCGATCGCCAGCGGGAACCGCCCGGCCGACAGCGCCCACACGACGAAGGGCGCGAGCTCGGCGACGTTGTCGGTGAGGTGGTAGGTGAGGAACCGGCGGATGTTGCCGAAGGTCGACCGGCCCTGAGCCACGGCAGTGACGATGGTCTCGAAGTTGTCGTCGAGCAGTATGACGTCGGCGGCCTCGCGCGCGACGTCGGTTCCGCTGCGCCCCATCGCCACGCCTATCGCCGCCTCCCGCAGCGCGGGCGCATCGTTGACGCCGTCGCCGGTCATCGCCACGATGTGGCCGCGCAGCCGAAGCGCCCTGGCGATCCGCAACTTGTCCTCGGGCGTGACCCGCGCGACCACCACTCCGTCTCGATCCAACAGCGCGCCGAGGTCATCGAGGTCTGCGGGAAGCTCCGCCCCGATCAGCACGCACTCCGTCTGACGGACGAGCCCGATCTCGCGGGCGATGGCCGCCGCGGTCCCGGGATGATCGCCGGTCACCATCGCGACGCGAATCCCGGCACGGCGGCAGTTCTCCAGTGCCTCGACAATGTTCGGTCGCGGTGGGTCCTGCAGCGCCACCAGGCCCCAGCAGCCGCAGATCTCGTTCTGCGGCGTCCGCGGTCGCCGGAGGCGCCGCCGCTGCGACATCGCGACTGGCGACCGCAAGCACCCGCAGGCCGCGCGCGGTGAGCCGCAGCAGCGCCGGCTCGGCGCCCTCCGTGCCCGCGCCGCACAACGGAACCACGGTGTCGGGTGCTCCTTTGACGATGACCTCGCCGCCTGTCACCACCGACATCCGGCGCCGGCGCGTGTCGAAGGGAAATACCGTCCGTTCGTCACCGCCGGTCTTCGGCCGCGCATCGTGGTCGACCCGGCGGGCGAACGCGTCCAGCGCGGCCTCCATCGGGTCGCCATGCGGTTCCCACACACCGTCGCGTTCCTCGATGTAACCGGTGGAGCACTGTGCCGCCGCCCGGCCCAGGACCTCGAGAGCCGCGGCGGCCCGTGCCGACTCGCAGTGCACGGCGGCGGTCGGCTGATATCCCACACCGTCGATGCGGACACTGCCGAACGGCGTCCACGCCTGCACCACCGACATCTCGTTGCGAGTCAGTGTGCCGGTTTTGTCTGTACAGATGAACGTCGTGGAACCCAACGTCTCGACCGCCTCGAGATGGCGCACCAGCGCTTGACGCCGCGCCATCCGCTGTGCGCCGATCGCCAGGGAGAGTGTCACCGTGGGGAGCAGACCCTCCGGCACCACCGCGACGGTGACCCCGACGGCGAAGAGGAACCCGTCCGACGGCGGCATGCCGATCAGCGCCGCCACGGCGAAGAACGCCGCACCGACACCCACCGCGACCAGTGCCAGCGCGCGTGACACCTTGGTCAGCTCCCGCCGCAGCGGGGTGGGCACGCGACGTTGCGCCTGGGCCAGCGCCGCGATGGCCGCCAGCCTCGTCTGCGCGGCGGTACTCACCACCCGGGTGCGCGCCTGGCCTTCGACGACGAACGACCCGGCGAACACGGGGTCGCCGACTGCCGGATGCTCGGCGGCGCTCTCCCCGGTCAACGCCGAGGTGTCGACAGCGAGACCGGCGACACTCAGCAGCGTCGCGTCCGCCGATACGCGATCACCTTCGTCCAGCACGACCAGATCTCCCACCACGAGATTCTCGGCGGGAACCTGTTGTGGCACACCGTCTCGCACCACGGTGGCCCATCTGGGCAACATCCGGCGCAAACCTTCCGCGGCATGCTGGGCCCGCTCCTCCTGCACGAAGGCGAACACCCCGTTGAGGATGACCACGACGACGATCGCCACACCCAACTGCGGCAAGCCGGCCACGAACGCCAGTGCGCCGGCGACCCAGAAGAGCACCGCGAAGAAGTGCACCATCTCCGAGGCGAGGCGGCGCCACCACGGCGGGGTCCGCTGCACGGGCAGGTGATTGGGCCCGTTGACCGACAACAGGCGGGTGGCCTCGTGGGTGCTCAGCCCCTCCTCGCCGATCGGCCCCACGTCAGCGCGATCGGGCATCGCCGTGCCTCCCGGCGTGCGCGTCACGGGGTGCGGGTGTGCGGCAGCAGATCTGACGAACCTCCAGTCCGGTCTCGGCGTATCGGCATCACAACACCCGGCCGCGAGACTGAGCTAGGGCCGAAATGCCGTTTGTCCGGCTCGGCCGGGACGATCGGCTGAGTCAGCCGGAGGGCAGCTTTCGCAACGGCCGGCGCGCGGTCTCCCGCATGGTCAGCACCGTGGCCAGCGTGACCACGGCAGCCGCGATCACATAGTAGGCGGGTGCGAGGTCGTCGCCTGTCCGAGACACCAGCCATGTGGCGACGTACGGCGCGGTGCCGCCGAACACCGCTACCGAGACGTTGTAGCCGATCGAGTAGCCGCTGGAACGCACACGGGTGGCGAACAATTCGGCGCCGGCGGCCAGCGAGGCGGACACGAACACCGACTCGAGGGCGGCCAGCGCGGCGTGGGCGGCGACCGCCGCAGGCAGAGACCCCGTGGTGAGCACCAGGAACAGCGGGTACGCGAACACGGCGAACCCGACGGAGCCGGCGATCAGCAGGGGCTTGCGCCCGATGCGGTCGGACAGCGCCCCCAGCGGCGGGATGAGCACGATGCCGACGAGGCTGGCCACCGTGATGGAGACGAACGAGTCGATCTTCGAGAATCCCAGTGTCTTGGTGAAATAGCTCGGCAGGAACGTGTACACGATGTAGAAGCCGACGTTGTGGACCACCACGAGCCCGATGAGCTGCAGGATCGGCCGCCACGCGGTGGTGACGGCCTCCTTCAGCGGTGACGACGACACCTCGCCCCGTTCGCGCAGGGCCTCGAACTCAGGCGTGTCAGCGAGCCGCAGCCTGATGTAGAGGCCGACGGCGCCGAGGGCTCCGGCGATCAGAAACGGGATGCGCCAGCCGTAGGCGTCCATCGCGCCACCGGGCAGCGCCGCTTCCAGACCGGTGACGGTCACCGACCCCAGCAGGAAGCCCACGACGACCGACCAGACCAGGAACGACACCACGAATCCGCGGTGCCGGTCCGAGGCGTACTCGGCGAGAAAGCATGCGCCGCTGCCGTATTCACCGCCGGCTGAGAAGCCCTGCAGACAGCGCAACAACAGCAGCAGGAGAGGCGCCGCCACGCCGATCGAGTCGTAGCTGGGCACCAGGCCGATGGCCAGGGTGGAGGCCGACATCAGCAGGATGACCAGCGCCAGCACCCGCTGGCGGCCGATGCGGTCACCGAGGGGGCCGAAGAAGAACCCGCCGAGCGGGCGCATGAAGAACGCGGCCGCGAACACGGCGAAGGTGTTCAGCAGCGCAGCGGTCTCGTCGCCCGAGGGGAAGAACTTGTCAGCGATGTAGGTGGCGAGGAATCCGTACACGGCGAAGTCGAACCACTCGACGGTGTTGCCGATGGCCGCGCCCCTGACGGCCCTGCGGATGGCCGCGGACCCGGCGCCGACAGGCGAGCGGTTGGTGTCCTCGACGGTCATGGAGTCCCCCTCAGCCGATCGAGTGTCTGCCCGTGCATTCCCATTACGGCCGGCGAACTAACGCGCCGGTGCGTAGATGGTCGTGGCGCCGGAGCGTCCGCGCAGCGTGGTCTCCCCGCGGTGCACCCACTGCTCGCGTTCGGCGGGGCCCGCTCGGTGAAACGCCGGGCCGGAGCACAGCACGCGGCCGTCGAACTCCTTGGCGCAGTCGGCCAGTCGCGCCGCCTCGTTGACCGCGTCGCCGACGACCGTGTATTCGTAGCGGTTCTCAGCGCCGATGTTCCCGGCGAAAACCGGGCCGGCGGACACCCCGATCCCGAAATCGACCGGCAGTCTTCGTAATTCGTGAGCCAGCGCGCGTGCCGTCGCCAGCGCTGTCGAGCTCGCGCAGGAGACCCGCAGCGGCGCACCGAACACCGCGAGTGCGGCGTCGCCCTGGAATTTGTTGACCAGCCCGTGGTTTTCGTCGACCCCGGCCACCACGATGCGGAAGAAGTCGTTGAGGACGTCGGCGACTTCGTGGGGCTCGTGCTCGACCGCCAGCCGAGTCGAGCCCACCAGGTCGATGAACAGAACCGCGACATCGCGCTCCTCGCCGGTCAGCGACCCCGCCTGACCGGATGCCTGTTCGAAGGCGCGCCGGGCGACCTCCTCTCCGACGTGGCGGCCGAACAGGTCACGCAGCCGGTCCCGTTCCCGCAGCCCGGCGACCATGCGGTTGAAACCCGTTTGCAGCCGGCCGATCTCCGACCATTCGTAGACTTCCACGGTCCGGTCGATGTCGCCCTTCTCGACGTCGGCCATCGCGTTGATCACCTGGTGGATGGGATCCGAGATGGACATGGACACCACGATCATCGCGCGCAGCCCGAGCACGACGGCGACGAGCGCGAGGACCAGAAGCGCGAGTTCGATCGGTGTGGACGGGGCGAGTAGCCAGTGTCTGTACCGCAGCACCAGCAGCACGGCGATGCCCAGACCGGGTAGCGCGGTGCACACCGTCCACATCAGGAACAGCCGGGACCGGATCCCGGGTACGGGCGGTCGTCCGGCATCGGTGGGAACACCGGCCATCACCGGGCGCAACGTCCGCAGGGTGAACAGGAAGCCGGTGCTGGACGTGGCGATGATGCCGAACAGGATCGCTGACCCCATGACGGCGATGACGTCGCTGCCGGAATCGAGATTCAGCGGCAGCAGGACCGCGGCAGTCAGCAGCCACGGAGCGAGGGTGATGGCGCCCTGTCGTCGCGTCAGCTTCGCCACCGTCCGGACCTGGGCAGGCGTGGGCAACTGGCCGGCGCTCAGCCAGCGCATCGTCGGCCTGATGATCAGAACCGCGCCGATGGCGACGGTGGCGGTGCCGACCAGACCGACGACGGCGAGCGCGATGAGGTTGCCGACGGTGACGACGCTGCGTCCGCCCAGCGACGCGATGATCGCCACCACCTCGGCGAGGGTCAGCACGTAGGCCGAGGTCAGACCCGCTGCGTACTTGGTCAGCAGGCGGCGTGGCCTCACACGGCCGAAGGTATCAGTCGCTGGCGGGCAGCGGCTTGGCTTCTTTGAGCGCCAGCGGCGTCGACCCGACGCTCAGCGTGCCCTTGCCCGCCTTGGTGACGAGCACCTCGGCGCCGCCGTCGTCGACGTAGCGCTTGCCCATCAGGTTGCCGTCGGAGAGCTCGGCGTCCAGCGACAGGCTCGCATCGACCTGGTCGCCGATCGGCACCATGGGCGCCCCGCCCGCGCGGAGGTCGTCGAGACTGTCCGCGCTGCGGACCACGATCACCTGGGTGTCACAGACCTGGCTCTGCAGGCGGGTGCCGGTCTTGATCATGCGGGCTCCTTCGACGTTGCGTTGAGTTCGTTGACGAGTTCACGGCGCAGTACCTTGCCGGTCGCGTTGGTGGGCAGTTCGTCACGGAACACGACCCGGTCCGGCGTGCGTGAGCCGCGCAGCTGCGAGCGGACGTGCGCGCGCAGGCCCTCGGGGTCGGGGTCGGTGTCGGGGTGGGGCACGACGACCGCGACGATGATCTGCCCCCACTCGGGATCGTCGGCGCCGACGACGGCGCAGTCGCGTACGTGGGGATGTTCGACGAGCACGTCCTCGATCTCGGCCGGCGCGATGTTCTCGCCACCGCGGATGATCGTGTCGTCGGAACGGCCACCGATGAACAGGTAGCCCTCGGCGTCGAGGTAGGCGACGTCCCTGGTGGGGAACCAGCCCTGCTCGTCGAGCACCGATCCGATGTCGGTGTAGCGGCCCGACACCTGCTCGCCGCGGACGAACAGCTCCCCCGGCTCCCCGGCGCCGAGCACCGTGCCATCCTCCGCGCGGATCTCGACCTCGATGCCGGGCACCGGTTGGCCCACCGATCCCAGCCGGCGCAGGGCGGCCTCGTCCGCGGCGCCGAGCGCGGCCCGGTGGTCGTCGGGCGTGAGCACCGCGATGGTGGAGCTGGTTTCGGTCAGGCCGTAGGCGTTGACGAAACCGACGTCGGGCAGCAGAGACAGCGCCTTGCGCACCAGGGGCAGGGGGACCTTCGAGCCGCCATAGGCGAGTGTGCGCAGCGTCGGCAGCGTGGTGTTGCCCTTCTCCAGCACCGTGACGATGCGGTCGAGCATCGTGGGCACCACCGTCGCTGCCGTGACACCCTCCTCGGCGACCAGCCGGACCCAGGCCTCGGCGTCGAAGTGCCTCAGGTACACCATCTTCCGGCCGGAGTAGAGGTTCGACAGCGCGGCGCTGACACCGGCGATGTGGTAAGGCGGAACGCAGATCAGAGCGGCGTCGCCGGGCTCGGCCGACGCGAACTCGACCGTGCCGGTGATGTAGCTGGTCAGATTGTTGTGGGTGAGCTCGACGGCCTTGGGCTTCGATGTCGTGCCGGAGGTGAACAGCACCACGGCGACGGCGTCGGGGTCGGCGAACTCGGCGACCGGCTCCGCGGCGCGGGCCGCCTCGAGAAACGCCTCCGACCCGATCGTGCGGTAGCCGTCTCCGACGGCGCCGCGGTACTCGTCGTCGACCACGACGAGCGGATCGGGGAGACGGTCGAGCAGCGCGCGCAGACCCTCGGCGGAGAGACGGTAGTTCAGCGGTGTGACCGGGATGGCGGCGCGGGCCGAGGAGAACAGCAGAAGCGGCAGCATCGCCCCGCCGGTGCCGACGTAGGCGACGTGCTGCGCGCCGGACGCCGCGACGACTCCGGCGCCCCCGTCGGCCAGGGTGCTCAGCTCGCCGGTGGTCAGCCGCAGGTCGTCGGAGACGACCGCGGTCCTGTCGGGCTCAGCCGACGAGGCCATCTCCAGTAGCAGCGAGATGCTCATGATCCCTCCGGAGCGTCGACGAAGATGTCGCGGATCGGACTGTCGCCGCCACCGTAGCGCGACAGGTCGGTGACCCCGTCCTCGGCGAGGACGTCAGAGTCGATGTAACACCGTCCGTTCACGTCCGCGGCGGGCCGGGCCAGGATCGCCGCGGCGGCATCGCCCATGATGTCGGGGCTGCGGGAGGCTTTCGCCAGCGCGTCGCCGTCGGCGAGGTTGGTCACCGCCGACGTCGCGATATAGGTCTCCGGCCACAGGCAGCTGAATCCGATGTTCGCCTCGGCGTATTCACCGGCCCAGCCGAGCGACAGCAGCGTCATGCCGTACTTCGACAGCGTGTAGGACGGGTGGGCGCCGAGCCAGTGCGGGTTCATGTTCAGCGGCGGTGCCAGGGTCAGCACGTGCGCCGACGCCGACCTGCGCAGGTGCGGCAGCGCGGCCTTGGTCAGCAGGAAGGTGCCGCGCACGTTGATGTCCATCATCAGGTCGAACTTCTTGACCGCCAAGTGCTCGGTCGGCTCGGTGGCGATCGCACTCGCGTTGTTGACGACGATGTCGACGCCGCCGAATCGATCGACCGCGGTGTCGACCGCGCGCGCCACGTCCTCTTCCTTACGGACGTCGCCGACCACCGCCGCGCCCTTGCCGCCTGCGGCCTCGACCTCTGCGACGGCGGTGTGCACGGTGCCCGGCAGCTTCGGGTGCGGTTCGGCGGTCTTGGCCAGCAGCACGACGTTGGCGCCCCGCCTGGCTGCCGCGAGCGCGATGGCCAGACCGATGCCGCGGCTGCCGCCCGAGACCACGACGGTGCGGTCGGTGAACGACGTCTCGCTCGGCGAGCTGGACATGAAGCCTCCTCCGCGGCACGAGATAGTGCCGTTCTCATTTTAGGCGAATCTCATAATCGCTGTGTACCGGGGTTTCCGGTCCCGGCGACGGGGTGCCGCACCCACATCTGCGTGCGGCTTTCCCTTAGACGGTATTGGCATTCTCATTTTTTGCAAGTACGTTATCCATCGATGACCCCACCAGCCGATCACCCAGTTCAGACCCCTTCCGGGATCCCGCTGGAACCTGTGTACGGACCGGCCGATCGGGCCGGTGACCCACCGCCGCCCGGCACCTATCCCTTCACGCGAGGCAACTTCGCCTCGGGCTACCGCGGCAAGACGTGGACGTTCCGTCAGTACTCCGGCTTCGGCACGGCCGAAGAGTCCAACCGGCGCTATCGCTACCTGCTCGATCAGGGCGGCACCGGGCTCTCGGTGGCACTGGATCTGCCGACGCAGTGCGGCTACGACTCCGACGACCCGGAATTCGGCGAGGAGGTCGGCCGGGTGGGCGTGGCCGTCGACACGCTCGCCGACGCCGAGATTCTGTTCGACGGCATTCCGCTGGACAAGATCAGCACCAGCTTCACGATCAACGGCACCGCCGCGATCCTGCTGGCGTTCTACGTCGCCGCCGCCGAGAAGAAGGGCGTTCCGCGGGAGAAGCTCACCGGCACGATCCAGAACGACATCCTCAAGGAGTACGCGTCGCGCGGCACCTGGATCTGGCCGCCCGAGCCGTCGCTGCGTCTGATCGCCGACACGATCGAGTTCTGCGCCGCCGAGGTCCCCAGGTTCAACGCGATCTCGGTGGCCGGTGCGCACTTCCGCGACGCGGGCGCCAACGCGGTGCAGGAGATGGCCTTCACGCTGGCCGACGGCGTCACCTACTGCGACACCGTGGTCGAACGTGGCCGGATGACGATCGACAAGTTCGCGCCGCAGATCTCGTTCTTCTTCTACACCCACGGCGATTTCTTCGAGGAGATCGCGAAATACCGTGCCGGACGGCGCCGTTGGGCCACGATCGTGCGGGAGCGCTACGGCGCCACCACCGACAAGGCATCGATGTTCCGGTTCGGCTGTGTGGCAGGCGGGGCGTCTCTGTATGCGCCGCAGGCGCAGAACAACCTGGTGCGAGTCGCCTACGAGGCCATGGCGGCGGTGCTCGGGGGTGTGCAGTCGATGTTCACCGCGGCCTGGGACGAGCCGTTCGCGCTGCCGTCGGAGGAATCGGCCACGCTCGCCCTGCGCACGCAGCAGATCCTGGCCTACGAGACGGGCGTGACGAAGGTCGCCGATCCGCTGGGCGGCTCGTACTTCGTCGAAGCGCTCACCGACGCCACCGAGGCCAAGATCGTCGAGATCATGCACGATCTCGAAACCCACGGCGGCATGGTGCGCTGTATCGAAGACGGCTACCTGCAGGGCCTGATCGCCGACGAGGCGTTCAAGATCCACCAGGACGTAGAAAGTGGGGAGCGTCCCGTCGTCGGGGTGAACAGGTTCGTCACCGACGAACCGCCGCCGGAGATCGCGACCTACGAACTCGACGCCGAAGGCCGCGACGTCCAGCTCAAGCGGCTGGCGAAGGTCAAGGCCGACCGTGACGGGCTGGCGGTGAAGGAGGCCCTTGCCGCGCTGTCCGAAGCCGCCGAGGGGCAGGAAAATCTGATGCACAAGCTGATCGACTGTGCCAATGCCTACTGCACGGTGGGTGAGATGGTCTCCACGCTGAAGTCGGTGTGGGGGGAGTTCCAGCAACCGGTGGTGTTCTGATGAGCGCTTGCGCGAAGAAGCGAGGGCCGCAGTGATGGGTGTTCGCGTATTGGTGGCCAAGCCCGGACTGGACGGCCATGACCGGGGGGCCAAGATCGTGGCGCGCACGCTGCGCGACGCCGGGTTCGAGGTGATCTACACCGGCATCCGCCAGCGCATCGAAGACATCGTGTCGATCGCGCTGCAGGAAGATGTTGCACTCGTTGGGCTTTCGATCCTGTCCGGCGCGCATGTCGCGCTGACGCAACGCACCGTCGACGCGTTGCGGGCCGCTGACGCAGGCGACATCGCGGTCGTGGTGGGCGGCACCATCCCTGGGGGCGACGTGCAGAAGCTCCTCGACGCGGGCGCCGCGGCGGTCTTTCCGACCGGCACGTCGCTGGAGGACCTGGTGCGGGACGTGCGGGCGTTGACCGAGAAGGCGGCCGAATGATGGCGGTCCGGCCGAATGTGCGCCCGGGGCGCCATTCCGGTCGTCTTCGGGCCCTGACCGCACACTCGACGAAGGAAAGGGACGAGGCATGAGACTCGGCGTGATGATCGGGGCCGAGCGCGGCGACATGTCGCGCAAGGTCGGCAAGCTGGTGTCCGACATCGAGTGGGCGGAATCCGCCGGCCTGGACACCGCGTGGATGCCCCAGGTGCCCAACGACTTCGACTGCCTGACGATGGTCGCGTTGATGGCCGCCCACACCTCCCGGATCGAACTCGGCACCGCGGTGGTCCCGCTGCAGGCGCAGCATCCGATTGCCCTTGCCCGCCAGGCACTGTCGGTACACGCGATGGCAGGCGGCCGACTGGCGCTCGGCGTCGGGCCCTCGCACCACTGGATCGTGCGCGACATGCTTGGGATTCCGTACGAGAAGCCGGCCGCCTACACCCGTGACTATCTCGAGGTGCTGAACACCGCACTCGCCGGGCCGGGTGACGTGGACGTCGAGAATGACAACTTCACCGTGCACAACCCGACGGTGCTCGGGGCAGAGCAGCCGCTGCCGGTGCTCGTCGCGGCACTCGGGCCGGTGATGCTCCAGATCGCCGGTGCGCATGCCGATGGCACCGTGCTGTGGATGGCCGACGAGAAGGCGATCGGCGAGCACATCGCCCCCAAGATCACGAAGGCCGCCGCCGACGCCGGCCGTCCCGCGCCCCGCATCGTGGCGGGCATCCCGGTGTGCCTCTGCGCGAACTCCGAGATCGAGGCGGCCAAGGAGCGGGCCAACCGCATCCTGGCTGAGGCCGAGACGTCGCCCAACTATCAGCGGCTGCTGGACCGCGGCGACGCGCGCAACGTCGGCGATCTGTGCGCCGCCGGCGACGAGGAGTCGATCCTGCGTCGCTTCCAGCAGTTCGCGGATGCGGGGGTGACGGATCTGTCCGTGCGGCTGCTGCCGATCGGGGAGACCCGCGACGAGCTGGTGGCGTCGAAATATCGCACGCGCGAGGTGATCGCCGAGCTCGCGAAGCGAATCCGATGAGCGTTTGCGCGAAAAGCCGAGGGCAGCGATGACATCCGTGGGCCCGTTGGCCGGGATTCGCGTCCTCGAGGTCGGGGTCATGCTCGCCGGGCCGTACGCCACCATGCTGCTGGCCGATCTCGGCGCCGAGGTGATCAAGATCGAGCCCCCGGGCGGCGAGATCTCGCGCCAGGTCAGCGACAGTTATTTCGCGAGCCTCAACCGCAACAAGCAGAGCGTGTGCCTGGATCTGCGCTCAGCGGAAGGCCGGCGCAGGCTCGGCGAGCTCGTCGCGAATTCGCATGCGCTGCTGGTCAACATGAAGCCGTCGGCGATCCGCCGTCTCGGCCTGACCTACGACTCGCTCAAGGAGTTCAACGAGGGCATCGTCTGCGTGGCGATGACGGGATTCGGCCTCGACGGCGGCGACGATCCGGCGTTCGACTACGTGATCCAGGCCGCGACCGGGGTGGCGGCGATGACCGGCGACCCGGACGGGCCGCCCACCCTGCCCGGTTACTCGTCGGCCGACAACTCGACGGGACTGACCGCCGCGCTCGGCCTGCTGGCCCAGATCGTGTCCGGCCGGGGCGGACAGGTGGATGTGTCGCTGCGTGACGTGATGCTCTCCCAGCTGAACTATCGCGCCGCGGCTTACCTCAACGACGGCGTCGAGCCCCGCCGCCACCCATATGGTGCGCACTCGTATTACGTTCCCGCGCAGTTGTTCCCGACCGCCGACGGCTATCTGGCGCTGTTCATCACCCATGACGCGTTCTGGGCCGCGTTCGCCGCGGAGGCGGGGATCGAGGGGTTCCCGACGATGGCCGAACGGGCGGCCCGGCGGGACGAGGTCCTGGCGGTGGTCGGTGCGGCGCTGGCGACCGACACCGCCGCGAACTGGGAGACGCGGTTACGGCCGCTGGGCATCCCCGTCTCCGCAGTCCGCACCCTGCCGGAGGCGCTCGCGGCGACGCCCGAGGCGCTGATCACCGCGGGAGGGTTCCGACTGGTGGGAAGCCCGATCCGGATCGCAGGCTATGAGCCCGGCTACCGGCCACCGCCACGGCTCGACGAGCATGCCGACGCCCCCGGAACAGGGGCTCGGTCGGTTCACTCGTCGTAGCTGACCGCCACCGACGCGGTGTCGGGAATCGCCTGGCAGGTGAGCACATACCCCTCGGCGACCTCGTCCTCGGTCAACGCGTCGTTGACCCGCATCGTGGCCTTACCGTCCGTCAACATGGCCATGCACGTACCGCAGTTGCCTGCCTCGCAGGAGAACGGCGGACCCATGCCCGCACGCCGGGCGCTTTCGAGCAGCGTCTCGCCGGGCTTCCCCGAGACCGACGCGGTGCTGCCGTCCAGCGTGATGGTGATGGTGCCCTCAGCGTCGCTCATGACCCTCTCTCGACATTGTCATTCTGGTAATTGGAGAATACTATTCTCCTAGACTAACGGTAGTCCTCTCGTGAACATCATCCACGCTATCGGTGAAGGGGCGCGCGCGACGTGAGTGAGCGGATGGCGCTCGCCTTCGAGGAGCGGCAGCACAGCGTCGCCGAACTCGACGCTCTCGCAAGCGCGATGGCGGTCGAGTTGCACCGGCGCGGAGTGGCCCCCGGCTCGCGCGTCGCGCTGATGTCGTCGAATCGCCCCGAGTTCGTCGTTGCGGTGCAGGCGATCTGGCGCCTGGGTGCGGCGGCGGTCTTGCTGAGCCCGGCGTGGAAGACCGCCGAGGTGCGCCACGGGATCTCGTTGACCGAGCCCACGCACGCGGTCGGTGACCACCCCGTGCTGGGCGAGCTCATGCCGATGCTGCATCTCGACGAGTCGCCGGCGCCGGCTCCGCGGGCGGCCGAGTCGGCCGAGGCCGTGAAGCCCGCCGCCGACGCCGTCTTCGTCTTCAGCTCGGGAACCACGGGGATGCCCAAGGCGGTGCGCCACACGCACGCGTCGCTGTCGGCGGCGGTACGTCAGTGGCGCGGCGCGCTGGGCCTGACATCGGCGGACCGCATCCAGGTGATGACGCCGCCGTCGCACATCCTCGGTCTGCTCAACATCGCGACGGCCCTCGACACCGGCGCATGGATCCGGCTGCATCGCCGGTTCGACATCGACACGATGTTGCGCCACATCGAGTCCGACCGCATCACCGTCGAAATGGCCGTCGCGCCCATCGCTTTGGCGCTCTCGGCACACCCTCGGCTGGAGGACCACGACCTGTCCTCGTTGCGGTACATCATGTGGTGCGCCACTCCGGTCACCGGCAGTGTGGCCGAGGCGGTCTCCCGGCGCACCGGTGTGCGCTGGGTGACGGCCTACGGCGCCAGCGAACTGCCCGTCATCTCCTGTAACGACCTCGACCGTCCGCGGTTGGACACGGTCGGCCGGCCGGTGCCCGGGGTCAGCGTGCGCATCGCGTCGCTGGACACCGGGGAGGTGCTGGGCCCCGGCGCCGAAGGCGAGATCCAGGTGCACTCGGAAGCCGCGATGGCCGGCTATCTGCCGGAGAGTTCCACCGAGGGCGCGTTCGTGCAGGGCTGGTACCGCACCGGGGACGTCGGCACCCTCGACACCGACGGGTGGCTGCGGATCACCGACCGCGCCAAGGAGATGATCAAGGTGCGCGGCTTCCAGGTGGCGCCCGCCGAGATCGAGGCGGTGCTGCACGGACATCCCGCCGTGGAGGACTGTGCGGTCTTCGGTGTGCCGTCCGCCGACGGCGAGGCCGTCATCGCCGCGGTCAAGGCCGGAGGCGCCGTCGACGCCGACGAACTCGCCGCCTTGGTGGCCGACCGGCTCGCGTCCTACAAGCGACTGAGCCGGGTCGTCGTCGTCGACGAGATCCCGCGCCTGCCCTCGGGCAAGGTGCTTCGCCGAGTGTTACGGGAGCGGGCGCTGAGCGCCTGCGCGAAGAGCGGAGGAAACTGTGGACGTCCGTCTGACCAGTGAACAACGACAGTTGCGCGACGCCGCCGCGGAACTGGCCGCGGACCTGGGTCCGGGGTCGGTCGCCGACCTCGACGACGCGACGCGCATCGCCCGGCTCGAGAAAGCCGTCGACGCCACGGGGTTCCGCAGCCTGCGCTCCGACGGCGCCTCCGCGGTCGAGGTGGCCATCGTCGCCGAGGAGTTCGGCCGACGCCTGGTGGATGTACCGTTCCTCGGACCGGTACTGGCCGACGACCTGCACCGCCGCCTCGGCCGCCGGGCGGAGCTGCCGGGCGAGGCGGCGGTGTCGGTGGATCTGACGAAAAGCCTTGCCGGAATGGTCGAATCGCCGTCCGAGCTGGGAGAGCTCTCCGACGAGGACTCGGGCCGCTGGTACGCGCTGGCGCTCGCCGCGACGACCGCCGACATCGTCGGCGCCGCGCGGGGCACGCACGCGCTGGCCACCGAGTACGCCAAGGTGCGCGAGCAGTACGGGTCGACGATCGGCTCGTATCAGGCCGTCGCGCATCTGCTCGCCGAGAGCCTGGCGCTGATCGAGGGATCGATCAGCGTCGCGCGCCATGCCGCCTGGGCCGTCGACGAACTGCCTGTGCGCGAGGCGGTCGAGGCGGGGCGCATCGCGAAGATCTACTGTGCGCGGGCCGCGATGACGGTGTGCGAGACGTCGATCCAGGTCCACGGCGGCATCGGCAACACCTGGGAGTGCCTGGCCCATGTCTATCTGCGTCGAGTGCTGGCCGCCACCGAGACGTGGCCGGCGAAGCTGGAGGAGCTGACCATTGGACTTTCGTGATTCCCCCGATGAGGCCGCCTTCCGGGAGCGGCTGAGGGCCTGGCTGACCGAGCAGAAGGGCAGATTCCCGACCTCCGGCGACGAATACTGGGCCAAGGCGGGCGAGTGGCATCAGGCGCTCTTCGGCGCAGGCTTCTTCGGCACCTCGTGGCCGAAAGAGTACGGAGGCCAGGATCTGCCTCCGGTCTACGACGTCATCGTCGACGAGGAGATCGCCAAGGCCGGCGCGCCGGCGCGGCCGAGCCTGGGCTACCTCGTCGTCGGCTTGAGTCACCATGGCAGCGAGGAACTCCGGCAACGGTTCCTGCCCGGAATGATCAACGGCACCGAGCGGTGGTGCCAGGGCTTCTCCGAACCCGGGGCCGGATCCGACCTGGCGTCGTTGACCACGACGGCAGTCCGGGACGGTGACGAGTACGTCATTCACGGGCACAAGATCTGGACGAGCTACTCCGACGTCGCGGACTGGTGCCTGGTGCTGGCCCGCACCGAAAAGGACGTGCCGAAGCACAAGGGCATCTCGGCGTTCATCGTCAACATGCACCAGCCCGGGATCGAGCAACGCCCGCTGAAGATGATCAGCGGTGTCACCAAGGAATTCGGGCAGGTCGGTTTCGACGGCGCGCGGGTCCCCGCCGAGAACATGGTGGGTGCGCCGGGGGAGGGCTGGAAGCTGGCGATGACGGTCGTCAGCCATGAGCGGGAGCCCTCCACGCTGGGTTTCTCGGCGCGGTACGGAAAGACGGTGCGCCAGATGGCGTCTCGCGTCGACGGCGCCCCGCCCGAGGAACTGCAGTGGGCGTGGGTGCAGACGGAGATGCTGCGGCTGCACGTGCGCCGGCGGCTCTCCGAGCAACTCGACGGGCTCACTCACGGTCCGCAGGGCTCGCTCGACAAACTGCTGATGACGTGGGTCGAGCAGTCTGTCGGGCATGCAGCGCTCAGGACGGTGGGCACCGGCGACGACGAATTGTTCGGCGCCTACATGTACAGCCGCGCGCAGAGCGTGATGGGCGGGACGTCGCAGATCCAGAAGAACATCATCGCGTCGAGAATTCTCGGACTGGGAGGCTAGGACATACATGTACGGAATGCCAGACGAAATCGATGTCCGCGCCGAGGGCGGCCTGCGCGTCATCACGCTGAACCGCCCTGATGCGCTCAACGCCGTGAACGACGCGCTGCACGTCGGGCTGGCCAAGATCTGGGACGAGCTCAACGAGGACGCCGACGCCCGCGCGGCCGTCATCACCGGTGCGGGCCGGGCCTTTTCGGCAGGCGGCGACTTCAACTACCTCGACGAGCTGCGGCGCGACGAAGCTCTGCGGACGAAGACCATCAAGCACGGACGCGACCTCGTCATCGGCATGGTGCGCTGCCGCATCCCGGTGATCGCCGCGGTCAACGGACCTGCCGTCGGCCTGGGGTGCAGCCTGGCGGCGCTGTCCGACATCGTCTACATGGCCGAGTCTGCGCATTTCGCCGACCCCCACGTGCAGATCGGCCTGGTGGCGGCCGACGGCGGCCCGTTGGTCTGGGGATCGCAGATCAGCCTGCTGCAGGCCAAGGAGTTCGCGCTGACGGGCGTGCGGATCAAGGCACCGCGCGCACTGGAACTCGGTCTGGCCAACCACGTCGTGGCCGATCCGGTGGCCGAGGCGATCGCGTGCGCCGAGAAGATCATGGCGCTGCCGCAGCAGGCGGTCGAGAGCACCAAGCGGTTGATGAACATCCAACTCGAGCGGTCGGTGATGGCCTCGCTCGACTACGCCAACCTCGCAGAGTACGTGTCGTTCGGGACGGCCGACTTCAACAAGATCGTCGACGGCCTGATCGCCAAAGGCTGAGTCTGGCGCCCGTCCCCCTTTCGCCGAACTGAGGTTCCCGGTCGTTGATGGGACCGATTCAACAGCCGGGAATCTCAGTTCGGCGGCAACGGCGCGCTAGAGGGTGAGTGCCTCGGAGCGCTGGATCGTGCCGGTGATCCCGGCTGCGGTCTGCTGTGCGAGGAACACCGCGGCGTCGGCCATGGCCTCCGGCGGTTCGATCATCTCCGGCGGGATCCGCACTCCTGCCCCGCCGGCGTGCCAGCCTTCGGTGAGCACAACGCGCGACGGGCTCAGGCAGTTGACCGCGATGTTGTCCGGCTTCAGGTCGGCGGCAAGGCCGAGGTAGAGCCGTTCGACGGCCGCCTTGGACACCCAGTATGCGTTGGCGCCGCGGTCGGTCATCGTGACCCCGGTGGTCGTCACCGCGATCAGCGAGCCTCCGCCGCGGGCGCGCACATGGGGAATCACCGCCTTGGTCACCAGGAAGACGCCGGTGGTGTTGACATCGAGGCACCGCTGCCACCGGCGCAGCGGTGTGGTCTCGACGGGTCCCAGCCACAGCACGCCGGCGTTGGCGACCAGGATGTCGATGCCGCCGAATTCGGCGACGGTCGCGGCGACGGCCTGCTCGACGGACTCCTCGCTGGTGACGTCGCACGGGACCGGCGCCGCCCGTCCTCCCGCGTCGGTGATCCGTTGTGCGACAGCGCCGATGGTGCCCGGTAGCCTGCCCTCGGTCTCCGAGCGGGCCGCCACGGCCACCGACGCCCCTGCTCGGGCCAGCGCGGCGGCGACGGTGGCGCCGATCCCGCGACTGGCGCCGGCGACGAACGCGACCTTGCCGTCGAGTGGTCGCGCCGAACTCACTTCGGCGGGAATCGCAGCGCCCCGTCGAGGCGGATGATCTCGCCGTTGAGGTAGTCGTTCTCGACGATGCTCTGGGCCAGCTGGGCGTATTCCCCGGCGCGGCCCATGCGCTTGGGGAACGGCACCTGCGGGCCCCAGTACTGCTCGAGCTGGTCGGCCGCCTTGCCGTACGCCGGGGTGTTGATCGTCCCCGGGGCGATCGTGACGACGCGAATCCCCAACGGCGACAGGTCGCGTGCCGCCACGAGCGTCATCCCGAGCACACCGCCCTTGGCCGCCGAGTACGGCAGCTGGCCGATCTGGCCCTCGTACCCGGCGATCGACGCCGTGTTGATGATGACGCCGCGGCCGCCCTCCTCGAGGGGTTCGGTCTTGGCGATCGCGGCGGCCGACAGACGCATGACGTTGAACACGGCGGTGAGGTAGAACTCGATGGTCTTCTTGAAGCCGTCGAGGTCCAGCGGCGTGCCGTCCTTGCCCACCAGCCGGCCGCCACTGGCCGGACCGCCGTGGGTGTCGACCGAGATCCGCAGCGGCCCAAGCGCTTGCGCCTCCGCGATCGCGGCATTGACCGACTCCTCGGAGGTGGCATCGGTCTGCACGTAGCGCACACCGAGCTCGGACTCGAGCGCCTTGCCCTTGTCGTCGGCCATGTCGGCGACGACGACCTTGGCGCCGGCGCCGTGCAGGCGCCGGACCGTCGCCTCGCCGAGGCCGCCTGCACCGCCGACGACGAGTGCGGAGCTACCGGTGATCTGCATGCGTGCGTCCTCCTCGAAACTATGACTCTCGATCAGCGAGAATAACATTCTCGTCTGCGGAACGGGACTGTCGAGACGGAGGGAACAGCCTGCGTAGTGTGCGTGACGTGACCATCGACGAGCTCATCGCCGCGGCCCGCGCGGGTTCACCCCGTGCCGCGGGCAGGTTGCTCAGCTTCGTGGAGAGCCCCAGACGCGACGAGGTGCTCTCGGCGCTCGCAGCGCTCGAGGGCGTCGTTTCCGCACCGGTCGTCGGCATCACGGGCCCTCCGGGCGCGGGGAAGTCCACCACGGTCGGGGCCCTGGTCGGCGCCTATCGCGCCGCCGGGAAGCGCGTGGCCGTGCTCGCGGTCGATCCGTCCTCGCCGTACAGCGGCGGCGCGCTGCTGGGGGACCGGATCCGGATGGCGGCCCACATCAACGATCCCGATGTGCTGATCCGGTCGGTGGCGACGCGGGGCCACCTCGGGGGCCTGGCCGCCTCGGTGCCCGCGGCCATCCGGTTGGTCTCGGCGTTGGCCTTCGACGTCGTCGTGATCGAAACAGTGGGCGTCGGGCAATCGGAGATCGAGATCGCGGCGGTGGCGGACCCGACCGTCGTCATCCTCAACCCCGGCGCCGGAGACGCGGTCCAGGCCGCCAAGGCAGGGCTGCTCGAGGTCGCCGACATCGTCGCGGTGAACAAGGCCGACCGGGAGGGTGCCGATCAGACGGTGCGGGATCTGCGCGGAGAGACCGACGCGCCGATCCTGAAACTCGTCGCCGCGCAGAACGAGGGCATCGCCGAGCTGCTCGACGCCATCGACGCGCACCGCCGCTCCGACAATCCCGCGCGGCGGGCGGCGCGGGCCCGCTCGCAGATACTGTCCTTGGCCTCGACCCTGTTGCGTCAGCATCCGCAGCTGGGTCGACTCGCTGAGGCGGTCGCCGACGGTGTGTGCGACCCCTACGCCGCGGCGGCGCAGCTGATCGTCGGAGAATGAACGCGTGACTCAGCCGGGCAGATCCACCAATCGCTTTGTGTAGATCAGCAATTCACGTCGCAGTGTCTCGTCGTCGATGTCGGCGACCAGCGGGTGCATCACACCGACGGCGATGGCGCCGGACAGCATGGCCGCTGGCAGGCGGCCCTCCCGGCCCGAGCCACCGACGAGTACTGCGTAGAGCCTGCTGACGAACTGCTGAAAAGGTTGGTGACTGGCGAGAAATCGCACGATCACCGGGTCGAACTGCAGCGTCGCGACGGCGCGCCGGCGCCGGATGGCCTCGTCGATCACGCTGGCCAGCAGAAGCTCGCGGGCGCGCGGCGCCGACTCCTCGGCCTCGGCGGCTTCCAATGACTCTTCGAGTCCGGCGAGTTCGCGCTCGGTCAGCGCGATGACGATCTCGTCCTTGGTCTTGAACTGGCGGTAGACCGCTGCCTTCGTCACACCCATCGCATCGGCGATCATCTGCAGCGAGGTCCCGCTGACGCCGTGCTCGGAGATCAGGCTGAGCGCCGCATCGAGGACGCGCGTCTGCGCGGCGGTCCGCTGGATCGCGCTGAACCGGACACTTGCCGATGTCACAGCGACGAGGCTAGCCGACCGGCTGACCCCGTGCCCGTGGCGTCAGGACACCGGCTTCCCGGTGGCCGCCGCATGTCCGGCGCGGTAGCCGAACACCATCGCCGGACCGATCGTCCCGCCCGCGCCGCCGTAGGCCTTCCCGGTCGCACCCGCCATGGCGTTGCCCGCGGCGTACAGCCCCGTGATGGCCGTTCCCGTCACGTGCAGCACCCGGCCGTCCCGATCGGTGCGCGGACCGCCCTTGGTTCCCATGGCGCCGATGGAGACGGGAACCGCGAAGAACGGAGCCGTGTCGATCGGTCCCAAGGTCTTGGCCGCGTTGGTGGCGGCTTTGTCGTCACCCCAGTACCCGTCGTAAGCGCTTGCCCCGCGGTCGAATTCCGGATCACGCCCGTCGACGGCGTTGGCGTTCCACGCTTCGAGAGTGCGTGCCAGTCCCTGGGCGTCGATGCCGGTCTTCTCGCTCAGCTCCTCGAGGTCGCCGGACCGGCAGAACCAGTCCGGGATCGGCCCGTCGGGTTCGACACCCAGGAAGCCGTAGTGCTTGAGGTGAAGGGAGTCGAAGACGATCCACGCCGGGTCGTTGGCGTATCCGAGCTTCGGATCGAGGAAGTGAAACGGCCCCGCCATCGAGTTGTATTCACCCGCTTCGTTGAGGAACCGCTTGCCCGCACTGTTGACGATGATGCTGCGGGGTCGCGTGCGCTCGAGCCGGACACTGCGGCTGCGCGGATGCCCGCCGAAGATGTCGCCGGGGATCTGCACGATCGGCACCCACCAGGCTTCGCCCATGTTGGCCAGGTCGGCGCCGTGCGCCATGGCCATGCGCAGCCCGTCGCCCGTGTTGTTGGGCGGGGACACGGCGCCGCGCATCGGCCCGCGCAGATACGCCTCGACCAGACGACGGTCCCACTCGAAGCCACCCGTGCCGAGGATGACGCCTCGGCGCGCGCGCACCCGGAACTCGTTGCCGCCCTGCTCTATCCGAACCCCTGTGATGCCGAGGGGGTCGGAGATGAGCTCGACTGCGCGCGCTTCGGTGCGGGGCGACACACCGAGGTCGAGCAGCCCCTTGAGCAGGCCGGCGATCAGCGCGGTGCCCGCCACGCAGTAGTCGCCGGATTCGCTGTCGACGGACGCGTGGATGCGCGCGCGGGTCTCGGCGTCGATCCCGACATTGCTGAAATCGGCGGGGAAGGAGGTGATGCGATCGCGCCAGTCGCCCAGCCGGGCCAGATCGAACGGTCGGGCGTTCAGCGAACGGCCACCCGCGGGCTTGCCCCCGGGAAGTTCGGGTTTGTAATCGGGAAACCCTGCCGCCACCTCGAATTCGAGCTCACTGTGCGCCTCGACGAAGTCGAGCATCGAGGCGCCGGTCTGCACGAACGTCTCGACGAGGTCGTCGTCCATGACGCCCAGCGACTGCGCCCGCAGGTAGGCCATCGCGTCCTCGGCGGTCAGTTCCCCGTCGGGGGCGCGGTCGTGCGCGGGAATCCACAGGATCCCGCCCGACACGGCCGTGGTGCCGCCGACCGTCGGCGCCTTCTCGTACACCTCGACCGAGGCGCCGTGGGCCGCGGCGGTGAGCGCGGCGGTCAGACCCGCGCCGCCGCTTCCCAGTACGACGACGTCGACGTCGTGATCCCAGTCGGTCACGGTTGTCTCCTTCCCTAGCTCAAGATCGCCGAGAGTTCATCGGCGGCCTTGATGACCGATCCGCGCCCGCCCAGCACGACGTCTTCGCGGTGGGAGATGAGATTGAGGCATGTCGGCGGCGAGGGGGGTCTGCGCCGCACCGGCACCGCCAGACCGTAGGTGTTGGGCTCGATCTCGCCGTGGGTGATCACCCAGCCGCGCTGGCGGGTCTGGGGGACCAGGTCGCGCTCGCCCGGCCGGGGCGGCATGCTCGCCAGCAGCGCGATGCCCGCGGCGCCGCGCTCGAGCGGATACCGGCTGCCCTCGTGAAAAGCCAACTGGTAGTAAACGTTCGTGGGGACCATCACGGCGACGGCCACCTGCTGATCACCTTCGGCGACCAGCAGCGAGACGGTGGTGCCCAGTTCGTCGGCGAGGTTGCGCAGCGTGGGCACGCACAGTTGACGGACGTTGTTGTCGAAGGACGCCCCGAGCACCGCCAGCGCGGCGGCGGAGCGGTAGCGGCCGTCCTCTCCTTTGGCGACGAACCGGTATTGGGCCAGGGTGCTGAGCAACCGGTAAGCGATGGTGCGGTGAACCCCGATGTCGTCGGCGACCTGGTTGACCGTCATCCCCGTCGGTGAACTGGCGACCAGCTGCAGGGCGTTGAGTCCCCGGGCCAGTGTCTGGGAACCCGGGACACCGCCTGCGGCAACGGCGTTCGCGGGCGGGGGCGCAGGCGGGTCGCTCCGCTCACCGGAGGCGAGCACTCGGCTTGCGGCGCCGGACGGTCGGTTCATGCGGACCTTCCTTGACAGACTCTGTCGGGAGAGTGATGCTCTGACTATAGTGCACGTATATGTGCGATAAATGAGCAGACTGCTTACAAAATACGAGAATCACATTCTCGTCGTCAAGGTCCGGAAGCTCGGAGAGGAGCCCAGTGTCGGAGTTCGAGAGCGTGTGGAGCGACCTGCAGGGCGTCGCATTCTCGCAGGGCTATCTCGACGCCGGCGGCGTGCGGACGCGGTACCTGCACGCCGGTGACCCCGCCGAGCCGTGCCTGGTTTTCCTGCACGGATCGGGCGGCCACGCCGAGGCGTACGTCCGCAACCTCGAGGCACACGCCGAGCACTTCTCGACCTGGTCGATCGACATGCTCGGTCACGGCTACACCGACAAGCCGGGGCACCCCCTCGAGATTCCGCACTATGTCGACCACCTGCTGGCCTTTCTGACCGCGATCGGCGCAGACCGGGCGCACATCAGCGGTGAGTCCCTTGGCGGCTGGGTCGCGGCGCGCGCGGCCGCCGACCATCCCGACCGCATCGACCGCCTGGTGCTGAACACGGCCGGCGGTTCACAGGCCGACCCCGAAGTGATGAGACGCATCATCACGCTGTCGATGGCGGCGGCCGAGAACCCCACCTGGGAAACCGTGCAGGCGCGCATCAAGTGGCTCATGGCGGACAAGTCGAAGGACTACGACGACATCGTGGCGAGTCGGCAGCGGGTCTACCGTCAACCCGGGTTCGTCGACGCGATGCGCGACATCATGGCGCTGCAGGACCCCGAGATCCGGGCCCGAAACCTGCTCGGCCCGAAGGAGTACGGGGCCATCAGCGCGCCCACACTGGTGGTGTGGACCAGTGACGACCCGACCGCGGACGTCGAGGAAGGCCGGCGCATCGCGTCGATGATCCCGGGGGCGCGGTTCGAGGTCATGCCCGGCTGCGGCCACTGGCCGCAGTACGAGGACGCCAAGACGTTCGACAGGCTCCATGTGGACTTTCTCCTGGGTAGGCGATGAGCGCTTGCGCGAAGAGAAACGGGACACGATGAGCGCCGAGCAGTTCGACGTCGTGATCGTCGGGGCCGGGCCGTCCGGCCTGACGCTGGCGAACATCCTGGGTCTGCAGGGTGTTTCGACGCTCGTGGTGGAGGAGCGCGACACCCTCATCGACTACCCCCGAGGAGTCGGCCTCGACGACGAGGCGCTGCGCACCTTCCAGTCCATCGGCCTGGTCGAGCAGGTGCTGCCGCACACCGTGCCGAATCAGATCCTGCGGTTCTTCGACGCCAAGCGGAACCTGCTGGCAGAGATGGCACCGCCGGACGCGCGCTTCGGCTGGCCCAAGCGCAACGGCTTCGTCCAGCCGATGGTCGACGCCGAACTGTTCGGCGGGCTGCGACGTTTCGACCACGTAGCGGTCCGCTTCGGGCACTGCATGCAGACGTGCGTCGAAGCCGAGGACGGCGTGACCGTCGAGTTCGCCGACGGCCGGCCGCCGGTGCGCGCGCGCTACGTCGTGGGGTGCGACGGCGGCCGCAGCGCCACGCGCCGGCTCATGGGCGTGCCGTTCGACGGCACGACGTCGCCCACCCGCTGGCTGGTCGTCGACTGCGCGAACGATCCACTGGGACATCCGAACAGCGAGGTCGGAGCCGACCCCGCACGTCCCTATGTGTCGATCGCGATCGCTCACGGCATCCGCCGTTTCGAATTCCTGATCCACCCCGACGAGTCCGACGAGCAGGCCGACGATCCGGCCTTCGTCCGGCGCATGCTCGCCAGCCGGGTGCCCTACCCGGAGCGCGTCGACATGATCCGGCACCGCGTCTACACCCATCACTCGCGCATCGCCGGCTCGTTCCGCAAAGGGCGGCTGCTGCTCGCCGGCGACGCGGCCCACCTCATGCCGGTCTGGCAGGGCCAGGGTTACAACAGCGGCATCCGCGACGCCGTCAACCTCGGCTGGAAGCTCGCCGCCGTGGTGACCGGACAGGCCGGCGACGCGCTGCTCGACACCTACGACGCCGAACGCCGCAAGCACGCCCGCGCGATGATCGACCTGTCGACGATGGTCGGCCGTGTCATCTCTCCGACCAACAAGCGGGTCGCCGCGATGCGGGACCGTGTCATCCACGCCGCCTCCGTGGTCCCCACCCTCAAGCGCTATGTGCTCGAGATGCGGTTCAAGCCGATGCCGCGCTATCTGCAGGGCGCGGTCCATCACGACCCGACACCGTCACCGAACTCACCGACCGGCACCCTGTTCATCCAGCCCCGCGTCGACACGCGCGACGCGCAGAACGTGCTGCTCGACGATGTCCTCGGTTCCGGATTCGCCGTGCTGTGCTGGAGCAACAACATGCGGGCCGTCCTCGGCGATCACGCGTTCGATCGCTGGAAAGCCCTGGGCGCGAGATTCATCGAGGCTCGGCCGATGACACAGTTGCACTGGCCGGGACACGACGACGGCGACGTGGTGGTCGTCGGCGACCGCACGGGTGCGCTGAAATCGTGGTTCGACGCCTCGACCGACTCCGTCCTGTTCCTGCGCCCCGACCGCTGCATCGCGGGCGCGTGCATCGCCCAACGCGCCGCGGAGGTCTCGGAGGCGCTGTTCTGCGTGCTGCACCTGTCCCCGCTGCCCCAGAAAGGAGGCTCCGGTTCTGATGGCTCCAACCTCGACGGCAAGTCAGACAGCGCTGTGCTGCATGTCGCACAGCCCACTGCTGAACCTTCCGGGACCGTCACGGGAACTGCTTGACGACATCGAAGCGGCGATCGCCACCGCTCGCGAGTTCGTCACCGCCTTCGACCCGGAGCTCGTGGTCATCTTCTCGCCCGACCACTACAACGGCTTCTTCTACAGGGCGATGCCGCCGTTCTGCATCGGTACCGCCGCCGAGGGTGTCGGCGACTACGGCACGTATCGGGGCCGCCTGGACGTGCCGGCGGATCTCGCAACCGATTGCGCGCGAGCGGTTCTCGACGACGATGTCGACGTGGCGATCTCGGCGGCCATGCAGGTCGACCACGGGACGGTGCAGCCGTTGCAGAAGCTTTTCGGTGACGCCACGGCCAAGCCGGTCATCCCCGTGTTCGTCAATTCGGTCGCCACGCCGCTCGGTCCGATCCGGCGGGTTCGTGCGCTGGGGGCCGCCGTCGGCCGGTACCTCGCCTCGCTGGGTCAGCGGGTGCTGATCATCGGATCCGGCGGGCTCTCGCACGACCCACCGGTGCCCACGCTGGCCACCGCCCCGCCGGCGGCCCTCGACAGGATCGTGCACGGGGTGCCGATGACGGCCGAACAGCGGCAGGCCCGCCAGGTCGCAGTGATCGACGCGGCGCGCGAATTCGCCTCGGGTCGGGGCGCTCTGGCTCCGTTGAACCCGGAGTGGGACCATGCTTTCCTCGACCTGCTCGACACGCAGCGCCTCTCCGAAGTCGACGAATGGGACAACTCCTGGATCGCCGAGCAGGCGGGCAACTCCGCGCACGAGGTGAGGACCTGGGTGGCGGCGTTCGCTGCACTGGCGGCCCAGGGCGGCTATCAGACGGGTAACCGGTTCTACCGCGCCGCACCGGAACTCATCGCAGGCTTCGCCATCAGAACGGCGGTGAGCGCCCCATGAACATCCACGAGGACGGCATGACGGATCAGCGTTACGACCACACCGTCGACGTTCTGGTCGTCGGTTCGGGCGGCGGGGGGATGACCGCTGCCCTGGCCGCCGAGGCCGCCGGGCTGGACACGCTGGTGGTCGAGAAGTCGCCGCGGTTCGGCGGTTCCACGGCGCTGTCGGGGGGCGGCATCTGGGTGCCGGGAGCACCGTCGCAGCGTCGCGAGGGTCACGTGCCCGATCCCGACGCCGTGATGACCTACCTGAAGCACATCACCGGGGGACTGGTCAGCGACGCGCGGTTGCGCGCCTATGTCGACGCGGCGCCGGAGATGATGAAGTTCCTCGAGAACAGCAGCACGTGGCTGGAATTCGTGTGGAAGCCCGGCTATGCCGACTACTATCCCGAAGCCCCTGGCGGCTCGGCGCTGGGGAGCACCATCAACGTGCCCGCCATCGATCTGCGCGCGCTCGGTGACGAGGAGCAGAACCTGCTCGCTCCGTTGGCGTTGGCGCCCAAGGGCATCTGGTTCGCACCCAAGGACTTACGGCTCTTCTATCAGGTGCGCCAATCGTGGCGCGGTAAAGCCGTTCTGCTGAAACTGATCTGGCGGATGGTCCGGGCACGGGTGTTCGGTGACCGGATGGCCGCCATCGGGCAGTCGCTCGCGGCGCGACTCCGGCTGGCGATGAAGCAGCACGACATCCCGCTGTGGCTCAGTGCACCCATGGTGGAGCTGATCACCGACGTCGACGGGGCGGTCGTCGGGGCGGTCGTCGAGAAGGACGGACGCGCGGTTCGCGTCAACGCCCGACACGGGGTCATCCTGGCCAGCGGTGGCTTCGACCACGACATGGCCTGGCGCCGCGAGCATCTGCCCGAGCTCGCCCGCGTCCATGAGCTCGCCGGAGCCGAGAAAGACTGGAGCTTCGGCAATCCCGCCGCGATGGGCGACGGCATCCGGGCGGGGGAGAAGGTCGGTGCGTCGACGGAGCTGCTGGACGAAGCCTGGTGGTTCCCGGCGATCTGCTGGCCGGACGGCCGGTTGCAGTTCATGCTCAACGAACGCATGATGCCGTCGCAGTTCGTCGTCAACGGTGACGGCAAGCGGTTCATCAACGAGGCGGCGCCCTACATGGACTTCGCTCACGCGATGATCGAGGGCCAGCGTTCGGGGGTGACCCACATCCCGTGCTGGCTCATCACCGACATCCGCTCGTTCCACCGTTACGTCGTGGCCGGACACCTCCCCATCCCCAAGGTGCCGTTCGCACCCGTGCCGACCGGCCGGACGGTGCCTGCGGCGTGGCTCGAGTCCGGGGTGGTGAAACAAGGCGACACGTGGGAGGAACTCGCCCGCCAGATCGGGGTACCGCCGACCCGGTTGCGCGACACCGCCGAGCGGTTCAACACCCTGGCGCTCTCGGGTCACGACGACGACTTCAACCGCGGCGACAGTTCCTACGACAACTACTACGGCGACCCGACGCTGCCCAACCCGAACCTGTATCCCCTCGGCAAGCCGCCGTACCTCGCGTTCCAGATCATCCTCGGCGACCTCGGCACCTCGGGCGGCTTACGCACCGATGAGCACGCCCGGGTGCTGCGCGCAGACGACAGCGTGATCAGCGGTCTCTACGCGGTGGGCAACGCTTCGGCCGCGGTGATGGGCCGCAGCTACGCCGGTGCCGGCGCCACCATCGGGCCGGCCATGACGTTCGGCTACGTGGCCGCGCGCCACATCGCCGACAACTCCCTTACGTCCCAGTCACCCGAACTTCAAGGAGGTAACCAGAAGTGAAGATTTCCCTGTTCTACGAATTCCCCCTGCCCCGGCCCTGGTCCGACGGCGACGAGCACCAGCTGTTCCAGCACGGCCTCGACGAGGTCGAACTCGCCGACAAGGCGGGCTTCTCCACCGTGTGGCTCACCGAGCACCACTTCCTCGAGGAGTACTGCCACTCGACGGCCCCCGAGATGTTCCTGGCCGCGGCGAGCCAGCGGACGAAGAACATCCGGCTGGGCTTCGGCGTCATGCACCTTCCGCCGCCGATCAACCACCCGGCGCGCATCGCCGAGCGCGTCGCGACGCTCGACCATCTGTCCAACGGCCGCGTCGAGTTCGGCACCGGCGAAGGGTCTTCGGTCGCCGAGCTCGGCGGCTTCAACATCGACCCGGCCGACAAGCGCACCATGTGGGAAGAGGCCCTGGAGGTCTCCATCCGCTGCATGACCGAGGCGCCGTTCACCGGGTTCAAGGGCGAGCACGTCGAAATGGCCGCCCGCAACGTGATTCCCAAGCCGCTGCAGAGCCCGCATCCCCCGGTGTGGGTGGCCTGTACCCGTCCGTCGTCGGTGCAGATGGCCGCCCAGAAGGCCATCGGCGCACTGAGTTTCGCCTACACCGGACCGGAAGCGCTCAAGACCCGCGTCGACGGCTACTACAAGGAGTTCGAGGAGCAGGGCACTCCGGTCACGCCGGCGATCAACCCGAACCTGCTGGCCATCGGCGGCGACCTGTCGATGATGGTGGCCAAGACCGACGAGGAGGCGCTCGAGCGGCTGGGCATCGGCGGCGGGTTCTTCTCGTTCGGCATCATGCACTACTACGTCAACGGCATGCACACGCCGGGCCGGACCGGTGTGTGGGAGCTCTACGAGCAGGCGGTCAAGGAGGATCCGACATTGGCGTACGGCCCCGGCCGCGGCGCCATCGGCTCGCCCGAAACGGTACGGGAGTTCCTGCGCGGTTACGAAGCCAGCGGCGTCGACGAGATCATCCTGCTGCTCAACCCGCGCAGCCATGAGGGCACCATGGAGTCGATCGAGATCATGGGCCGCGAGATCCTGCCCGAGTTCATCGAGCGCGACGAAAAAGCGGTGAAGGACAAGGCCAAGCGTCTCGAGCCGGTGATCGAGAAGGTCGAGGCGCGCCGGCAGCCCTCGGACGCACCGATGTTCGACGAGACATACGCGTTCGGCGGTCTGCCCACCGGCCGGGGCGGAAAGTTCACCGCCGGGGAGATCCCGGAGGCGATGGCCGAGATCAACGAGGGTCGGGTCAAAGCGGCGCAGGCGGAGAAGGCCGCGAAGGAAGCCGCGAGCTGAGCGTGGCCGCCCTCGACGAGTTGGTGCGCTACGACGGCAAGCACGTCGTGGTCACCGGCTGCGCCTCCGGCATCGGCGCCTGCGTGGCGCAGCAGCTCGGTCACCTCGGTGCCCGGGTGACAGGTCTGGACCTCCGCGCTCCCGGTGACGGTTCCGCGCTCGCCGAGTTCGTCGAGGTCGACCTGGCCGACCCCGACTCCGTCGACACCGCGGCCGCCGCGATCGACGGTGAGGTCGACGCGCTGTTCAACGTGGCCGGTGTGTCCTCGGGGATCGGTGACCCGCTGTTGGTCGTCCGCATCGACTTCCTCGGGATGCGACAGCTGACCGAGGCGTTGATCGGCAGGATGCCACCCGGTGCGTCCATCACCAGTGTCTCTTCGCTGGCCGCCTGGGACTACCGCGAAAACGCCGGCACCACAATGGGTCTGGTCGGCACTTCGTCGGTCGACGACGGGTTGCGCTGGTGTGCCGCGAATCCGGGTGCCCTGTCCGACGGCGGCTACCGGCTCGCCAAGGAGGCGATCATCCTCTACGGCATGAGCCGCGCGGTGGACCTCGGCGCCCGCGGTATCAGGATCAACTGCACCGCACCCGGGGTCACGCTGACCCCGATCCTGGACCAGTTGCGCTCGGCCTACGGGCAGCAGTACCTCGATTCGTTCACCGCGCCGCTGGGCCGGGTGTCGGACGCCGAGGAGCAGGCTTCGGTGGTGGTGTTCCTCGGCAGCCAGGCTGCGAGCTATCTCACCGGCCAGGTGGTGTCGACCGACGGCGGGATCTCCGCACAGCGGTTCATCGCGCAGGTGTCCGACGTTCACACGACGCAGGGAGGCTGACCGTGGCGGGCAGCATGAGCGACTTCCGCCGAATGGCGGACCAGGTGCGCAACTGGGGCCGGTGGGGCGCGGCCGACGAGATCGGCACGCTCAACTTCATCACCGCCGAGAAGGTCGCCGAAGCGGCGGCGACGGTCAAGAAGGGCAGCGTCATCTCCCTAGGTGGTGACTTCGGGTCGTCGGGTCCGCAGGGCGCGTTCAAGTTCCGGCAGAACCCCGTGCACGTCATGACCGTCGACGGCGGCGACGCCTCGACCCTGGTCGAGTACGGCCCGCAATGGTTGCGCAACGCGGTGGCCGCCGACATGAGCGCCTTCTTCGCCGACAACCCCTTCCGCTTCAACGACGACATCATCGTGATGCCGTTGCAGGCCGCGACGCAGTGGGACGCGCTGTCGCACGTCTACTACGAGGACAAGCTCTACAACGGCTTCCCCGCCGGCTCGGTCACCAGCTTCGGCGCGTTCCACTGCGGCATTGAGAAGGTCGACGCCAAGGGCATTACGTCGCGCGGAGTCCTGCTCGACGTCGTGGCCCACCGCGGCGCCGACGTGTTCTGTCCTCCCGGACAACCCATCACGCCCGCCGAACTCGACGAGGTCGTCGCCGCACAGAACGTCGAGATCCGGTCGGGTGACGTCGTCGTCGTGCACACCGGGTGGTGGACACGCTTCCTTGCCACCGGTGACGGCGGGGAGCCGGGCTCCGGCCTGGACTGGACCTGCGCGGCGTGGCTGCACGAGCGTGAGGTGGCGGCCGTCGCCGCCGACAACCTGATGGTGGAGGACCCCGACCCGGCCCAAGGTGTCGAAGGCACGTTCCTGCCGATGCACATGCTGTGTCTGCGTGACATGGGATTGATGCTCGGCGAGTACTGGGACCTCGGACCTTTGGCGGCCGACTGTGCCGCCGACGGGGTCTACGAATTCCAGCTCGTCGCACCGCCGTTGAAGGTGGTCGGTGCGGTGGGTGCTCCTGTCAGCCCGATTGCGATCAAGTGAGTGAAGTGACCGAAACCAGACCACCGTTCATCGTCGGCCTCGGCGGAACGCTGCGCGCCAATTCGTCGACCGAACGCGCGCTGCGATACTGCCTGGCGGCGGTGGAGCGCCAGGGCGGGCGAACGCGTCTGTTCAGCGCCGAAGATCTCGACCTGCCGATGTACGCCCCGCACGAACTCGAACGCACGCCGCGCGCCCTCGAGTTGGTCAAGACCCTGCGCGACGCCGACGCGGTGGTCGTGGGTTCGCCGGGCTACCACGGCGCGGTGTCGGGCTTGGTCAAGAACGCGCTCGACTACATCGAGGACCTCCGCGAAGACCCGCGCGTCTACCTCGACAACACCCCGTGGGGTTGCATCAGCTGCGCGTACGGCTGGCAGGCAGCGGTCGGCACGCTGACGCAGCTGCGCAGCATCGGGCATGCGTTGCGTGCGTGGCCGACTCCGCTCGGCGTCGCGATCAATTCCGCCGACCCGATCTGGGACTCCTCCGGCGAGCTCGCCGACACCGACCAGGGCAAGGTCGTGGCCAACCAGCTCGAGCTGCTGGCCACCCAGGTCCTGGCCTTCGCGCAGTCGGCGAGGGAGACGGCGTGACCGACCAGCACACCGTGTTGGTCGACGGCCTGCGCACCACTTATCTGGAGGCCGGTCAGGGCGATCCGGTGGTGCTGCTGCACGGGGGCGAGTTCGGGGCGAGCGCAGCGATCGGCTGGGAGCACACCATCGGCGCGCTGGCCGAGCGCCATCGCGTGCTGGCACCCGACATGCTCGGCTTCGGCGGCTCGGCCAAGGTCGTGGACTTCACCGACGGCCGGGGCATGCGAATCCGCCACATCGCGCGGTTCTGCGAGGTGGTGGGCGTCGAATCGGCGCATTTCGTCGGGAACTCGATGGGCGCCGTCAACCTGCTCGTCGACACCACGTCCGACGCTCCGGCACTGCCCGTCCGCAGCCTCACCGCGCTGTGCGGCGGCGGGGAGATCCAGCGCAACGACCACGTCGCAGCCCTGTACGACTACGACGCGACGTTCGAGGCGATGAGACGGATCGTCGAGGCGCTGTTCAGCGACCCGTCGTACCCGGCGGACGAGGAGTACGTGCGGCGGCGCTATGAATCGAGCATCGTCCCCGGCGCCTGGGAATCGTTGGCGGCCGCCCGCTTTCGTCGACCGGGGCTGGAGGCGCCGGCCACGCCGAGCAGCGCGCGCGCCTACGACCGCGTCAGCGTACCGGCGCTCATCGTGGAAGGTGGGGCCGACAAGCTGTTGCCCGCCGGCTGGGCGGCCGAGATCGCCGGGCAGATCACTCAGGGCGACTCCGCCGTCGTCGACGATGCCGGCCACTGTCCGCAGATCGAACAACCCGCCGCCGTGAACACCCTGCTCCTGCAATTCTTCGAGAGGAACGCGCAATGACGACCGAACTGGCAGGCAAGGTCGCGATCGTCACCGGCGCGTCGTCGGGGATCGGTCGCGGCATCGCCGAGCGCTTCGCCGCCGAGGGCGCCAGCGTCGTCATCGCCGACGTCCGGGATGATCTCGGGGAAGCCGTTGCCGCCGAGTTGAATTCAGAGGGCGGCACCACCAAGTTCGTCAAAGTCGACGTCGGCGACCAAGCGCAGGTGGGTGCGCTGGTGCAGACCGCGGTCGAGACCTTCGGTGCGCTGCACGTGATGGTCAACAATGCGGGCATCTCGAGCCCCCTGCGAAAGGGCCTGCTCCACGAGGACTTCGACGAGTTCGATCGGGTGATGCGCATCAACCTCCTCGGTGTCATGGCCGGAACCCGCGACGCCGCGCGTCACATGGCCGAGCACGGCGGCGGCTCGATCATCAACCTCGGCTCGATCGGTGGCATCCAGGCCGGCGGCGGCGTATCGACGTATCGCGCTTCCAAGGCCGCCATCATCCACTTCACCAAATGCGCGGCGATCGATCTCGCGCACTACGAGATCCGGGTCAACTGCCTGGCCCCGGGCAACATCCCGACCCCGATCCTCGCATCGGCGGCCACCGACGAGGACCGGGCCCGGCTCGAGCGTTTCGAGGCCAAGATCCGGCAGCAGATGCGCGACGACCGCCCGCTCAAGAGGGAGGGAACCGTCGGTGACGTCGCCGAGGCGGCGCTGTACCTCGCGACCGACCGCTCCCGCTACGTGACCGGCACCGTGCTGCCGATCGACGGCGGAACAGTGGCAGGCAAGGTGATCGTCCGCAAGCCGGCGGCGGACGAGTCATCGTCGTGACGTCTTTAAATCAGTCGCTTGACTTAGTCAGTGTGACGCGGTTCACTGGGTGGGTGACGACTGCCCGGACTGTCCGTGCCGATCGTGCGAGCAGCACGCAAGAGGCGATCCTGAAGGCCGCTGAGCGCCTGTACGCCGAGCACGGGGTGTTCGCCGTGTCGAACCGGCAGGTGAGCGAGGCGGCCGGGCAGGGCAACAACGCCGCGGTGGGTTACCACTTCGGCACCAAGGCCGATCTCGTCCGCGCGATCGAGCACAAGCACCGCGGCCCGATCGAGGAGCTCCGCGAGCAACGCATCGCCGAGATCTCGGACACCACCGACATGCGGCAATGGGTGGCCGCGCTGGTCTGCCCGTTGACTGATCACCTTGCCGCGCTGGGGAACCCGACGTGGTACGCGCGGTTCGCCGCCCAGGTGATGACCGATCCCGCGTACCACAACATGATCGTCAAGGACGCCCTGTCGTCCCCGTCGCTGGTGCGGGTGCTCGACGGGATCAACGGATGCCTGCCCGATCTCCCGGTCGACGTTCGCGTCGAACGCAACATCATGGGCCGCAACCTGCTGATGCACAGCTGCGCCGAACGTGAGCGCCTGCTGGCTCAGGGGGCCCCGGTCGCCCGGTCCTCGTGGCAGGCCGCGGCGTCCGGCTTGATCGACGCGATCGTCGGACTCTGGCACGCGCCCGTCACGGAGCTGCCCTGACATGAAGGTCACCGTCGATCAGGACAAGTGCGTCTCGTCGGGGCAGTGCGTGCTCAACGCCGGCGAGGTCTTCGACCAGCGCGACGACGACGGCGTGGTGCAACTGCTGATCCCCGAGCCCGGACCCGAACACGCCGACCAGACACGCAGGGCCGCGGCCGCATGCCCGGCTCTCGCCATTCACATCGAGGAGCAGATATGACAGACACGCTGACCGAGGAAGCAGTGTCCGCGATCCCCGAGTATCCGATGGAGCGGTCGGCCGGCTGCCCGTTCGCTCCGCCGGAGCGGATGCTCGCGATGAATCAGGTCGCACCGCTGTCCCGGGTGAGGATCTGGGATGGCAGCACGCCGTGGCTGATCACCGGGCACGAGGCGGCGCGGACCCTGTTCGCCGACTCCCGCGTCAGCGTCGACGACAGGCGGTCCGGCTTCCCGCACTGGAACGAGCACATGCTCTCCACGGTGAACAAGCGGCCCCGCTCGGTGTTCACCTCCGATGCCGAGGAGCACACCCGGTTCCGCCGAATGCTGTCCAAGCCCTTCACATTCCGTCGGGTCGAAGCTTTGCGGCCGGTGATCCAAGAGGTCACCAACGAGTGCATCGACGACGTCCTAGCGGGCCCGCAACCCGCCGACATGATCGCCAAACTCGCTCTGCCGGTACCGACGCGGGTGATCAGCGACATGCTCGGGGTGCCCTACGCCGATCACGAGTTCTTCCAGGAGCACGCCAACGCCGGACTGGCGCGCTATGCGGCTGCGGACGCCATGCAGAAGGGCGCGATGAGCCTGCACCAGTACCTGATCAACCTCGTCGAGGAAAAGCAGGCCAACCCCTCGGAAGACGCGGTGTCCGACCTCGCCGAGCGGGTGACCGCCGGGGAGATCAGCGTCAAAGAAGCCGCGCAGCTGGGCACCGGGTTGCTCATCGCCGGACACGAGACCACCGCAAACATGATCGGCATCGGCATCCTCGCGCTGCTCGAACACCCGGAACAGGCTGCGCTGCTGCGTGATTCCGACGATCCCAAGTTCATCGCCAATGCCGTCGAAGAACTGATGCGCTATCTGTCGATCATCCAGAACGGCCAGCGGCGCGTCGCGATCGAGGACATCGAGATCGCCGGGGAGACCATCAGGGCCGGGGAGGGCATCATCATCGACCTGGCACCGGCGAACTGGGACGCGAGCACCTACCCGCAGCCCGACGAGCTCGACCTGACCCGTGACGCCGGCAACCAACTCGGATTCGGCTACGGTAGGCATCAATGCGTCGGCCAGCAGTTGGCCCGTGCCGAACTGCAGATCGTGTTCCACACGCTGCTGCGCCGCATGCCGACGATGCGCCTGGCGATCCCGTTCGAAGAAGTGCCCTTCAAGCACGACCGGCTCGCCTACGGCGTCTACGAACTTCCGGTGACCTGGTAAGGCCCGAAAACCAGTCCTACAGCTCGATTGGAGCCCACGATGTCCACCCTCACCGACGTAACCCTCTATCCGCCCGAAGGTTTCGGCGCCCCGAAGAACCGGCACGGTCACTCGACCGGCGCCGTCACCGGGCTGCCCGCCGACACCGTGATCTTCTCGGCCGACAATCACATCTCCGTGGCCGACGACATCTTCTACGAGCGCTTCCCCGAGGAACTCAAGGGCGCGGCCCCGCGAATCTGGTACGAGGACGGTGCCTACATGGTGGGCATGAAGGGCAAGGCCTGGACCGGCGGTGACTTCGGCCGGGTGCTGATGCAGTACGACGACCTCGCCGGCGCGGCGTCCAACAACATCGAGGCCCGCATCCGCGAGCTCAAAGAGGACGGCATCGACAAGGAGCTCGCCTTCCCCAACGCCGTGCTCGCGCTGTTCCACTACCCGGACAAGGCTCTGCGCGAGCGCGTCTTCCGCATCTACAACGAGCACATCGCCGATCTGCAGGAGCGGTCCAACGGGCACTTCTACGGCGTCGGGCTGATCAACTGGTGGGACCCTGCCGGGACCCGGTCCACCCTGGCGGAACTGAAGTCGCTCGGGCTCAAGACGTTCCTGCTGCCGCTCAATCCCGGCAAGGACGACGACGGCAACGTCTACGACTACGGCAGCACGACGATGGACGCCGTGTGGGACGAGATTGAAGCGGCCGGCCTGCCGGTCAGCCACCACATCGGCGAGACCCCGCCCAAGACGCCCTGCCAGAACAACAGCGTGGTCGTCGGCATGATGGTCAACGTCGACTCGTTCCGTGAGCAGTTCGCCAAGTACGTGTTCTCCGGCATCCTGGATCGCCACCCGGCCCTGAAGATCGGCTGGTTCGAGGGCGGGATCGCCTGGGTGCCCACCGCCCTGCAGGACGCCGAACACATGCTGGCCTCCTACCGGCACATGTTCAACCACGAGCTCGAGCATCCCGTGCGCCACTACTGGGACAACCACATGAGCGCCTCGTTCATGATCGACCCGCTCGGTCTGGCGCTGATCGACCGCATCGGAGTGGACAACGTCATGTGGTCCTCGGACTACCCGCACAACGAGAGCACCTTCGGCTACTCCGAGAAGTCGCTGGCCTCGGTCGTGGAGGCGGTCGGCAGCGAGGCCGCGGTCAAGATCGTCAGCACCAACGTGCAGCACTTCCTGGGCCTGTCATGACCACCTTCGCGACCGCCTGGGGCGCCGGCACCACCGCCCGCGACATCCCCGAGCTGCCCGACCGCGGTCGGATGTACCGCGAGTGCGGTGCGCGGCTGCGCGCGTCGATGAGGGACAGGGGCGTCGACGCGCTGGTCCTGCTCGGCAACGGCAATGTGGTGTACGCGACGGGCGCCAGCTGGCCGCTGCTCGACGCCGGCCTGTCTCATGTCGAGCGACCCGTCGCCGTCGTGCTCGCCGACGACGAGCACCCCCACCTCTACATGCCGTTCCGGGAAGGCAGCTCGTTCGAGTCGGAACTGCCCGACGACCACGTGCACGGGCCGCTGTATCTCGAATTCGACGAAGGGGTAGAGCATTTCGCGTCGATCCTGGCCGGCCTCATCCCGGCGGGATCCAGCATCGCGGTCGACGAGCTGACCGGAGCGATGCGCCGCAGCGCCGGCCGGCTCTTCCCGGCGGGTGCGCCGACGGACGCCGCGCTGGTGATCGGGCCGGCCAAACTGGTCAAGACCGTCGACCAGGTCGCGGCCATCCGCAAGGCCTGCCGCATCACCGAGGAAGCGGCCGTCGACGTGCAGAAGTCACTGGCACCGGGCGTGCGGCAGATCGACCTGTCCGCAGCCTTCGTCCGGCGCGCCTTCGAGCTCGGCGCGACCGCCAACATGCTCGAGGCGATCTGGCAGGTGATGCCCACCTCCAAAGCCGCGGGCACGTGGACCACGACAGGTGACCTGGCGCTGCCGCTGCTGACCACCGAGCGCGCGCTGGCCAAGGGTGACGTGCTGTGGACGGATGTGAGCATCACCTACGAGGGGTACTGCTCGGACTTCGGCCGCACCTGGTTGGTGGGCGAGGAACCGTCGGCTCGCCAGCAGGCGCAGTTCGATCAGTGGCGCGCGATCCTCGACGCCGTCCTGGCCGTGCTGCGGGGGGGCACCACGTGCGGGGATCTCGCCCGAGCGGCGATCGCGGCCAACGGCGGCGCCAAACCCTGGCTCCCGCATTTCTACCTCGGGCACGGCATCGGCACCAACGCCGCCGAAACACCGTTGATCGGGACCGATCTCGGCGAGGACTTCGACGACAACTTCGTCATCCCGGCCGGGATGGCGCTCGTGCTCGAACCGGTCGTGTGGGAAGACGGAACAGGCGGCTACCGCAGCGAGGAGATCGTCGTGGTCACCGAGGACGGCTATGTGCCGATCACCGACTACCCCTACGCACCGTACGGAGAGGGCGCGCGCGCATGACCGATGAAGTTCTTCCCGACCCTCCCGCGTTGCGCATCGGGCGCCGCGAACGTGCGCTGGCGCAGATGGAGGCGAACGACCTCGACATCCTCGTGCTCGGCCGGCAGGCCAACGTCCGGTATGTCACCGGGGCGCCGCAGCTGTGGGTGGCGGGCACCCGCCCGTTCGCCCCGATTTGCGTGGTGGTCCGAGCCACCGGTGAGATCCACCTGAACAGCAGCTGGGACGAGGGCATGCCCGACGAGATCGGGCACGACCACCTCTACGGATTGGCCTGGAACCCGATGACGCTCATCGAGGTGCTGAAGAACATCGACGGCGCGGCGGGCGCGAAGCGCGTCGGAACAGACGCGCTGTCACCGACTTTCGCTCAGCTGTTGCCGATGGCCTTCCCGAACGCCGAACTGGTCGACGGGGAGGTCGCGATGCGGGCCGCGCGCCGGGTCAAGACGCCCGACGAGATCGCCGCGCTGCGCGGTGCGCTCGGCGTCGCCGAGGACGGGCTGGCGGCCGCGGTGGCCGAACTCGCGCCGGGAACCACCGAGCAGGCCCTCACCGGGGTCATGCTCGAGGCGATGGCCGCCGGCGGAGTGAGCACGTCGGCCACCCAGGACGGCGCCTGGATCACGTCCCGTGAGCACTCATGGCGCGTCGGCCGCCGTGACCGCCGCGTCGCCGACGGCGACCTGGTGGCGTTCGCCTCCGGCGCCCTGGCGGGGGGTTACGTCGGCGAAGTCGGGCGCACCTGGCCGGTCGGCGACGTGAAGGGCGCTGACGAGTTGTACGCGCGGTCGAACGCGCTGTGGGACAGGCTCGTTGCCGCGTGCCGGCCGGGAGCTTCTGCGGCGGATCTGTTCACCGCCTACGAGGCCGCAGGGGAGTCGCTGCCGCCGATGCCGGTCGCTCACGGGCTCGGCCTCGGGTTCGACCCGCCGGTCATCTCGCCGGATCTGGCGCAGACGTCGGCCGACGAACGTCTCGACCCCGGCACCGTGCTGGCCGTGACCGGCTACGTCTGGGAGCCGGGGGTGGGGGCGGTGTTCCGGCGCGACGCCGTGCTGATCGGCGGCGACGGGCCCGAGGTGCTCACCACGAGCCCCCTGCCTGCGCAGGCAACGGCCGGAATCGGTTGAGTCCGAACACATGCCGGATGTGCAACGGCCCTCTCCGGAGGAGATCATCCTCTACCGGAAGGACCCGCAGACCAAGATCGCCACGGTCACGTTCAACCGCCCGGAGTATCTGAACGCCCCCACGTCGGCGGCGCGGCTGCGATACGCGGACCTGCTGCGGGCGGCCACCGTCGACAACGACGTCAAAGTCGTCGTCATCCGCGGCGTCGGCGACAATCTGGGCAGCGGTGCGGACCTCCCCGAGTTCATGGAGGGCCGTGACGACCCCGCGGCACGGCTGGCCGAGCTGCGTCTCGAGGATGACGGGGTAGGGGAGGTCACCTACCCGCCGAAGGGCACGTTCCGCAACGGCGCGACGATCAGCGCCTGGTACGCCAACGTCGCGGCCGGCAACCGGCCGTTGCAGGAGTGCAAGAAGATCACCATCGTCGAGGCGAAGGGGTACTGCTACGGCTGGCACTTCTACCAGTGTGCGGACGCCGATCTGGTCATCTCCTCCGACGATGCGCTGTTCGGTCACCCGTCGTTCCGGTATTACGGGTGGGGCCCGCGGATGTGGACCTGGGTGCAGATGATGGGCCTGCGCAAGTTTCAGGAGATGGTCTTCACCGGGCGCCCGTTCACCGCCGCGGAGATGTACGACTGCAACTTCCTCAACAAGGTGGTGCCGCGGGACCGCCTCGAAGCCGAGGTCGACAAGTACGCCCGGTCCTGCGCGCGGAACCGCCCCGTGGACACCGTGTTCCAGCAGAAGATGTTCTTCGAGATCTTCAAACAGCACCAGGGCGAGTACATGGGCAGCCTGCTGTCGGCGTTCTTCGAGTCGATGGGCGGGGGCGCGGTCAGCGACGGAGACGACCTCGACATGAACGAGGCGATCGACAGCGGTCTCGCCGACGCGGTCAACGACAACGACAACCGGTTCCCGCCGGACTTCCGGCTCAGCAAGTCGAATCGGCGCGCAGCCGAGGGCGGATCATGACGTCGGAACCGCCGTTGGCGGGCTACGTCGTCGTCGACCTCTCGACCGGAATCGCCGGCGCCTACTGCACGAAGCTGCTCGCCGACGGCGGCGCCGAGGTCGTCAAAGTCGAGCCGCCGCAGGGTGATCCGCTGCGCGGCTGGTCGGCCTCGGGGTCCGACATCGTCGAGGGCGCCGACGGCGCGCTGTTCTCGTTCCTCGCCTGCTCCAAGCGCAGCGTGGTTGCCGACCCCCGGACGGACGCAGAGTTTCTCGACACCCTGCTCGCCGGCGCGGACGCGGTGGTCTGGACGCCGGGCTCCGACCTGACGCAACACCGGGACTTCGGCCCCGCGGGGATCCACCGTGCCAATCCGCATCTGACGGTCACGGCGATCACGCCGTTCGGCCTCGAGGGACCCTGGTGTGACCGGCCCGCAACGGAATTCACGCTTCAGGCGTGGTCGGGCGGGATCGTCGGCCTCGGCCGCGGCGCTCCCGACCGTGCCCCGGTCTGCGTCGGCGGCCAGGTCGGGGAGTACGTGGCGGGTGCCTACGCCAGCGCGTTCACGCTCGCGTCGCGGATGCGCGGTGGAGCCGAGCTGATCGACCTGTCGATGTTGGAGACCAGCGTTCTGGGTCTGACGTATTACCCCGTCACGTATTTCGAGATGCTGGGCAGACCGTGGCGCGACGCCCGCCGCCTGACCGTGCCGGGGATCGCCCGGGCCGAGGACGGTCTGGTCGACATCGGGTGCGGCACCGCGCAGCAGTGGTTCGATCTGTGCGCGATGACGGGCCACGCCGAATGGATCGACGAGAACTCGCCGCTGACGATCACCCAGCAGGCCAACGAACACTCCGCCGACCTCTACGCCTGGGTCGCCGAGCAGACGGTCGACGAGGTCCGCGACCTGGCCGGCGCTTTCCGCATTCCGAACGCCCCGGTGGCCAACGGCGCCAACATCGAGAAACTCGACCACTTCGTGGAGCGCGCCTCGTTCGTGGTCAACCCGCGCGACGGCTTCACCCAGCCGACCCATCCGTACCGGATGGCGCCGGACACGCTGCGCCCGCCCGCGCCCGCGCCGCGGCTCGGCGAGCACACCGAGGCCTACCGCTCCTGGGATCGCACACCTGAGCCGCTGCCACGGCGCGACAGCCTGCCGTTCGAGGGCCTGCGGGTCGTCGACATGACGACGTTCTGGGCGGGGCCGAGCTGTACGCATCTGCTGGCGATGCTCGGCGCGGACGTCATCCACGTCGAGTCGACCCGCCACCCCGACGGCACCCGGCTGATCGCCGGTATCCCCGCCACCGAGGCGCAGTGGTGGGAACGGTCGCCGATCTTCTCGGGCCTGAACACCAACAAGCGCGGCGTCACGCTCGACCTGCAGAGCCCGACCGGCCGGGACCTGCTCCGCCGACTGATCGCGACAGCCGACATCGTCGTGGAGAACTTCACTCCGCGCGTTCTCGAGAGCATGGGCCTGACCTACGACGCGGTCAGAGAAGTCCGACCCGACGTGATCATGGTCCGCATGCCCGGTTTCGGGCTCGACGGCCCGTGGCGGGACAACCCGGCCTTCGCCTACGTCATCGAGGCCGCCGCCGGCATCAGCTGGCTCACCGGCTATCCCGACCTCAACCCGTTCGAGCCGTATTCGGTGGGTGACCCCAACGCCGGGATCCACGCGCTGAACGCCACCCTGCTGGCCGTCGAGCACCGCCGCCGCACCGGGGAAGGGTCGATGGTCGAGGCCGCGATGGTCGACGCCGCCCTCAACATCGCCGCCGAGCAGGTGATCGAATACTCCGCCTACGGTGCGCTGCTGCAGCGAAGCGGCAACCGCGGACCCACCGCCGCGCCGCAGAACCTGTACCTCACCGACGAGATCGACGAATTCGGCCGGCGCGACTGCTGGGTGGCGGTGGCGGTGGCCACCGACACGCAGTGGGAAGGTCTGCGCGACGCGTTGGGCCGTCCGCAGTGGGCGCAGGCCGCCGAACTCGTCACTGCGGCGGGCCGACGCGCGCACCACGACCTGATCGACGAACACCTCGCGCAGTGGTGTGCCGGCCGCACGGGCGACGAGATCGTGAACGCACTGTGGGGCCACGGCGTTCCGGTGGCCAAGGTCATGCAGCCCCATCGGCAGACGGAGCTGCCCCAGCTGACCGGGCGTGGCTTCTTCGAATCGGTGGAGCACCCCGTCAATCCGCCGACTCCGCACAGCACGCTGCCGTACCGGTCCACCCGGGGGCCGCAGCGGGTGCACACCAGTCCGGCGCCGCTGCTCGGCCAGCACAACCACGACGTGCTTCGGGAGCTCGGACTCACCGATGAGGAGATCGGCCGCCTCGAGGCCGACGGAGTCATCGGCACGACGATCGCACGCTGATCGGTCAGCCCATCCCGATCCGGATGTTCTTGACCTGTTGGAACTCGTGCAGTCCGTCGAGTCCGCCGGTGCGGCCGAAGCCACTCTGCTTGTATCCGCCGTACGGTCCCTGCGGCGCGATCTGACTGAACTGGTTGATCCACACCGAGCCCGCCTCGAGTCGCCGGGCGACGGTGTGGGCGCGACCGAGATCGCGAGTGTGCAGGAAGGCGTTCAGGCCGTAGGGGGTGTCGTTGGCCATGCACACCGCGTCGGTGTCGTCGTCGAATCGCATCAGCGAGACGACGGGTCCGAAGGTCTCCACTTGCGCCAGCTGCGACGCGTTGTCGACATCGCCGAACACCGTCGGCGCGATGTAGTACCCCTGCGCCAGCTCGCCGCCGAGGCGCTCGCCGCCGACGAGCAGCTCACCCGCCGCGACGCGGACCGCCTGATCGATGTCGGCGAGGATGCGGTCGGCCGCCGCAGCGCTGATGACCGGTCCGACGGCGACGGCCGGGTCGAGGGGATCGCCCACTCGGGCCGCCGCGACGACGGCGAGGAATCTCTCGGCGAACGCGTCGTAGACGGAGGTGTGGACGAGGATGCGGCTGGCGCAGGCGCAACTCTGCCCGGATTGCATCAACGGGCCCTGGTGGGCGGACATCTGGGCCGCGGCATCGAGGTCTGCGTCGGAGAACACGATGTTGGCGGACTTGCCACCGAGTTCGGTGACCACGGGAGTGAGGTTCTCGGCGGCCGCGGCCACCACCGTTCGCGCCGTCGCGCCACCGCCCGTGAAATGAATCTTGCGGACGCCCGGATGGCGGACGAGCAGTTCTGCGCCGTGGGCAGCGGCGGGCACGATGTTGACGAGTCCGGGCGGGAGTCCGGCGTCGAGGCACAGCTCCCCGAAGCGCAACGCCGCCAGCGGAGCCAGTTCCGAGGGTTTGAAGATCACGGCGTTGCCAGCGGCCAGTGCCGGCGCCACGCACGACCCGGCCACCACGAGCGACCCGTTCCACGGCGCGATGACGCCGACGACGCCGTACGGTTCGCGTTCGATGAGGTTCACGTCGAACGAGTCGCTCACCGGCGAGCTGATCCCTTGCGGCTTGTCGACATACCCCGCGAAATGACGCACGAAGTGTTCGAGCAGGACCGCAGTGCCTGCGAAGGAGATCGGCACGGCGTAGTCGTGCACGTTGAGCAGGGCGAGCTCGTCGAGATGCTCGTGCAGCACGTCGGCGAGATCGACCAGCAGATCCCGGCGGCGGTCGACCGTCATCGCCGCCCATTCGCGCTGCGCCGCCCGCGCTGCGGTGACTGCACGGTCGATCTCGGGGGCGCCGGCCAGCGCGACGGTGGCGTTGGGCTGGCCGGTGGCCGGGTAGACGTGCTGGTGACTGAGCCCGGTGCCGGTGATCCGCTCGTCGCCGACGAGCAGGCCGACGGCGTCCTCGGATGGTCTCATGAGGCCGCCGTAGCCTCGGCGGCCCATTCCGCACTCACACGCTGTTTCTGCTCGGCCGCCACCCGGTCCAGGTGCGACGCCTTGGGCCAGCCGTAGTGCGCCGCGAAATGCAGTATCAGCTCGTCCATTTCGCCGAAGGACACATCGCGGCTCTTCAGCGCGGCGTAGACATGACTGAGGATCGGGTAGGGCGCGTCCTGAAAAGCCACGCAGGCCACGGTGATCAGGCGACGTTCCCGCATTCCCAGTCCCGGGCGCATCCACATCTCGCCGAAAACGAAGTTCAGGATGCCCGCGCCCTGGAACGGATCGTCGCGGGCCGGGGCGAAAGGCAGGCAGTTGATGTCCCGGAAGGACCGCTCGCCCACCGTCAGTCGCTCCTCGGGGTCGCTGGGCGTGGTCAGCGGCAGCAGCGGCTCGGGGGCGGGCATGGGCGTTCCCCGCTGCTGGTGGATCCGTTCCCATTCCTGATCGACGACCATGTTGAACCGCGACGCTTTGGGCCAGCCGCCGTACACCGCGAAATGCAGTACTGTTTCCCGCATTTCGGTGATGCTGACATCGCCGCTGTTCAACGCGGCGTAGACATGGTCGCGCAGCGGCTCGTCGGCGTCGGCGTCGGCGACGCAGGGCAGCGTGATGAACCGGCGATCGCGGCGGGTGAGTTCCGGGCGTTGCCACACGTCGGCGAACACGAAGTCGAGAAGGTGCTCGGCGGCGGGTGTGGCGTCGGCAGCGGCGGGGAACGTCATGATCTCGGCGAAAGCCTGGCGTCCGCGTCCGGTCGGAGGGCTTCCGGATGTCGTCACTTCAGGTCCTTGTCCGCGTTCATCGCAGCGTGACGCCGGCGTCGACCTTGAACTCCAGCCCGGTGACGTAACGGGATTCGTCGGAGATCAGGAACAGCACCGCGTTGCTGATGTCGATCGCTTCGGCCATCACGACCGGCAGCGCGTTGCCGAAGATCGGCGCCAGGTCCGGGCGTTCGTGCCGCAGCAGTCCGTGCAGCGAGGCGGGCTGCATGCCCGTCTCCACACCCGTGGGATGCACCGTGTTGACCCGGATACCGACCGCCGCGAGTTCGTTGGCGAGCGCACGGCTCAGCCCGACGACACCGTGTTTGGACGCGGTGTAGGGCAGGTGCAGGGGTGAACCTTTGACGCCGGCCGCAGAGCTGATGTTGACCAGGCTGCCGCCGCGGTCGAGGAGGTGCGGAATCGCCGCGCGGCAGGTGTTCCACGTCCCGATCAGATTCACGTCGACCACGGTGCGCCACTGATCGGATGTGGTCGAATTCCAGGTGCCCGCGGTCAGCACGCCGGCGTTGGCCACGGCCGCGTCGAGGCCGCCCAGTCGAGTCACCCCGTCGTCCACTGCGTCGCGCAGGGTTTCGGCGTCGCGGACGTCAACGATGCGGGTGATCGCGCGGCGGCCGTGGCTCTCGACGATCCGCGCGGTTTCCTCGAGCTCTTCGGCGGTGGCGAGCGGGTACTCGATCGCGGGTAGGGACGCACAGATGTCGACCAGGATGAGGTCCGCGCCTTCCTCGGCGAGCCGGGCGGCGTGGCTACGGCCCATGCCGCGCGCGGCGCCGGTGACGAGGACCCTCTTCCCGGCGACACGGCCGTCGGCGGCGTTCACAGCTTGTTGCAGAAGCCGGCGTCGACCGGGAACGTGACTCCCGTGACGTAGCGGGCCGCATCGGAGACCAGATAGGCGATCGCTGCGCTGATGTCTTCGGGCTCCAGCAGTCCGACCGGCAGCGGGTTCTGCAGGTGAGGCCCTCCGTCGGGATAGTGCTCCAGGAACGCGGTCATCGCCGGGTTGACCGCCATCATCGTGTTGACAGCCGTGGGATGAACGGTGTTCACCCGGATGCTGTGTGGCGCGAGCGCATTGGCGAGAGTTCGCATCAAGCCGACGATCCCGTGTTTGGATGCGGCATAGCCGAGTCCGCCGCCTTGGAGGCCGCCGAACCCGCGCAGACCGGCAGTCGAGCTGGTGAAGACGATCGAGCCGCCGCGCCCGCCGGCGATCAGGTGCGGGATGGCGGCCCTGGCGGTGTGGAACGAGCCCACCAGATTGACGTCGACCACGTCGGTCCACATCTGCAGTTCCTCGTCGATGGTCAACTCGCGGAACGCCATCGTGGCGATACCGGCGTTCGCGCACACGATGTCGAGCCGGCCGAACCGGGACACGCCGGCATCGAGTGCGGCGTTCAGCGCGGGGAAGTCGCGCACGTCGGCCACCGACGCGGCGATCGTGCCGCCCTGCGCCTCGACGAGGGCGACGGTCTCGTCGAGCTCATCGCGGCGGGCCATCGGATAGCCGTTGGACTCGATGTCGGCGCAGATGTCGACACCGATGATGGACGCGCCGTCGGCGGCCAGACGCACGGCGTGGCTGCGACCCTGCCCGCGGGCGACACCGGTGATGAAAGCGACTTTGCCCTCGAGTGAAGACATGGCACCCCTCGCTGTGATCAGCCGCAGACGCAGCGCAGACGAATATGAGTAACGGTGTTACACCAGCTACAGTAACGAAGTTACTAACCGGCGGCAAGGGTGCTTTCGACGATGGCGAGAACTGCGCGAACGACCGCAGCAGATCAGGGCCGTGTCGATCCGCTGCTCGACGTCGTCGTGGACATCCTCGAATCCGACGGCTACGACGCCGTGCAGTTGCGCACCGTGGCCCGGCGTGCGCGCACGTCACTCACCACCATCTACAAGCGTTATCCGACACGGGACGAGTTGATCCTGGCGGCCTTGGAAGCGTGGATGGCCGAGAACCGTTATGCCGGTGTGGTTCCGCACGCCCGCAGGCCCGGCGAGTCGCTGTACGACGCACTGATGGGGCTGTTCCGCGAGATCTTCGAACCGTGGGAACGCCACCCGCGGATGCTCGCCGTCTACTACCGGGTGCGCTCGTCGCCCAGCGGGCAGCGATTGTTGAACCGCGGGCTGGAGTTGGTGGGGCCCGCCGGTCTGCAACTGCTCGCCGACGTCGACGACGAGTTCATCGGCAATCTCGACACGATCGTCTCGAGCGTCGTGTACGGCCTGCTCGGCCGGTTCGCGATCGGGGAGATCGCCATCACCGACATCCTGCCGACGCTGGACCGCACCGTGTACTGGCTGACCAAGGGCTACGAGGCCGCAGGTCCTGACTCGTCACCGGCGGTCGAGGCCGGGAAGCGGCGTGGGCGATGATCAACCCGTCGGACATCCTGCTCACGGGTCGCGTCGCCGTCGTGACCGGGGGAGGAGCGGGTATCGGCCGGTCCATCGCCGAAGGGTTCGCGGCTTTCGGTGCCGCCGTTGCCGTCTGGGAACGTGATCCCGAGACGTGCGCGGCGGTCGCCGACAGCGTGGCGGGACTCGGGGTGGTGACCGACGTCCGCGACGCCGACGCGGTCGACGCAGCACTGGACCGTACCGAGCGTGAGCTGGGCACGGTCTCGATCCTCGTCAACAACGCCGGCGGCACCTTCCACTCGCCGCTACTGGCGACCACCGAGAACGGGTGGGATGCGTTGTACCGCAGCAACCTTCGTCATGTGCTGCTCTGTACGCAGCGCGTAGCGCGGCGGCTGGTCGACAGCGGTACCCCGGGCAGCGTCATCAACGTCACCTCGATCGAAGGGGCGCGTGCGGCCCCCGGTTACGCCGCCTACGCCGCCGCCAAAGCCGGCGTCATCAACTACACCAAGACGGCGTCGTTCGAACTCGCGCCGCACGGCATCCGGGTCAACGCGCTCGCCCCCGATCTGACGATGACCGAGGGTCTGCGAGGTCTGTCGTCGGGCACGCTCGGTGCGGACGCCGGCGCCGGGATCCCGATGCGCCGTGCCGGTCACGTCGACGAAATGGCTTCTGCTGCAATTTTTCTGGCGTCCGACATGGCGAGCTACATCACTGGGCAGACGATTCACGTCGACGGCGGGACCGACGCGGCGGGCGGCTGGTACTTCCACCCGCGCACCGGCGTGCCCACGCTCGGGCCTGGTCCGGACTAGGAATCGGGTGAGGGGTCGCCGATCCTGCGCCGGATCGCGCCCCACGGGTCGGCGTACTGGCCGGGCTGTTTCCAGTAGGCCGAGCGCCGCTCGAGGACCATCCGGACGAGCGGCGCGATCACCCTCAGCAGGTGTCGCTCGACGCCGGCCCGCCGATGAGCCTCGTCGAGCATGTCCTGCCACGAATAGTGCTGGAAGCCAAGGGCTTCCTGCGCACGGGTGGTGTCCATCCAGTCGGTGACGAACCAGTCGTCGTCGCTGTCGGGGTTTCCCTTGCGACCCATCGGCAACCCGCCTGAGAGTCCGCGCGCCGACGCCAGTGCGGCCCCGACGTCACCCTGGATCTTGCGGTGGGAGTCGTCGCCGGCGATCAGCAGGATTTCCCGGGCCACCTCGGCGGTGGTGGCCGCGGCGAACGCCCATGCGACATCGCGCACGTCGACGGTGTGCAATCGTCCGTCGGTGGGCAGCGCACTCTCGAAGTAGAGGGCGTCGGTGCTGAAGGGGATCGCCTTCGGATCCGCGCTGAGCACGCCGCCGAGGCGCAGCACGACCCATTCCAGCGACGAGGCGCGCACGATCGATTCGGCCTCGGCCTTGTGGGCGCTGTAGAGGTCCGAGTGCTTCATCGGCATGTCCGCAGTCACCGGACCGGTCGCGTGGTGGGGGTTGCGCGAGCCGAACACCGCGTTGCTGGAGGCCTGCACGAACCGCGGGGGCGTGGGCTGCGATTCGGCGACGCCGACGAGCGTGCGGGTCGCCTCGACGTTCACCTTCCGCGCCAGCGCCCGGTTCTTGTAGATCCCCGGCGGGATGATGGCCGCGAGATGGATGATCGCCTCCGGCGCCACCTCGGACACCAGGCGCGCGGTCTGCTCGGCGTCGGTGAGATCGGTCCACTTCACGGTGACACCTGCGGGCAGGTTCGTCGCCGCCTCGCGGTTGCCGGGTGTGTCGAGGTCGGCGACCACGACGGTGCGTCCGAGTTCGGCCAGGCGCCGCACGGTGGCCGACCCCACCAGTCCGAACCCGCCGGTGACAAGCACCGTTCCCGCCATTGCGCCCCCTACCTGCGAATATGACATTCTCGTTATCGGAGAGTAGCATGCTCATCACGATGTCCGAGGAGCGGGCCGAGACGGCCAAGTGGGACCCCGGATTCACCCGGCAGATCACGGGCTGGGTGGGACCAGTGATCAAACGATACTTCCGTGCGCAGGTCCGCGGACTGGATTCGATGCCCGCAGCGGGCGGCGCACTGGTGGTGTCCAACCACTCGGGCGGGATGCTCACCCCCGACGTGCTGGTCTTCGCCCCGGAGTTCTACAAGCACTTCGGCTTCGACCGGCCGCTGTACACCCTGGCTCACTACGGGGTGTTCCTCGGACCGCTCGGTGACTTGCTGCGCCGTGCCGGCGTCATCGAAGCCAGCCGCGAGAATGCGGCCCAGGCGCTGCGTTCCGGCGCCGTCGTGCTGGTGTTCCCGGGCGGCGACTACGACTCCTACCGGCCGACCATGACCGCGAACGTCGTCGACTTCGCCGGGCGGACCGGGTACGTGCGCACGGCGATCGAAGCCGGTGTCCCCATCGTGCCGATGGTGTCGATCGGAGCGCAGGAGACCCAGATCTTCCTCGCCCGTGGCGATTCGATCGCCCGCAAGATCGGGCTGACCCGAGCCAGGATGGAGATCCTGCCGCTGAGCATCGGGTTCCCGTTCGGTCTGTCGGTGATCTTCCCCCCGAACATTCCGTTGCCGTCGAAGATCGTCACCCGGGTACTGGACCCCATCGACATCACCGCGGAGTTCGGCGAGGACCCCGACGTCGATGAAGTCGATCTGCACGTGCGGGCCGTGATGCAGAAAGCGCTGGACGAGCTGGCCCGCGAGCGCCGATTCCCGGTGCTGGGTTGAGCGCCGTGGAGGATCAGCTCGGACTCCTGGCCACCCTGTGGCGGGCCCGGCTCATCGCGCCGATGCGTCCCGACAAGTACCTGCGCATGGGCGCGGCGATGCGCAGGGCGGGCCTCACCGCAACCGTCGGCTTCGCCGCCGCGGCGCAGCGCTGCCCCGACCGGCCGGCACTCGTCGACGAGCGCGGCACGTTGAGCTGGAAACAGCTCGACGACCGCTGCGACGCGCTGGGTGCCGCTCTGCAACAGGCGACGGAGTCGCGCGCCGGGTCGCCCGCGACCGTCGCGGTGATGTGTCGCAACCATCGAGGTTTCATCGAGGCGCTCGTCGGCGCCAACCGCATCGGCGCCGATGTGCTGCTGCTGAACACCTCGTTCGCCGGCCCTGCGATGGCCGAGGTGATCGAACGCGAAAGCGCCGGCAGGCCGGTCACCGTCATCTACGACCAGGAGTTCACCGCCACCGTCGACCGTGCCCTCGCGGACACGCCGGATGCCACCAGGATTCTCGGCTGGGTCGACGGCCCGGACGGCACTCCGACCCTCGATGCGCTGATCGATTCGCATCTGGGGCAGCGGCCCGCGGCGAGCCAGCGCAAGAGCGACATCATCCTGCTCACGTCCGGCACCACCGGAACACCCAAGGGCGCCAAGCGTTCCGCGGGCAGTGGCGGTGCCGGTGACCTCAAGGCCGTGCTGGACCGCACGCCGTGGCGGGCCGAGGAGCCCATCGTCATCGCCGCCCCGATGTTCCACGCCTGGGGGTTCTCCCAGCTGCTGTTCGCGGGATTGCTCGCCTGCACGATCGTCACCCGGCGCAAGTTCGACCCCGAGGCGACCCTCGAGCTGATCGACCGGTACCACGCCACCGGTCTGGCCGTGGTGCCGGTGATGTTCGACCGCATCATGGAGCTGCCCGCGGACGTGCGCAGCCGCTACAGCGGGAAGTCGCTGCGGTTCGCCACCGCGTCGGGCTCCCGGATGCGGCCCGACGTGGTCACCGCGTTCATGGACCAGTTCGGCGATGTCATCTACAACAACTACAACGCCACCGAGGCGGGCATGATCGCCACCGCGACGCCGGCGGACCTACGTGCCGCGCCCGACACGGCGGGACGGCCCGCCGACGGCACCGAGATCCGCATCCTCGACGCCGATCACCGTGAGGTGCCCACGGGTGAGGTCGGGCAGATATTCGTCCGCAGCGGAACGCTTTTCGACGGATACACCTCGGGCACCACCAAAGCCTTCCACGACGGCTTCATGGCGTCCGGCGACATGGGCTATCTCGATGACGCCGGCCGGCTGTTCGTGGTGGGGCGCGACGACGAGATGATCGTCTCCGGAGGAGAGAACGTCTATCCGATCGAGGTGGAGAAAATCCTGACGTCGCACCCGGGGGTGGCCGAGGCCGCGGTCCTCGGTGTCGACGACGAGCAGTACGGCCAGCGGCTGGCGGCTTTCGTCGTGCTCGACGACGGCGGCGCGACCACGGTCGACGACCTCAAGCAGCACGTGCGCGAGAACCTCGCGAATTACAAAGTGCCCCGCGACATCACGATCCTGCCGGAGCTGCCGCGCGGCAGTACCGGCAAGATCCTGCGCAACGAACTCCGCTGAATCAGGTGCCTGCGGGCGCCGGGTCCATCGCCGTGTCGACAGTGCTCGGCGCGGCCAGCCCGCATGCCTGCCGTAATTCGCCGAACGCGTGCACCATGGCGTCGGTCGCCTCGTGCGTGTCGTCGAAGGTGCGGTCGTCGGAGAGCACCGCGATGTCGACCTGGTCGACGTAGCTCCACACCGTCATGTTGAATGCGCTGCCCGCCGAAAGCACACCGACGGAATAGATCTCGCTGACGGGGGCGCCACCGATATGCCCGCGCTCCCGCGGGCCCGGCACGTTCGAGATGGCGACGTTCATCAACCGGTTGTGATCGGCGCGCTGTGATTGCGCCCGGAACAGCGCCGGCGCCAACGGAGGTGGCAGGTACTCGAGCATGCGGCCCTGCAGCGTCGGCCCGAGCAGTTCGTTGACCTCCTTGGCGCGTCTGCTCGCCACCGAGGTCAGCTCGACGCGACGCAGCGGATCGTCGACGTGCACCGGCAGGGACACCATCATCCCGCCGATCTCGTTGCCGGTGATCCGCTCGGTGGATTTGTCGGTCGCGACCGGCACCGTCGCCATGATCGGACGATCAGCGCGGCCGTCGTAGCGCAGCAACAGTTCCCGCAGACCGCCCGAGGCGACGGCCAGCACGACGTCGTTGAACGTCACCCCCAGCGTCTTGGCGGTCTCCTTGACCTCCGCCAGCGACAGGGTCGCGGTCGCGAACGTACGAACAGGGGACACCACGTGGTTGAGGAAGGTGGGCGGCGCGTTGAACGGCTTGGCGAGGTCGGGGTCGTCGCGTCGCTGGCGGGAACGCTTGCGCAACCGGACGATGCCGCGGGCGGCGTCGGCGCACAGCCCGGGCAACTCGGCCATGTTGTGGAAGTGATCGGCTTGAGCCTCCCACAGGAGCTGCCCGGAAGACGGGGCCTCACAGCTCTGCGGCGGTTCGTCGCGTTCGTCCTGGACCGGTCCGGCCAGATCCATCAGCCGCGCAAGCAGATTCGCCGAGGCCACTCCGTCGGCCAGGGTGTGGTGAACCTTGCCGATCAGCGCGAAGCGCTGGTCGGCCATCCCCTCGGCGAAGTGGAATTCCCACAGGGGCTTCGCGCGGTCCAGCGGTGTGCTCGCGATCTCACCGATCACCTGGTCGAGTTCGCGGCGCCCGCCCGGCTCGGGCACCCGGACGCGGCGCAGGTGGTAGTCCAGATCGACCGGACAATCCTGGAGCCACATCGGGTGGTGCAGCCGCCACGGGATGTCCACGAGCCGGTAGCGCAACGGATCGAGGAGGTGCAGGCGCCGCGCCACGGTCTGGCGGAACGCATCGAACCCGTACTCGCCGTCATAGCCGGCGGCGTTGATCACCGCGACCTTCAGCGTGTGGGTGTGCAGGTTGGGCGTCTCGCTGTACAACAGCATGGCGTCCATGCCGTTGAGTCGCTTCATGAGCACCATGCAACCACTCGGTTGTCATGATCAGGTGCGATTCGTCGAATGCGTCAGCCGCAGAGGTCGTCGAGCGCGGCCGGGGTGTCCAGGTCGGTGAACGCGGCCGCATACCGTTGGGCGAACGCCAGGCAGATGTCGGCCCGCTGCCAGGCGTCTCCGCCCGACAGCGTGGCCATCCAGATGGCCAGTCCATGGGCGACCGACGCGCGGTAGCGCAGCCAGACATCATGCCGGGTCGGCTTCTGCGCCTCGGGCAACCGCAGCGCGTCCCGATACTCGTCGAGCAGTTCGCGTTCGCAGCGGCGGCGGTCGGTGATGGTGAGGGCACCCTGCAGGAAATAGCCGAGATCCAGCGAGAAGTTGCCGCGACGGACCATCTGCCAGTCCAGGAAGCCGACTCGGTCGCCGGGCAGCACGTAGGTGTTGCCGATGTGCGGATCGCCGTGCAGCAGTGTCGGTGCCGTGGTGGTGAGCGAACCGATGAAGCGGGCCCAGATGTCGACGAAGAGCTCGGTGCCCGAGAGCTCGAGGATCTCCGCCGGCACCGTGTCGCCCAGGCGCTCGTGGGCGATGTCCAGCGGCGCGTACTCCAGGCCGGCGAACGCGACGAACGGCTCCACCCATTCCAGTGCCGGCTCGCCGGTGACACCCGCACCCCAGAACGCGCTGTGCAACTCCGCCAGGCCGCGCACGCCGTCGGCGACCTGATCGGCGGTCATCGGACGGGTCGAGTCGCGCGGATCGGCGCCGCGCGCCACCACGTCCTCCATGATCATCAGGAAGTCGCGGCGCTGCTCGTCGATCATCGCCGCGTAGACGGCGGGGTGATCGAGCGGCAGCGTCACACCGCAGGAGAACAGCCGCGGTTCGTGGTAGAGCCCGCTGGTCAGCGCGACGAGGTCGGCGTGCTCCGGGTCGACGGCCTTGGCGAACACCGTCGCAGGCCCCGCCCCGGTGGAATAGCTCAGCGCGAGGCGGGCCCGGCGGTTGGTGCCGTCGTCGCGGAGCGCGACGCTCACGTCCGCGACCTCGGCCCCCGGAAAATGTTGTGCCAGAACCGAAGTCATCCACTCAGGGCTTATTTCATCCCAGCTCCGCGGAATGGACAGTCCCGGCGCAGTACTCACTTCAGGCAGCTACCGCCGTCGACAGGAAGGGTGACGCCGGTGATGAAACGTGCCTCGTCGGAGGCCAGGAACAGGACCGCGTTGGCGATGTCCTCCGGCTCCACCCAGCCGATCGGCAGGGTGTGCATCAGCTGGCCGACGACCTTCATGTCGTCGGGGCCCGGGTTCTCGAGGTCGGGGCGGAACAGCTTCATGGTTCCCTCGTTCATGAACAGCGGGGTGTTCACGTTGGTCGGGTGCACCGAGTTCACGCGGATGTTCTGCGCGCCGAGCTCGACGGCGAACGTGCGCATCAGCCCGACGACGCCGTGCTTCGCGGCGACATAGTGACCGGTGTGCGGGTAGGCCTTCAAGCCGCCCACGGAGCTGGTGAGGATGATGGAACCGCCGCGGCCGCCTTCGAGGATGTGCGGGACGCCGGCCTTGACCGTCTTCCACACGCCACCGAGGTTGATGTCGATCATGGCCGTCCAGTCGGTCTCGCTGGTCTTGTCCAGCGTTTGGCCGCCGTTGCCGATGCCGGCGTTGGCCACGATGATGTCGAGGCGGCCCAGCTGCTCGACGCCCGTGTCCACGGCTGACTTGAGCGCGTCGTAGTCGCGGACGTCGACCTCCGCGGTGTAGATGCGGCGGTTGTAGCCCTTGACCAGATCCGCGGTCTCCGCGAGATCTTCCGGCGTGGACGCCGCGATCAGGTCCACCGTGTCGATCTTCTTGCAGATGTCGACGGCGATGATGTCGGCGCCCTCCTGCGCCAGGCGCACGGCGTGCGCCCGCCCCTGGCCGCGTGCTGCGCCGGTGACGAAAGCGACCTTGCCTTCAACGCGTCCTGCCATGTCTGTCAATCCTTTTCGTAGTCGTGGGTGTTCAGGTTGCTCAAGAAACGAAGGTGGGCATGGCTTCCCAGCCGCGGACCGCGGTGGTCGGCGAGGGTACCGCGTTGGCCCAGTCGACCTCCCACGTCGGGAACCTCTTGAGGATCTCCTCGAGTGCGATCCGGCCCTCCAGGCGGGCCAGCGCGTTGCCCATGCAGAAATGGGTCCCCGCCCCGAAGGTCATGTGCGAGCGCAGTTCCCGGTGGATGTCGAACACGTCGCCGTCGGGCGGGAAGCGGCGATGGTCACGGTTGGCGGCGCCCACGAGCATGAGCATCGCCGAACCCGCCGGGACAGTACGGCCGTAGTACTCCACGTCCTTGGCGACGTACCGGGCGATCTGCAGCGCCGGTGGTTCCCAGCGCAGGATCTCCTCGATCGCCTGCGGGATCAGCGCCGGGTTCTCCGCCAGTTCGCGGCGCTGATCGGGATGTTCGGCCAGCGTTTTGCCGGCCCAACCGATCAGCCGGGTGGTGGTTTCCGCGCCCGCGGTCGCCACCACCGTCAGGTACATCAACAGCTCGTCGCGGCTCAACCGGCGCACGGTGCCGGTCTCATCCTCGAACTCGACGGTGAGCAGATCGGTCATGATGTCGTTCGAGGGGTGCTCGGTGCGATAGTCGATGAACTCGGCGAACACCTCGCCCGTGGCCAGCAGGTCGACCTGCGTGCTCTGCAGGGTGGCCTCGCCGTGGTCGGTCACCCGGCGCTGATGCTCCTCGGGTATGCCCAGCAGCATGCCGATGACCCGCATCGGCATCTGCTCGCCGAGGTCGTTGACGAAGTCGAAGCGGCCCGTGCCCACCAGCGGGTCCAGGCAGCGGGCGGTGAACTCGCGAATCTGGGGCTCGAGAGCGAGCACCTTGCGCGGTGTGAACATCCGCGACAGCAGGTTGCGGTGGATGTTGTGGATCGGCGGGTCCTCGAAAATCAGTGTGCCGGGCGGGATCTCCATGCCGGACTTGATGATCTCGAGCAGCGCGCCGCGACCGGAGATGAAGGTCTCGTGGTCGATCAGCGCCTTGTTGACGTCGTCGAAGCGGCTCAGCGCATAGAAGTCGTGCTTGTCGTTGTAGTACAGCGGCGCTTCCTCGCGGATGCGGGCGAACACCGGATACGGGTTCATGTTCAGTTCGACGCTGTACGGGTCGTAGTACAGCTCAGCCGCGGTGGCGGCGTCGGGGGCAGAAGGGTTGTCAGCGCTGATCGTCACGGTGTCCTCTCGCTATGACCAGTCCTGGTAAGACATCGGGCTGCTGTTTGTCTCACTCTGGCATCGCGGACACACGAGTGTCAATGGCCGACTCTTTTACGGCGATTCTTCTTCTCGCTGAAGAAGAACGAGCCTCTCATTCGGCGCGGACGGACCGACGGGCACGCTGGAGGCACGCAGAAGCGCACACACCGGGTTTCGAAGCGCGGAGAGTGTGGTTCTCGGATCAGAGGGCGGCGAAGCCGTGTGCGCAGAAGTCCCAGACCTCGTCGGCGGTGATGGGGTGAGCGGTGCCGTCGCCGGCGTCGCCGCTGGACTGCGCCACGAACATCACCGTCTGCATGGTCATCGCCGCCATCCGCTTGGGGTTGATGCCCTCGCGGAGTTGGCCGGCGGCGCTGGCCTCTTCCATCAACTCGGTGAGCAGGGCCAACAAGGGGGCGTGCGCCACCTTGACCTCGGACGGGTGCGACACCAGCAGGCGCGGCGCGAAGTCGGTGAACAGCGGCCGCTTGGCCGCCGGGTCCGGCCGCGAGGATTCGAACAGGAGTTGGACGGCGACTTTGAGCCGCTCGAGCGGTTCTTCCTGGCCGGACGTGGCGGCACGAATCTGGTCTGCCGATCGGCTCAGTGCGTCCTCGAACAGGGCCAGCAGCAGCTCGTGCTTTCCGTCGAACTGCAGGTAGAAGCTGCGCAGCGACTGACGAGAACGGTCGACGACCTCCTGCACGGTGAAATCCGTGCTGCCCTTCTCGATGATGATGGCCTGCGCGGCATCGAGGAAACGCTGAACCCGTTGAGCGGCCCGCAGCTTGGCGGTCTTGATCGACCGTTCGACCGCGCGCTGCTTCCAGGCAGGCTCCTCGCTGGCGGTGGTCACCGGAGGCTCAGCTGGAGACCGACTGGGGAGAACATGAACCGACTGTACCGGAGAACGCCTTGCCATAACGGTCCTCGACCCCCTCTCGGCCAACGTGTCAGAGATTGTAACTTCCTCATCACGAGAATAGTATTCTCATTTTCGGAATAACAGAAGGGCCACGAAGCGGCTCGGGAAACTTGCGACAGAACGCCAGGTCCGCAACCCCCGTCCGCGCCGCACCGCCGCCCAGTACCCCCGCCCGACCCGCCGAAACCCGAGGACGCGCTGTGTACATCGACTATGACGTCACCGACCGGATCGCGACGATCACCCTGAACCGGCCGGAGGCCGCCAACGCGCAGAATCCGGAGTTGCTCGACGAACTCGACGCGGCATGGACGCGGGCGGCAGAGGATCGCGACGTCGCGGTCATCGTGCTGCGGGCCAACGGCAAGCACTTCTCGGCCGGTCACGACCTCCGCGGCGGCGGGCCCGTCCCGGACAAGATCACGCTGGAGTTCATCATCGAGCACGAGGCGAGGCGCTACCTCGAGTACACCTTGCGCTGGCGCAACGTGCCGAAGCCCTCGATCGCCGCCGTGCAGGGTCGCTGCATCTCAGGTGGTCTGCTGCTGTGCTGGCCCTGCGATCTGATCATCGCCGCCGACGACGCCCAGTTCTCCGACCCGGTGGTGCTCATGGGCATCGGTGGCGTCGAATACCACGGACACACCTGGGAACTCGGCCCGCGCAAAGCCAAGGAGATCCTGTTCACCGGCAGGGCGATGACCGCCGAAGAGGTACACAGCACCGGCATGGTGAACAAGGTCGTGCCTCGCGACCAGCTCGACGCCGAGACCCGGGCGCTCGCCGAGCACATCGCCACGATGCCGTCGTTCGCGCTGCGGCAGGCCAAACGCGCGGTGAACCAGACCCTGGACGTGCAGGGCTTCTACGCCGCGATCCAGTCGGTGTTCGACGTGCACCAAACCGGTCACGGCAATGCGTTGAGTGTGGGCGGATGGCCGGTCCTGGTGGACCTCGACCAGATGAAGGCGAACATCAAATAGGCCGGCACCCCGCCGTCCAGCGGCACGGGCCCCCCTTCCCGCGAGCGTGCGGGTCTGCGGCCGACACGCCGGGCGGATTCAAGCTGTCGCTGCAACGTACGTGGACGGATCTGAGAGTAGTCGGTCGAGTTCTTCGGCGGGTGTGCGCCAGTTGTGTCGTTTGCGGGGTCGGGCGTTGAGTTCGGCGGCGACTTGGTCGAGGAATCCCGGTCCCCAGAACGCAAGGTCAGTGCCTTTGGGGAAGTACTGGCGTAGCAGTCCGTTGGTGTTTTCGTTGGTGCCGCGTTGCCAGGGACTATGGGGGTCGCAGAAGTAGATCGGTAGCCCGGTGGCTTCGGTGATGTTGGTGTGCATCGCCATCTCGGTGCCCTGGTCCCAGGTCAGTGAACGGCGCAGGATTGCGGGTATCTCGGGGACTTTGGCGGTCATCGCTGCGGCGACGGTGGTGGCGGTGTGATCACCGGGCAGGTGTAGCAGCATCACGAACCCCGTGGTGCGCTCGACCAGGGTGCCGATCGCGCTGGTGTTGCCCGCGCCCATGATCAGGTCCCCCTCCCAGTGGCCGGGGATAGCGCGATCGTCGGCTTCGGCGGGCCGCTCGGAGATGCCGACCATGCCCGCCTTGAACCGGTTACGATCGGCTATTTCATTGCGGCCCTGCGGTTTTCTCTTGATCCGGCCGGTGCGTAGTGCCGACTTCAACTCTTTGGCCAACTCGCCGCGGGGTTGAACGTAGACGGCTTGGTAGATCGTCTCGTGTGACACCCACATCTCCGGATCGTCAGGGAAGTCTTGACGCAGCCGGCCCGCGATCTGTTCGGGACTGTTGCGTGTCTCCAAGCGTTGCAGAACCTCGGCCCGCAGCCCAGGGTTGGCCTCAAGCTTGCGCACTTTGGGGCGCTTACGGGCGGCATCGGCCACGTCTTGGCCCATGCTGGCTCGATACACCGAGCGGGTCTGTCCCCGGGCGATCTCCCGGTTGATGGTGTCCTTATGACGGCCCATCAAGGCTGCCGCCTGTGCTGGTGGGTAGCCGTGTTCGAGCAGCTGCTCAAGCCGACACCGCTCCACGAAGCGCAACGGTGCACGAACCCGAGAGGTCAGCTCACTTTCTGCAACGAGATCAGCCTCAGCGGGAAACGGGGTTCTGGGCACGTGGTCAGCCTGTTGCAGCCAGCGTCGGGCCGCGGCCTCCGACACGCCAGCGACCACCGCGGCCTGTGCCGGCGGCACCGCCGATCTCACCGCGGTCCAGAACACCGCCCGCTGCTGTGCTGTGTACCGGATTCCGAAATGCTTCGACTCACCTCGATAACCAGCCTGTTGGGCCCAATGACGCCCTGTCGCGCCGTGCACGCCGGCCACCGTGGCCGCCGCCGTCGGCGACAGACCTGCTGCCACCGCCGCCCAGAACCGCTCGCGCACTGACTCCGGCAACCGCGCCCGACCAGGACCCCGACAACCCATCGCTCAACACCCCTCAACCAATCAGGTGTCGCAGCGACCGATTGAGCCTGCCCCGCAGAATTACGCGATTCCGCGCACGCTCGGCGACGCGCGCGTTTGGGCACTGCGTTGGTGAGCGTGCGAGAACTCCTGCAAGAAGCCGGCGTGTCGGCCGCAGACCCGCACGCTCGGCCAAAGGGGGTGCGGTCAGAGCTGGGCGAGGCGGGGCGCCGAGCCGCGAGCGCGCAGTCCTGCGCCGGCCCGGCGGGTGAGTTCCCTTGAGCTGCCGAGCAATCCGTCGAGCACAAGGGCCCGCTTCACGTGATGGTGCAGGTCGTGTTCGGCGGTGAACCCGATGCCGCCGAGCACCTGCTGGCAGTTCTTCGCCGCCGTGAGCGCTGCCTTGCCCGCCGCCGCCTTGGCCAGCAGCGCGGTCAGGTCGGGGTTGTCCACACCGGGCAGGCTGAGCGTCGCCTCGGCGCCCTCGATCGCGACCAGCGTCTCGGCCAGCCGGTGCCGCACGGCCTGGAACCCGGCGATCGGCCGGCCGAACTGCACGCGGTCCATGGCGTGCTGACGAGCCAGCGTCAGCATCGCCCGCGCCGCGCCGACCAGCCACCAGCCCACCGCCAGACGGGCCTCAGCCACCCGGATCGGGTAACCCTCTTCCTCGCGCCGCAGTGGTAGGCCGCCCAGGGTCGTCTCCACGCTGGTGGTGGTGCGGTCCCACACCACCCAGGTGTTGCCGGCGTACGGCAGCGGCAGTTCCAGCGTGCCGCCGACGTCGTTACCCGTCGCATGGAGCACCACGTCGACGAGAATCGATGCGTGCGAACCGGTTTCGCCCAAGAGGCGGAACACCATGGGCACCGCCACGTCGGGCATGTCCGAGAGCATTTCGCCCCAGCCCAGTTCGGTCAGCGCCGCGTCGAGGGCGGGCCCGGACTTCGCGAGCATCGTCTTGCGCAGCGCGTCTTCGAGCATGTCGAGTGAGTGGTCGTCCACCGTCACTCCTTCCCGAGATCCAGCAGCCGGCGGGCGATGATGTTGCGCTGCACCTCGGCAGTGCCGCCGTAGATGGTAGCCGCGCGCGAGTACAGGTACTCGGTACGCCATTCGGTGTCATCGAGTTCGATGACGCCGGGCAGCAGATCGCGGGCGGTGTCGTACAGACGCTGCTCGGCACCGGCCAGCAGCACCTTGTCGATCGACGTGTCCGGACCGAGCTTGTGCCCCTCGGCGAGTCGGTGCTGGGTGGCCCGGGACCGGCACCGCAGCGTGTGCAAAGCCAGATAGGCCTCGCCCATGTCGGAGTCGACGGCCTGACCGACGTTCTTCACCTCGCCGATCAACGCGTCGAATCGGGAGTACAGATAGGCGATCCGCTGCCAGAAACAGGTCGAGCGCTCATAGGGGAGGAGATCCATCGCCAGCCGCCACCCGTCACCCGGCCGGCCCAGCATCCGGTCCGCGCCGATCACCACGTCGTCGAAGTACACCTCGCAGAACTCGTCGACACCGTGCATGGTGCGCAGCGGCCGCACGGTGATCCCCGGGGTGTCGAGGTCGACGAAGAACGCCGTGATCGCCTCGTGGTTCGGGGTGTCCGCATCACCTGTGCGGGTCAGCAGGATGCACCGATGCGAGAACTGGGCGAAACTGGTCCACACCTTCTGGCCGTTGACGACCCAGGTGTCGCCGCGCGGCGTTGCGCGGGTGGTCAGCGATGCCAGATCGCTGCCCGAGCCCGGCTCTGAAAAGCCTTGGCACCATTGCTCTTCACCGCTGAGCAGTTTCGGCACCATCTCGGCCGCCAGTGCCGGCGAGGCGTAGTCGATCATCGTCGGCGCGAGCACCTCGAGCATCGAGTACGGTCCCGGCTCGACCAGCCGCCGGCCGACCACCTCCTCGCCGACGATGGCGCGCAGGATGTCCGGACCACCGAGCCCGCCGGCGGCCTCCGGCCACCCGTACCGACTCCAGCCGGCGTCGTAGAGCGCCCGCTGCACGCGGGCGAACTGACGGAGATGGCCTTGGAGCGAGTGGTCGTCGGCGGACGGGGTCAGGTCGTTCTCGCCCAGCCAGGCCACCAGTCGGGACCGGAACTGCGCGGGCTCGAGCGGATCGGTCATCCTGCTTCGGGCCTCCCGATCGCATGCGGACGTCCGGAGTCGTGTTCGCCGCTGCGCCGGATGAAGGTCATGGCACGGGTTTTGAGCCGCCAGCCGTCCTCGGTGCGGACGTAGGTGTCGTTGTAGTACCCGATGCGCATGTCGTGCTTGCTGTGCTCGATGAAGCACAGCGGTTGAGTGCCCGTCGCCTTGTCGGAGTCATCGGCGTCCAGGTGCACCAGCGACGTCCCCGTCATGAACAGGCCCTTCGGGGCCGCCTCGACGAGTTCGGGAAAGCGAGCCAGCGTGTAGGTGGACCCGAACGCGCTGTAGGTGCCGTCCGGCGTGAACACCGACATCAGACCCTCGATGTCGCCCTGGGTGATGGTGACGGCGTATTTGGCGAGCAGCTGCTGGATCTCGACCAGGTCGTCGGTCCGAGACGGATTAGTTGGCGCAGTCATTCTTGAAGACCTTACCGCCCTTCATTACGAAATTGACACTTCGTGTAACGCTGATGTCCGCGAGTGGGTCGCCCGGCACGGCGATGATGTCGGCGAGATAGCCCTCGGCCAGGCGGCCCAGGTCGCGACGGTTGATCAGATCCGCGGCGACGACGGTGGCCGCCCGCAGCACCGCCGCCGGCGGCATGCCCCAGTCCACGAGGGTGACCAGTTCGTCGGCGTTCTTGCCGTGGGGGATCGCGGGTGCATCGGTGCCGACGGCGATCTTCACCCCCGCCTCGTAGGCCGCCTTGATGGACGTGCGCGCTTTGGGGAACATCTCGGCAGCCTTGTCCTGCAACTCCTTCGGAGCGCGGGAGACGTCCATCGCCTCCGCGAGGCGGCGGGTGGTCACCAGGAAGCGGTCGTTGTCCCTGAGCATGTGAATGGCTTCGTCGTCCATCAGGAAGCCGTGCTCGATGCAATCGATGCCGCACGCCACCGCGTGTTTGACCGCCTCGGCGCCGTGGGTGTGCGCGGCGACCCGCAGGCCACGCCGATGCGCCTCGTCGACGATGACGCGCAGCTCTTCATCCGAATAGTGTTGTGCGCCCGCCTCTCCGGTCAGTGACATCACGCCGCCCGAGCAGCACACCTTGATCAGCTGCGCGCCGTGCTTGATCTGGTAGCGCACCGCCTTGCGGATCTCGTCGACGCCGTTGGCGATACCCTCCTCGATCGTCAACTCGAGGACTCCCGGCATGAACGCCGCGAACATCGTGGGGTCGAGGTGGCCCCCCGTGGGGGTGATCGCGTGCCCCGCCGGAATGACGCGGGGACCCTCGATCCAGCCCGCGTCGATCGCCTTGGCGAGGGCGACGTCGAGCAGGTAGCCGCCAGTCTTGACGAACAACCCGAGGTTGCGCACCGTGGTGAACCCCGCGCGCAGGGTGCGCCGCGCGTTGCCCACCGCGCGGAGCACCCGGGTGGGCGGGTCGTCCTGCACCTGTGAGAGGCCCGGGTTCTCCCCGCGGCCACCCATCAGCAGGTTGACCTCCATGTCCATCAGGCCGGGCAGCAGGACCGAATCGCCGAGGTCGATCACCTCCCCGTCGGGCGCTCCTCCGACGGAGACGATCCGGCCCTCGTCGACGGTGACGGTGCCCGGCCGGACGATCTCTCCGGCGTCGACGTCGAGGAGGCCCGCGGCCTTGAGGGTCAGCACCGCTAGACCACCGGCTCCTTGATGCAGGTGATATAGGCCGCGCCGCTGTCGAGCACCCGTGGCTGCTTCCACACCTCGACCGGGAACGACACGTTGACCAGGGACTGCATCATGTGGATCAGAGCCTTGGCGTCATCGGGCATCCCGTTGAGGGGGAACCGGGCGTCGCAGTACTCCATGACCGCTTCGAGACGGGGCATCGCGGCGTCGTAGAACTCCTGCATCTCCTGCATCGTCGAGGACAGCCGCTTCTGGTAGCGGTCCTCCTCGTGGGGCAGGCACCAGTCGGTGAACCGCTCGAGATCGGCGAATTCTTCTGGCAACTTAGACATTGATGGCGTCCTTCTCGCTGGCCGTCGTGCTGGCTTTCCCATTGTCCGAGCCGTTGGTCAGGCCCTTTTCCTTCTTGTACGCGTTGACGTAGTCCCACGCCGTCTTGTGCAGGTGGCGCAGCAGGATCTCCTGGTCGCACAGTGGGAAGTCCTTGACCACACGGGTGTTGATCATGGTCTGCGTGGCCTCGAGCGTGTTGGCGTCCTGGAACGCGTACTCCTTGAAGGTCACCGCGGCCATCTCGTGAGCGAGCCGCTCGCGGGTGTTGGTCGCGGGCACGAAGTACAGTGTGCACTCGAAGATGTGCGTGTCCACGCCGGTGGGCCAGTAGTGGTAGGTCAGGTACCAGCCCGGCGCCCAGAGCAGCAAGGTGAAGTTGGGGAAGAACTCGAACGAGTCCTGGCCCCAGGCGTGGTGGCGCGACGGGTTCACCGCCGGCGGAAGTTCCTCGGGCAGAATGCCTTTGATCTTGGGCCGGTCCCACGGGCCGAAGAGGCCGCTGTGCAGGACGCGCTCGATGGGCTTGACCATGTTCGGATCCTTGGGCGGGCTCATGCCGCCCCAGGAGGACACCATCGAGTGGCGCCCCTTGATGTCGTAGGCCAGCGCTTCGAAGCCGTAGCCGGCCAGCTTGTCGGCCTCCTCCTTGACCGCCTGCTTCATGTGCAGGATCGGCGCGTGGTAGAACTCGACGAACGCGTCGATGAACAGCTTCCAGTTGGAGTTGACTTCGGCACGGTAGGAATAGGTTTCGGTCATCTCGTGGAACGGGTAGCCCTCGAGGCCCTTCGCGAAGTCGCCGAGATAGTCGATCAGGGGCTCGGCGGCGTCGTCGAAGTTGATGAAGATGAAGCCCTCCCAGACCTCGCATCGCACCGGCACCAGACCGTAGTCGGCCTTGTCGAGATCGAAGAACTCGCCCTCCTGCTGCACGAACGTCAGATCGCCCTTGAGGCTGTAGCGCCACGCGTGGTACTTGCAGGTGAACTGACGGCAGGTTCCTGAGACTTCTTCACCGGGATAGTCGTTCCACACCAGCTTGTTTCCGCGGTGGCGGCACATGTTGTAGAACGCGCGGACCTCGTTGTCGGTGTCCCTGACGATGATCACGGAGGTGCCGACGCCTGCCGACGGCATCTCGCGAGTGAAGTAGCTGCCCTTCTTGGGGAGCTTCTCCACCCGTCCCACGTTCAGCCAGCACTTCCGGAAGATCGCCTGCTGCTCGAGTCGCCACTGCTCGGGATCGATCGAATCCGTGTAGTCCACGGGTTCGGTCCCGAGGTCGGGCCAGTGCTCGGTCCAGCTGCCCTCGGCGGGTTTCGGAAAGAATGCCACGGTGTCTACCTCTCTGGGTCGGTGTCGGAGTCGGGGTCGGGTTCTACGCCGAACGTGTTGATGGCCATGGCCAGCGAGCCATAGCAGCCGATGGTGAAGACGAGGTCCATCAACTGGCGCTCGTCGAGGTGGGCGGACAACGTCGCCCAGGTGGCGTCGGAAACCACCGACTTGTCGTCGAGTTCGTCGACGGCCACGATGACCGCACGGTCCAGTTCATCGCCGGCCTCGCCGCGGCGGATCCCGTCGATGTCCGCGTCGGTCAGACCTACGTCGTGCCCCATGTGGACGTGGTGACGCCACTCGTATTCACAATCGCTGCGGTACGCCATGCGCAGGACGGCCACCTCCCGCAACCGTGCCGGAAGGGTCGAGGTGAACAGCAGGTGGCGGTTGAAGCGCAGGAAGGCGCGGGTGAGCTTGGGATGACGGACCAGCGTGGCCAGCAGGTTGCCGGCCTTCTCGGGATTGCGGCGTTCCGGCGGCAGCATCGCGGACAGGGCGTCGTCGACGGCGTCATCCCATTCGTCCGCCGGCAGCGGGGGCACTCGCACCGCCGTTCCTCCTCTCGTCGATGAGAATCAGATTCTCATATTTCGCCAATAGGTTTCCACCTTTCCTCCCGGGCGTCAACGGCGGAGTGTGGATCCGCCGGTCAGCGGGATGGCGGTCCGGCGGCAACTTCGCAGTTTGAACGGCTTACGCTCGCACCAGCACGTTGATTCTCGCTGATGGAGAAGCTAGTTTCCTAAGAAGGAGAACAGCAGCCCGATTCGTACGCCCCGCCGGGCGGGACGACGAGAGGAGTGTCGCCGTGAACAAAAACGACATGATCCTGATCAGCGTCGACGACCACATCGTCGAGCCGCCGGACATGTTCAAGAACCATCTGGCGAAGAAGTACCTCGATGAGGCGCCGCGGCTGGTGCACAATCCCGACGGCAGTGACACCTGGCAGTTCCGCGACGTCGTGATCCCCAACGTCGCGCTCAACGCGGTGGCGGGCAGGCCCAAGGAGGAGTACGGGCTGGAGCCGCAGGGCCTCGACGAGATCCGCCCGGGCTGCTGGCAGGTCGACGAGCGGGTCAAGGACATGAACGCCGGCGGGATCCTCGGCTCGATGTGCTTTCCCTCGTTCCCGGGTTTCGCCGGCCGGCTGTTCGCCACCGAGGATGCGGAGTTCTCGCTGGCGCTGGTGCAGGCCTACAACGACTGGCACGTCGAGGAGTGGTGCGGGGCGTACCCGGCGCGGTTCATTCCGATGACGCTGCCGGTGATCTGGGATCCCGAGGCGTGCGCGGCCGAGATCCGCCGTAATGCCGCGCGTGGTGTGCACTCGTTGACCTTCACCGAGAATCCGTCGGCGATGGGATATCCGAGCTTCCACGACTTCGATCACTGGAAGCCGATGTGGGATGCGCTGGTCGACACCGACACCGTGCTCAACGTGCACATCGGATCGTCCGGCCGGCTCGCGATCACCGCGCCGGACGCGCCGATGGACGTGATGATCACGCTGCAGCCGATGAACATCGTTCAGGCGGCGGCGGATCTGCTGTGGTCGCGGCCGATCAAGGAGTATCCGGACCTGAAGATCGCGTTGAGTGAGGGCGGCACCGGGTGGATTCCGTACTTCCTGGAGCGGGTCGACCGAACCTACGAGATGCATTCGACCTGGACCGGCCAGGACTTCAAGGGCAAGCTGCCCTCGGAGGTCTTCCGGGACCACTTCCTGACGTGCTTCATCGCCGACCCGGTGGGTGTGACCACCCGCCACCAGATCGGCGTCGACAACATCTGCTGGGAAGCCGACTACCCGCACAGCGACTCGATGTGGCCCGGCGCTCCCGAGCAACTCGACGAGGTGCTCAAGGCCAACGACGTGCCCGACGACGAGATCAACAAGATGACCTTCGAGAACGCGATGCGCTGGTACCACTGGGATCCCTTCGCGCACATCTCGAAGGAGCAGGCCACCGTCGGGGCGCTGCGCAAGGCCGCCGAGGGACACGACGTCTCCATCCAGGCGCTCTCCCACAAGGAGAAGACCGGCGCGACGTTCGCCGACTTCGCCGCCAACGCAAAGCAATTGACCGGCAACAAAGACTGAGCGACACCTCCGCCGAACTTGCATTCCGCGTGTAAAAGATCGAGAGAGGCGCGCGTGGAATGCAAGTTCGGCGGCCATGAGAATCAAGGAGCAGGCTATGCCGGGCGGCATGAGTTTCGAGCTGACCGAAGACCAGGAGCTGATCCGCAAGTCCGTCGCGGAACTGGCGTCCCGATTCGACGATCACTACTGGATGGAAAAAGACCAGGCTCACGAATTCCCGCGGGAGTTCTACGACGCCATCGCCGGCGGCGGCTGGCTCGGCATGACGATCCCGGAGGAGTACGGCGGTCACGGGCTGGGCATCACCGAGGCGACGCTGCTGCTCGAAGAGGTGTCCCGCTCCGGTGCGGCGATGAACGGCGCGAGCGCCATCCATCTGTCCATCTTCGGCATGCAGCCGGTGGTCAAGCACGGCTCCGACGAGCTCAAGGCGCGCACGCTGCCCCGCATCGTCGACGGCGACCTGCATGTCTGCTTCGGTGTCACCGAACCCGGTGCGGGACTGGACACCTCGCGCATCACCACATCGGCCAAGCGCGAGGGTGACCACTACCGCGTGAATGGTCGCAAGGTGTGGATCTCGAAGGCGCTGGAGTCCGAGAAGATCCTGCTGCTGACCCGGACGACGCCCTACGACGAGGTCACGAAGAAGACCGACGGCATGACGCTGTTCCTCACCGACCTCGATCGCGACCACGTCGACATCCGGCCGATCAATAAGATGGGCCGCAACGCCGTCAGCTCCAACGAACTGTTCATCGACGACTTGATGGTGCCCGTCGAAGACCGCGTGGGCGAAGAAGGCAAGGGCTTCAAGTACATCCTCGACGGCCTCAACCCGGAACGGATGCTGATCGCCGCCGAGGCGCTCGGCATCGGGCGGGTCGCACTCGAGAAGGCGGTCAAATACGGCAACGAGCGCCACGTGTTCAACCGCCCGATCGGCATGAACCAGGGCCTGCAGTTCCCGCTGGCCGATTCGCTGGCCCGCCTCGACGCCGCCGAACTCGTGCTGCGCAAAGCAACGTGGCTCTACGACAACGGCAAGCCGTGCGGACGCGAGGCCAACACCGCCAAATACCTCTGCGCCGACGCGGGATTCGGCGCCGCAGACCGCGCCCTGCAACTGCACGGCGGCATGGGCTACTCCGAGGAGTATCACGTCTCCCGCTACTTCCGGGAGTCCCGCCTGATGAAGATCGCGCCGGTCAGTCAGGAGATGATCCTGAACTTCCTCGGCGAGCACGTGCTCGGCCTGCCGCGGAGTTACTGATGGGCCACCTCGGCCTGACCGGTCGACGGCGGCATGGTGATCTGAACAGGTGACAGAACCACAACCGAACGCCGCTCCGCTCGCAGGCGTCACCGTCGTCGCGATGGAGCAGGCGGTAGCCGCCCCGATGTGCACGCGCGTGCTCGCCGACTTCGGCGCACGCATCATCAAGGTCGAGAATCCCACCGGAGGTGACTTCGCCCGGCACTACGACGACGTCGTCAACGGACCCGGCGGGTTGGCCGCGCATTTCGTGTGGTGCAACCGCGGTAAGGAATCGGTGACCCTGAACACCAAGTCCGCCGCCGGTCTCGACCTGCTGCATCGCCTGCTCGACCACGCCGACGCGTTCGTGTCGAACCTCGCCCCGGGCGCCACGTCCCGCCTCGGCATTGCGCCGTCCGACCTCGCCGAACGCCATCCGAACGTCATCCCGGTCGAGATCGACGGCTACGGACCGGGGGGTCCGATCTCCCACAAGCGGGCCTACGACCTGCTCGTCCAGGCCGAAGCGGGCTCCTGTGCGGTCACCGGGTATCCCGGCATGCCCGCGAAGCCCGGTCCGGCGATCGCCGATTTCACGACGGGGCTCTACGCAGCGATGACCATCGTGACGCTGCTGTACGGCCGGGGTCGGCACCCGCAGGCGAGCCCTGCACCGGCGGTGGCGCTCAGCCTGTTCGACGTGATGACTGACGTGATGGGCTACGCGCTGACCTACACCCAGCACTCCGGGATCGACCAGGAACCGCTCGGCGTCGGGTCTCCCGCGGTCGCGCCCTACGGGGCGTTTCCGACCCGCGACGGGCAGACGGTCGTGCTCGGCACGACCAACGACCGGGAATGGCAGCGGGTCGCGCGGGAGATCATCGATCGCCCCGACCTCGCCGACGACCCGCGGCTGGCCACCAATCCCGGGCGATGCGCGCACCGCGCGATCCTCGACGACGCCATCGGCGTGTGGTGCGCTCGCCACGATCTCGCCGAAATCCAGAAACGGGCCGACGACGCAGGCATCGGCAATTCCCGCTACAACCTGCCCAGCGAGGTGGTGGCTCATCCCCAGCTCACCGCGCGGGACCGGTGGCGCACCGTCGCCACCTCCCACGGTGACATCCGGGCCTTGCGACCGCCCCCGGTGATCGGCGACTTCGAGCAACCCATGGGCGCCGTTCCGGGACTCGGGCAGCACACCGACGCCGTGTTGTCCGAATTGGGCCTCACCGCAGCCGAATTGGCGCAATTACGCACCGACGGCGTGATCGGGCCGGCCTATCGTGGATGAGCCCGAGGTGCTGCTGTCCGCGGACCGCGGCGGGGTGCGCACGCTGACGCTGAACCGGCCCGAGCGTCGCAACGCCCTCGACGCGCGGCTGTGGGTGGAGCTGGCCGACGCGCTGCGCGCCCTCAAACGGGACCGCGGCGTGCGTGCGTTGATCCTCACCGGCGCCGGAGGGGCGTTCAGTTCGGGCGCCGACATCGCCACCGGCGAGGACATCCATCCGCGCTACAAGCTCGACCGCCTGACCGACGTGGCGCTGGCGTTGCACGAGCTCGCGATACCGACCATCGCGAAGGTCACCGGTGTGGCTGTCGGCGCGGGCTGGAACCTCGCGCTGGGCTGCGACCTGGTGGTGGCCACCCCGGAATCGCGCTTCTGCCAGATCTTCTCCAAGCGCGGGTTGTCGGTCGACCTCGGCGGTTCGTGGTTGTTGCCGAAGATCGTCGGGCTGCAGCAGGCCAAGCGGCTTATTCTGCTCGCCGAGATGATCGACGCCGCCGAGGCGCACGCCCTCGGTCTGGTCACGTGGGTCAAGGGCGGCGACGAGATCGACGGCTTCGTCGACGCGCTCGCCGATCGGCTGGCGAGCGGACCGCCGTTCGCGCTGGCCCAGAGCAAGGCATTGCTCAACGACGGTGCGAACGCCACGCTGCGGGAGGCGCTGGCCAACGAATCCCGGGCCCAGCCCGGTAACTTCGCCACCGCGGACTCCTCGGAGGCCTACGCCGCGTTCTCCGCCAAGAGGGAGCCGGAGTTTCATGGTCGATGGGCGGTCGGTGGAGCACCGCCCGGATCGGAGCAGAAGTAATGCGCGAAACCGTCATCGTCGAAGCCGTTCGCACGCCCGTGGGCAAGCGCAACGGTGGCCTGTCCGGCCAGCACGCCGCCGACCTGTCGGCGCTGGTGCTGGGCGAGCTCGTCGACCGCGCCGGCGTGGACCCGGACGTCATCGACGACGTCATCTGGGGCTGCGTGTCGCAGGTCGGTGACCAGTCGAGCAACATCGGGCGGTACGCGGTGCTGGCCGCGGGCTGGCCCGAGCACATCCCCGGCACCACGGTCAACCGCGCCTGCGGATCCAGCCAGCAGGCGCTCGACTTCGCCGTGCAGGCCGTGATGTCCGGGCAGCAGGACATCGTGGTGGCCGGGGGAGTGGAGGTGATGAGCCGCGTGCCGCTGGGCGCCGCCCGCGCCACGGGGATGCCGTACGGGCCGAAAGTGCTCGCCCGCTACGACGATTTCTCCTTCAATCAGGGCATCTCCGCGGAGATGATCGCGCAGAAATGGAACTTCTCCCGGACCCGGCTCGACGAGTACTCCGCGCGATCCCACGAGCGGGCGGCCGCCGCGCAGGACGCGGGGGCGTTCAGGGACCAGATCGTGCCGGTGTTCACCGAGACCGGCGTCGTGACCGACGACGAGGGCATCCGGCGCGGCACGACGGTGGAGAAGCTGGCCGGACTCAAGCCGGCGTTCACCGACGACGGCGTGATCCACGCCGGCAACTCGTCACAGATCTCCGACGGCGCTGCGGCGCTGCTCGTCATGACCGCGGAGAATGCGGTCAATCTCGGCCTGACCCCGCTGGTGCGCTACTGCGCGGGCGCGGTCACCGGTGCGGACCCGAAACTCATGCTGACCGGCCCGATCCCGGCCACCGAGAAGGTACTGCACAAAGCAGGCGTGGCGATCGAGGACGTCGGCGTCTACGAGGTCAACGAGGCCTTTGCGCCCGTGCCCCTGGCATGGCTCGCCGAGACCGGTGCCGACGAGGCCCGGCTCAACCCGCTCGGCGGTGCGATCGCGCTCGGCCACCCGCTCGGCGGCTCCGGCACGGTGCTGATGACCCGGATGATCAACCACATGCGCGACAACGGAATTCGCTACGGATTGCAGACCATGTGCGAGGGCGGGGGCACTGCCAACGCGACGCTGGTCGAACTCATCGCCTAATCGAGACGTCAGGAGTCATACGTGCGCCGTGATCTGTTCACCGAGGACCACGAGGCGTTCCGGGAACTCGCCCGCGACTTCGTCGACAAAGAGGTCGTCCCCCATTACCCGGAGTGGGAGAAGGGCGGCCGGATGCCGCGCGACGTCTTCAAGCAGATGGGCGCCCTCGGGATTCTGGGTATGGCCATCCCCGAGGAGTACGGAGGCGGCGGCCAGCCCGACTACCGCTACAACGTCGTGCTGCAGGAGGAGGCAGCCCGTGCGCTCGTCACGCTGTCGACGGTGCGCACGCAACTCGAGGTGATCCTCCCGTACTTCCTGCACTATGCGAACGCCGAACAGCGTGACCGCTGGTTCCCCGGACTGGCGTCGGGCACCCTGCTGACCGCGATCGCGATGACCGAGCCGGGTACCGGTTCGGACCTGGCGGGGATGCGCACGACGGCGGTTCGCGACGGGGACGACTTCGTCGTCAACGGCGCGAAGACCTTCATCACCGGCGGCATGCAGGCCGACCTGGTGATCGTCGTGGCGCGCACGTCGACGGATCCGGACAACCGCCGAAAAGGCCTGACCCTGCTGGTCGTCGAGGACGGCATGGAGGGTTTCTCCCGCGGGCGCGAACTGGAGAAGATGGGCTGCAAGGTGCAGGACACCGCCGAACTGTCGTTCGTGGATGTTCGCGTCCCCGCCGCCAACGTGCTCGGCGAGGTGGACGAGGCGTTCGGCTACCTCGGCCACAACCTCGCGCAGGAGCGGCTCACGGTGGCGGTCGGCTCGGTGGCCCAGGCGCGTTCAGCCATCGCCGCGGCGATCGACTACACGCGCAGCCGCAAGGCGTTCGGCACGCCGGTCGCCTCGTTCCAGAACACCAAGTTCGAGCTCGCCGCGTGCTCGACGGAGGTGGAGGCCGCGCAGGCGATGCTCGACCGCGCGGTCGCCCTGCACGTCGACGGTGAGCTGACCGGCGCGGACGCGGCGCGCGTCAAACTGTTCTGCACCGAGATGCAGCAGCGGGTGGTGGACCGCTGCCTGCAGCTGTTCGGCGGATACGGCTACATGATGGAGTATCCGATCGCACGGCTGTACACCGACGCCCGGGTCGCCCGCATCTACGCCGGCACCAGCGAGGTGATGAAGGTGATCATCGCCAAGTCGCTCGGTCTGTGACCCTTGCGCCGGCTGTGATCGCCGTCCAAACACTTTTTCGCTGAGAGCCTTGTCACACGGCCCAAACCTACCTACTGTGTGTTCACTAGGTTGGTTGAGCGAAGGAGTTCAGTGTCCGCAGTGAGGTCGGAGCGGCCCTACGCCACGCTCCTCGCCAAGGGTGAGGACCGCAGGCAGCGGATCCTGGCCGTCGCGGAGCGGTTGCTCGCGCGCAACGGCTGGCGCAACACCTCGCTGGCGCAGATCGCCAAGGAAGCCGGGGTGACGCCCGCCGGATTGCTCCACCACTTCGAATCCAAGGAGCAGTTGCTCAACGCCGTGCTCGACGCCCGCGACGCGGACGACGACGCACACGCCGACCGGTCAGGCGACCTCGTCACCGAACTCTCGCGGGTGCCGGAGCGCTTCGAGCGCGCGCCAGAGCTCGTCGGCACGTTCACCGTCCTGCTGGCCGAGAACATCGCACCCGACGCCCCACTGCACGACCGGCTGCACAAGCGCTATCGCGACGCGCGCGACATCATCTGCTCGATCATGGAGCGCGGTCAGCGGAAAGGTCAGTACCGCAAGGACTTCGACGCGGCCACCAAGGCTGTGGAGATTCTCGCCTTCATCAACGGAATGGAGACCCTATGGTTGCTCGATCCCTCAATCCCGCTGACCGAGGTGTTCAAGGGATACGCGGAGTCCCTGGCCAGGGACCTGGCCGAGACCGAGCCGGTGTCGAAGCCGACATGAGGTACCGGCTCGACGTCGTCGCACCGACCGTGCTCGACGCGGTGCGCTTCGCCGGCGGCTGGGTGTACGACCGCGTCATGGCCGGCTGGGACGTGACGGTGCTGGTCGGTAGCGACGAAGACGTTCGCCCGCTCGAGATCCTCGGTGCCGACACCCTAGACCTGGAGCAGGTGCTGGCGTCCTGGGAGCAGCGGCCGCACCCGCAGACCGTGGCCGTGGCAGCCGATCTGTTCGACCTCGACGACCGCGTTCGCCGGGGCGTGCTCGGTGCGCTCGAGCAGGGTGCCACCGAGGTGACGTTGTGGGGCACGCCGCGGTCGTCAGACCTGGACAGCAGCGTCGACTCGGTGGAACACCGGCTCAGCGCCGCCGCCCGCGCGTTCAAGGCCCAGGCGCTCGCGGCCGCCGGCGCGGTGACCGAGCCGGTCGGCGCGACAGAGACGTTCTGTTGCGGCATGTCGGCCTCCGTCGCCGCGGATCTGGTGCCCGCGAGCTGACTTCGTTGTCAGCTCAGGTCGATCAGGACCTTGCCGATCGCGCGGCCCTCGCCGACGTGGCGAAGTGCGTTGGCGGTGTCGTCCAATGAGTAGACCGCGCCGATGTGGGGCCTGATCCGCCCGTCGACGAGCATCTCGCGGAGTTCGCCCTCGTTGCGAGCGAACTCGTCGGCCGCGATGTCCTGAAACTGGAAGCCCAGCACGTGAAGTCCCTTGACCAACACGAGGTTCAACGGGATCCGCGGGATGACTCCCGACGCATAACCGACGGTGACGAAGCGCCCGCCGCGCCGTAACGACCGCAGAGCCGGTTCGGACAGATCACCGCCGACCGGGTCGATCACCGCATCGGCGCCGCCGGGAAGCGCGGCGCGCAGCGCGGCACGAAGCTCACCGTCGCGGTGATTGATCGTCCGATGCGCGCCGTGATGGGCTGCGACGGCGAGCTTCTCGGCCGAAGAAGCCACCGCGGTGACCCGGGCGCCGAGTGCCACACCGAGTTGCACCGCGGCCAGCCCGACTCCTCCGCCCGCGCCGAGGACCACGACATCCTGTCCAGGCGACAGCCGCGCGCTGGAGCGCAGAGCGTGATAAGCCGTGCGATGGGCCACGCCGGATGCCGCCGCGGTGACGGCGTCGACGCCGTCGGGCACGAGGGCGACACTCGCCGCGTCGACGACGATGCGTTGGGCGAAGGCGCCGACCATCACGGTCCCGCTGACCAGGTCGCCCACGGCGAATCCTTCGACACCCGAGCCGATCTCGTCGACGACACCGGCGAACTCGCTGCCCGGGACGAAGGGCGGTGGGACGCTGACCTGGTAGGAGTTCGCGATCAACAGCACGTCGGGGAAGTTCACCGCGGCTACCGACACCCGTACCCCGACTTCGCCGCGCTGTGTCCTCCGGACGTGGTGCTGCTGAATCCGCACCACCTCGGGAGGCCCGAAGTGCGGACAGACGGCAGCACGCACGGCGGTGTCAGCCCCGGTAATCCGTCGTCTCGGCCAGGTCGGCGGCCGAGGCCATCAGTCCGGTGACCACGGGCCCGAAAGCCAGCAGCTTCTCGTCATCGCCCGCGCGTTGGAAACCTTGTTCGAGAACGATGGCCAATTTCCACTTCGCCAACACCAGGTAGTAGTCGAGGTCGTCGACCTGGCGACCCGACACCGCGGCGTAGTGGGCGACCACGTCGTCGCGCGACGGCATCCCCCGCATGTCGACGTAGCTCATGGCCGCGGCATCGTCGTCGCCGGTCGGCCACGACTGCACCATCCATGCCAGATCGAGCTTGGGGTCGCCGACGGTGCCCATCTCCCAGTCGACGATGGCGGCGAGCCGGGCCGGCGCGCCGTGGTGATACATGACGTTCGCGAACTGATAGTCCCCGTGCATCAGGCCGGGAACGAAGTCGAGCGGCTTGTGTGCGCGCAGCCAATCGGTGGCGACCTCGAGGCCGGGCAAATCGCGCCGCTTGATCCGGTCCAGGAATCCGGTCCACCGGTCGACTTGGCGCTCGTGGAAGCCGTCGGGCCGACCCAGATCCTGCAGACCCCTGGCCCGCCAGTCCACTTTCGACAGCAGCGCAATACCCTCGGCCAGTTGATAACTCAATCCGGGGCGAGCCGACAGGTCGCTGTCGAACGGCTCGGGCCATTTCCCGTGCGTGTCCATCGGCGACCATCCGTCGACGAACCCCATGAGGTAGAACGGCCGGCCGAGCACGCCGGGATCAGAGCAGACGCCGACGGCCTCGGTGTGTGGGACGTCGGATCCGTCGAGCGCCTCGATGATGCGCCATTCCCGCAGGATGCCCTTGTCGCGGTCGGCGGGCGCGCCCGGCGGCGGCATCCGCAACACGCATCGGTGCTCGCCGCGGCAGATCTCGTAGATGACGTTCTGCGTGCCGCCGGAGAGGAAGCGCGCCTTCAGCGGCTCTCCCGAACCGGGCAATGCCGCGCCGTCCATCCACTCGGCGAGCCGCGCAGTGTCGATGTCGCTCACTGATTGCCGACCTCGTGCTCGAGGAATTCGGCGAACCGGGCGCGGGCGGCATCGCGCTTGCGCGGCAGCCATTCCGAGGGCCACACGTCCTCGCTGGCGGTGTAGTCGCGCAGCACCTGCTTGGCCACCGTCGCCTTGTGCACCTCGGTCGGCCCGTCGGCCAGACCCATGACCGCTGCACCGGTGACCATCCCGAGGAACGGCACCTCGTTGGTGACGCCGAGCGCGCCGTGGACTTGCATTGCCCGCCAGGCGATGTCGTGCAGCACGCTGGGCATCACGACCTTGACGGCGGCGATGTCCTTGCGCACCTTCTTGTAGTCGTTGTACTTGTCGATCTCCCACGCGGTGTAGAGCACCATCAATCGGAACTGCAGCAGTTGGGCGTACGAATCGGCGATGTAGCCCTGGACGAACTGCTTGTCCGACAGCCGGCTGCCCTGGGTCTGGCGGCTCAGCGCACGTTCGCACATCATGTCCAGCGCCTTGCGCGACAGCCCGATGGTGCGCATCGCGTGGTGGATACGGCCGCCGCCGAGCCGGGTCTGGGCGATGACGAAGGCTTGGCCCTCCCCGCCCAGCAGCGCCGAGTCCGGCACCCGCACATTGTCGTAGTGGATCAGCGCGTGACTGCCGTGGCCGTCGGATTCGCCGTGCAGGCCGACGTTGCGGACGATGTTCACACCGGGCGTGTCCGTCGGCAGCAGGAACATCGACATGCCTTGATAGGGACTGACGTCGGGATTGGTCACCACCATGACGATCAGGAACGACGCGGTGTTCGCGTTGGAGGAGAAGTACTTCCAGCCGTTGATCACCCAGTCGTCGCCGTCGCGGACGGCGCGAGTGGTGAACTGGGTGGGATCCGCTCCGCCCTGCGGTTCGGTCATCGAGTAGCTGGAGAACAGTTCGCCGTCGAGCAGCGGCTTCAGGTATCGCTGCTTCTGCTCGGGAGTTCCGTAATGCGCGATGATCTCGGCATTCCCGGTGTCCGGCGCCTGGCAGCCGAAGATGACCGGCGCCCACTGCGAGCGGCCGAGGACCTCGTTGAGCAGCGCCAGCTTCAGCTGGCCGTAGCCCTGCCCGCCGAGGTCCGGACCGAGATGTGTGGCCCACAGCCCCTTTCGGCGCACCTGCTCCTTGAGTGGGTCGATCACCCTGCGGCGCGTCTCGGTCAGCGGAGTGAACTGCAGGTGCGGCCAGACCAGGTCGAGCGGTTCGACCTCCTCCCGTACGAAGCCGTCCGCCCAGTCCAGGAGTTGCTGGTATTCAGGGTCGGTCTCGAAGTCCCACATGTGGCCTCCTGCGTCGGGGTTTTGTCGAGTATCCGTTGATGAGCGTGCAGATGTCGGCGGTCACCACGTCGGCGAAGGACCGGTCGCCGAACGCGCCGGCCGCCCAGTGGCGAGCGCCCTCGCTCACCAGGGTCTGCGCCAGGTAGGCGAGGTGGGTGACGTCCACTCCGCGCGGCAGCTTCTTGTCGTCGTGTGCGCGGCTGAACAACTCGGTGAACATGTCGGCGTCGACGTCGGGCGGCGTCTCGGCGGCGAGGATGCGGTGCTCGTGCCGATAGCCCTCGAGGATCGTCTCGATGATGAGCTCACGCGGGTTCCGTGCCATCGACCGCTCGAATGCGGTGAGCGCGGCCAGGATCACGGCCTCGATGTCGTACGGCTTGTCGAGCAGTGCGTGGATCGTACGGTGTGCCGACTGTGTCGACAGCACGCCGACTTCGAACAGCACATCTTCTTTGCGGGGAAAGTAGAAGTAGAACAGAGCTTTCGAAACGCCTGCGGCCGTACAGATGTCGGCCACCGTGGTGGCGGCGTAGCCCTTGGTCCGCCACAGCGCCATCGCAGCCTGCACCAGCATCCGCTTGGTCTCGTGTGACCGCGCACGCTGAAACGACGCGCGACGCTGACCGCGGTCAGCACCCGCCGCAGCATCCGTCGACGTCACAGATCGCACCATAACAGTTGAAGTCGGTGCGGCCAATAGTTGACCGAAGTCCAACTAAGTCGCCATCCGAGATTTGTCGGTGGTGGCTGCGATGATGGGGTCATGTCCTCGCCTGCACCGTCTTTGGCCGCTTCGCGGCGTGCCGATGAGCGGTTGGCGGTGTTGTTCGAGGAGTTGGCCGAGCTGACCGGCCAGCGCAACGCGATCGACGGCCGCATCGTCGAGATCGTCGCCGAAGTCGACCGCGACCGGCTGTGGGCGGCCGCGGGAGCACGGTCGGTGGCGTCGCTGGTGGCGTGGAAGGCCGGGGTGACCCCGGCACGCGCGGAGACCATCGCCACCCTCGCCCACCGGCTCGACGGGTTCCCGCTGTGCCACCAAGGCTTGCGCGAGGGCCGACTCTCCCTCGATCAAGTCGGCACCATCGCCGAGCGGGCCGCCGACGGCTCCGACGAGCACTACGCCGAGTTGGCCGCCTCGGCCACGGTGACCCAGCTGCGGTTCGCCCTCAAACTCGCCCCCAAACCGAAACCCGAACCCAGGCCCGAACCCGAGGTCGAGCCGGAGCCCGACCACACACCGGAGCCTGCGCCCGCGCCGCAACCGTCGATCAGCAAGACCAGCGACGAGCACAGCACCACCTGGCGGATCACCCTGCCCGCACTGGAGGCCGCCAAGTTCGACGCCGCGCTGGCCTCCCACCAGGACGCGCTGATCACCGACTGGAAACGCGACCACGACACCGAAGCCGCCGACGGCTCAGGCCAGCACGGCTCGGGCCAACCCGGCTCGGGGCAGCGGCCGCCGATGCCCACCACCGCGGATGCGTTCCTGGCCCTGGTCGAAGCGAGCTGGGACGCCGAAACCAGCCGCCGCCCCCACGGGCAGCACACCACCGTGGTCGCGCACCTCGACCTCGACAAGCCGGTGGCCGCCCTACACCTGGGTCCGCTGCTCTCCGACGCCGACCGCCGATACCTGACCTGCGACGCCACCTGCGAGGTGTGGTTCGAACGCCACGGCCGGCCGATCGGCGCGGGCCGCACGACGCGAACGGTCAACCGGCGGCTGCGCCGCGCCCTCGAACACCGCGACCGCTGCTGCGCCGTGCCCGGCTGCGGGGCCACCCACGGGCTGCACGCCCACCACATCCGGCACTGGGAAGACGGCGGCCCCACCGACCTGAACAACCTCGTCCTCGTCTGCCCCTACCACCACCGGGCCCACCACCGCGGCCTGATCACCATCACCGGACCCGCCGACCAGCTCGTCGTCACCGACGGCGCCGGCCGCGCCCTGAGCAGCGCCTCGCTGGCCCGCACCCCGACCACACCGCCACCCGCGGCGGCACCCTACAAAGGCCCCACCGGCGAACGCGCCGACTGGTGGTGGTACGAACCCTTCCAACCCCAACCACCACCGAGCAAAAACTAGATCGCTGCTCCCGCAGCGTCTTTCACGAGCGACTAGAGCTCCGGCGCGATCGACGCGAGGAACGCACGCGTGCGGTCACCCGATGCCCGCCGGATGTCGTCATCGGCGCCGAACGGAACCACCCTCGCGGCGAGATCAGTGACCCCGGCGTCGCGGTAGCGGCGCAACCGCGCCAACACCGTCGACTCGTCTCCGGCGGCCATCGTGTCGCCCACGTCGTCGGCGTCACCATGCTCGAGCAGGCGCACGTAGTTCGGCGAGAAATGGGCGTGCCCGAGCAGTTCGCTCGCTCGGCGGCGTGCCGCGTCCACCTCATCCGGGGCGCACACCGCCACGGGTACCCCCGCCACCACGCGGGGTGCCGGGCGTCCCGCAGCTTCGGCGGCTTTGGTGATGCGCGGCACGACGTGATCGCCGATCGCACGCTCATCGGCCATCCAGAGGATCGTCCCGTCGGCGGTCTCGCCCGCGATGCGGAGCATGGTGGGACCGAGGGCGGCGAGTAGGACTGCGGGCGGCCGGATGTCGGTCACGTCGACCGGACTGTGCACGCAGAAGGTGCGGTTCTCGACGTCGACCGTGCCGGGGCCCGCGAAGGCCGCCGACAGCACGTCGAGATTGTCGCGGACCTCACCGACGGGCCGATCGTAGGAAAGGCCCAACTGCCCGTTGATGATCCAATCGTGGGACGCCCCGATCCCGAGCGCGAACCGGCCTCCGCATGCCGCCTGCGTAGTCAGAGCCTGCTGCGCGAGGATCATCGGGTGGCGGGTCTGGATCGGCACCACAGCTGTGCCGAGTTCGATCGTCGTGGTCGCCTGTCCGATTAGCGCTACCGCCGTCATCGCGTCGAGGTAGCCGGGCACCTGCGGAAACCAGAACGACGTGAATCCGGCGGCTTCTGCCGCGACGCCGTCGGTGAGAAGGCCGCTCAGCCGGTCACTGCGCGCGCGGTCCCTGTCGGAGCCGACCATCACACCGATGCGCATGCCGCTCCTCGGTCAGGGCACATAGCGGTCCCACTCGTGAGGCACCACCGGGTAAAAGGGGGCGGCGAGCAGAGGCGCCGAGCCGGTGTCCTCCTGGTGCCGCGACAGCACGGGCGCCAGTCGCTCGGCGGTCTCGACCGGGTCGTCGTCGAGGAAGCAGTAGGTGAGATGCTGGCCGAGTCGGGCGCTGGCCATCCTCGCGTCCACGCTGAGCGTCGAGGTCGACCAGACTCCGATCACCCCGCTGACGTCCAATAGCGTTGTCGTTGAGCTTGGTTCGCGCTCGAGAAGGAGGAACACCCCGCGCACCGGCCACCACGGCAGCACGTCGGCGCCCAACTTCACTCTCGGCGCGGCCGCCTTGGTGACCACCCCGTAGGCGCCGCGCTCGACGGGCGGCAGCAAGGCGAGTTTGCGTCCCGCGTCGCCGAGCGCGACCGAGAGCTCGTTGAACGGAGTCAGGCCGCCGGCGTCGAAGAAGAAGTACGTCATCACGTGGTCGACGGGGTCGAGCCGTTCGTCACCCGGAAGGCGCGCGGCACGGCATGCGGGTGTGGACACCAGCCGCAGCGACGCGCGGAGCGCGGACAACCGGTGCTGCTCGGGCCGATGGTCCAGGGTGTGCCACCGAAGGTAGTCAGCGTCCAGGCCGTCGGGATGCCGGGTGGCCATCGACACGAACAACGTCGAGATGTCGCCGCGTCCGGCGGCCAGCACGCCGTCGACCGCGTCGGACGGGGTTCCGGGAAGTTGCACTGTCCTCCTCAGGTCGTTGCGCGCTCGTCGGCGAGCGTGAGTTCGGGGTGGCGGGCGGCCACCATGCGCCGAAAGCCCTCGCGCCAGCCGACTCTCGTCCTACCGAGCACGTCGTGCATATGGGTCACGTCGGGCCACAGCGGCGTGTGCGCATCCGGGGTGTACTCGAAGACCGGTTCGATGCCGACCAGTTCGCCGAGGTATCGGCAGTACTCCTCGACGCTGACGGTCTCGCTGCCGGCCCAGTTCACCACCTGCGGTGGGTTCGTCGCGACCTCCATGGCCCGGATGCCCAATTCGACGTAGTCGTCCTCGTAGATCGGGTTGTAGTTGTTCGGCCGATCGGGATGCAGCCGGATGGGCCTGCGCGCCAGGATCGACTCGAGTCGATCGGCGGGTGCCCCGCCCTCCGGGCCATAAGTAGAACAGATGCGGATTATCGTCAGGGGTATCTCGAAGTGGCGGGCGACCCAGCCGCATACGGCTTCGGCGGCGACCTTGGAGAAACTGTAGTTCGCGCGTAGCGGGACGCCCGGCGGATCGGACTCGGTGAGTGGACGCTGACCCCGGTATCCGTAGATCGAACCGGTCGAGCACAGCACGAACCCCTTGGCGGAGCGGCAACGGTAGAGCAGTTCGCCGGAATTGTGGGCGTTCGTTTCGACGCAGCGGGCCCAGTCGTCCTGCCCCGGGTCGACGGCGGCATGGAACACGTAGGTGAAATCGTCTGGCAGTGAGCCGAACCGGCCGTCGCTGAGATCGAAGGGCACCGGCGTGACCCCCGCCGCCGCGAGCCGCTCGCGGTCAGCGGGATCCCGCAGCCGCGCCGCACCCCACACGTCGTTACGCGCGGCGAGCGCCCGTGCGATGGGAAAGGCGATCTTGCCCGTAGCGCCGGTGATCAGGATCTTCTCGCCGTCGAGCAACGCCGCCCCTTCGTTCGTCGGTCCCTCCCATAAGTCATAGCGCATCGCCGCCGAGATGTTAAGTACTTGATATCCTCGGGCTCGTGCGCTTGACATTCGACGATGACGTCGAAGAATTCCGTGCGCAGTTCATCGCCTTCCTCGACGCCCATCTGCCCGGCGAGGCCGAAGCCGTAGTGGAGCGGTCCCGGTCGTCGTCTCATGTCCCGGAGTGGGCGCGCCGTTGGCAACGGCTGCAGTTCGACCACGGCTGGCTGCTGCCCGGGAACCCGCCGGAACACGGCGGCCGCAACGCCAGTGTCCTGCAGCAGTTCGTCCACCGTGAGGAGCTGTCGCGACGCCGGGTCTACCACTCCTTCAATCCTCAGGGCGTGGGGATCATCGCCGCGTCCCTGCTGTCCTTCGGCACCGACGAGCAGAAGCGGCGGTGGGCCGTGCCGATCCTGCGAGGCGAGGTCACGGCTTCGCTGGCGATGAGCGAGCCGGGTGCGGGATCCGACCTGGCCGGGTTACGGACGCGCGCAACGCGAGACGGCGACCACTTCGTCGTCGACGGGCAGAAGGTGTGGACGTCGGGCGCTCACGACGCCGATGTGCTGCTCGCCTTCGTCCGCACGGATCCGAACGCGCCGAAGCACAAGGGCATCAGTGCGCTCCTCATTCCGGGCGATGCGCCCGGTGTCGAGCGCAGACCCTTCGCGTCGGTGCACGATCGCACCAACCTCGACTTCAACGAGGTGTTCTTCACCGATGTGCGCGTGCCCGCGCACAACCTGGTGGGCCCGTTGCACGGCGGTTGGCACGTGGCCAACGGGTCGCTGGGCCACGAGCGCACGATGATGTGGATGGCCTTCGCCAATCGGCTGGAGCAACTGCTCGAGGATTTCCGGCCGACCGACGAACTGGAGCGCGACCGCTACGCGACGATGGTCATGGACCATCACGCGCTGCGGCTGCTCGGCTCTGCGGCACTGGGTCAGGCCGCCCGCGGCCACCGTGACGTCCCCGCCGTGTCGGTGCTCAAGGTGCTCGGGTCGGAGGCCGAGCAGAACGCCGCCGGGTACGCGCTCGCGGCGTCCGGCGCCGACGGACTGATCGACCCTGCGCTGACCGCGCTGTACAACCCCTACAGTCCCGAATTGTTCACCGGCAGCTGGTTCGCGCGCTACGTCAGCACCTATGCCGGGACCATCGCCGGCGGCACCTCGGAGGTTCAGCGCAACATCATTGCGCAGCGGGTGCTGCGGTTGCCTGCACGCTGAGCCTCAGCGTCGCCCCGAACTCAGCGGATGCATTGCGGCCGAATCGGTTCCGGCGAACGAGGCCGGCTAGCGGCCGGCACCTCCGCGTTCGAACGGCACGACCTCGGGCAGCTGCGCGCCGTCCGGCAGCACGAGCTGTCCGCGGACGTCGATGAAGCCGGACCGCTTGGTGGGTATCGGCAGGCTTGGGTCGGGACAGGGCACGTCGGTGCCGTCTCCGCAGATACCCCCGGTGAAATACGACCGCTGCATGTGGTCCGCCGGCCACGGGTCGGCGTGCATGGCGATCCATTGCGCGGGAACGTTGTAGAAAAAGAAGAAGCAGGCGCTGACCGCGGCGAAGATGGCGAGAAAGCGCACGGTCTGCTGGCGTGCGAACCCTCCGCGGACATGGTCGAGGCCGCGTTCGACCACGGTGCGGCCGCGGTCGTCGGTGAAGAACCGCAGACAGCACAGCCCGGCCTGGACCGCTCCCCACATCAGCCCTTCGTAGACGGGCCACTGGTGGTACGTCCCGGCGAAGAGGGACACCGAGCGAATCGCCCCGGGATAGGTGTAGAGCCCGAAGGGCAGCATGAACCCGGCTTCCATGACGAAGTCGAGCACGATGGTGAACGCGTACGTGACGAGGATCAGCCGTAGGTTGCTGATGGTGGGCCAGCGCCCCTTGATCTTTCGCATGACCCAGCAGCAGAAGATCGTGATCATCAGAACGCCCGCCGCGTATCCCGGAGCGTTGATCAACAGCGGTTCGGCGACTTGACGGCCCGGTTCCTCGGGCGACACCCACCCGGGGATGTTCGACGACCACGACCCCCGGTTCCACAGCCAGGTGTTGTAGGTGCACCACGTGTTGAAGTAGTTGAGCAGTGGGTCCTGGAAGAACATCAGGCCCATCGACACCAGGAGCATGCCGTCGAGCGTGATTCTGCGTTCGCGGCGCCAGGGTCTGACGAGGAACCACCAGACCGCGACCGGCAAGCCGACGCACACCAGGATGGCATCGAAGGTGAGGAAGGCTTTCATGTACATCGGCGGCTCCATCGGACCGCCCGGCACGCGCTGGAAGTAGGGGCCCGTGACCCACCGAACCCAGACGTAGATCTGCAGGGCGAGCAGAGCGCCCCCGGCAGTAGCCCAGATCGTGACCCGATTACTCCGGGCCGCGGCCTGGACGCCCGGTTGGTCTCGTGCACTCGGCGATTCGAGCACCGGCTTCTTGTTCGTCAGATCGCTCACGACCCCTCCTCGGCATCGATGCGGCCACGCGCACCGCCGTCAAGATACCAATGGGTATCTGGGATGCCAATAGGAATCTTGGATTCTGAGCCTAGACTTCTGCCATGGCGGAGCGATGGACGCGCGAACGGCGGCTCGAGCACACGCGGTCGGTCCTGCTCGATGCCGCGGAGGAGGTGTTCGCTGAAAAAGGCTTCACCTCAGCGACTCTCGACGACATCGCCCGTGCGGCCGGCTACACCAAAGGTGCCATTTACAAACACTTCGCGACGAAGGAAGAACTCTTCCTCGCGGTGAGTGACCGCTACTGGCGGCGCTACTTCGAAAATTTCTCTGAGGTGATGTCGTCCGCTCGGCGGGTCGGAGCCCGGGAACTCGACGAGATCGCCGCGCGGTGGCGGCAGCTCAGCCTGGACCGCGGCGCTGAGCACGCCGCGCTCGGCTTGGAGTTCAGCTTGTACCTGCTGCGCAATCCCGACGCGCGGGACCGGGTCGCGGCCAAGAGGTCGGAGGTCGTCGATGCGCTGGCCGCGTTCATCGTCGACGGCGTCGGCCGAATGGGAGCGACATTGTTGATTTCACCCCTGACCTTCGCCCAGACCCTGGTGGCCACCAGCGACTCGGTGGTTCTCGGCAGTCAGCTCGACGACGTCGATCTCTACCGGCCGATCGTCGAGATGTATGTCTCGGCGATCAAGTTCCCCGACTGACGTCGGACGGCTCGACGTTCGCGAGGATCATCTCGAGGAACGGCCGGTACAGGTCGTCGGAGTCGACGTGACTACCCAGGGTGACGCCCTCGTTGGTGGCGATGAGGGTCCGGGCCAGGGTCGCGGCGGGAATGCGCATCCGGCCGCCGATCGCGTCGATGTGACTGGAAATGTACTCGGCCAGTGAGTCCGCGGTCTGGCGTCGCTGCGCGGCCACCCGGGCCCGCGCCTCGGGGTTGCGCACCAGGAACAGGGTGAATTCATAGCCCAGTGCGGCCCGGTCCGGGTTGCCGATCGTCAGGTCGCGCCAGCGTTGGGCCAGCTTGTCGACATCCAACTCGTCGAGAGACCGGAACGAGTCGACGACGTCGGCGAAGCCGTCGAGGAAGCGCTGCAACTGGCGTTCCATCACGGCAAGGAACAGCTCCTCCTTCGTGCCGAAGTGTGAGTAGATCGCGCCGCGGGTGTAACCCGCGGCATCGGCGATGACCTCCAGCGCGGCAGCACCGAAACCCTGCCGCGCCACCACCTCTTCGGCGGCGTCGAGCAGCAGGGCGCGGGTGTGCTCCATCCGCCGCTGCCTCGTCCACCGCTCCGCCACCTGGCCATTCTCGCAGCAGCGGTGCGCGCCGGTCGACCCGGGATTCGTTCTTGTATCTCGGATGCAGATCTGTATATATTCGGTCCGGCAGGCCGCACCGCCGCGAGCGCACCGGGCAGCCGTCACTTCCTGCGTTCGACGCGAAAGGAATTCAGCGACAATGGATCTGGTCGAGCGAATCGCCAAGCACCGCCGGATGGCCGAGAGCTACCGCGACAAATACGTTCTGCAGAAGGTGCAGGAGGGCGAGAGCTACGACGAGTGGGAATTCGCCGACGACGCCGTGTACACCTCGCCCTACTTCGTCGCCGACCAGGAGTTGGTGCTCAAAGACGTGGCCACACACTGGGACACCGCCGCCACGATCGAGGCCAAGGCCTACGGAGTGGTGTTCCCGGACTGGAAGCCCGTCGACTTCAAAGTGTGGCCGGCCGAGAACGGATTCGTCCAGCGCTACCGCTGGGAGGGGACGAACGTCAACACCGGAAAGACGATGGGCTTCTACTCCATCAGCTTCGTCGACACCGACGACGACTGCCGGATCGTGCACTGGTCGACGTACGTCAACGACGACGAATACGGACCGTTCCTCGAGGCTGCCATCGGCGCGCGGGGACCGTTCCACGGTGACGAGTACATGCAGGCCCTGGCGCGGCATTTCGAAAAGCACGGCATCACGCTGTAGGCCGGGGTACATCGATGAGGTTGACGCCGCTTCCTGCCGAAGAGTGGAACGACGACGTCGTTCGCGCGCTGTCGGTGCTGATGCCGCCGGAGCGCGCTCAGCCCGACAGGGCCGGCAACATGCTTGGTACGTTCGCCCGCCATCCCCGGCTGACGAAGGCCTATCTCACCTTCAATGTGCATCTTTTGATGAATTCGACTCTGTCGCAACGCATCACGGAGACGATCGTGTTGCGTACCGCAGTACGCCGAGGCTCGCGGTATCTGTGGGAGCACCATGTCCCGTTGGGCAAGCGCGCCGGGCTCACCGACAACGAACTCGAGGCCGTCAGGGTCGGCAGCGGCATCGCTGACCCGCTCGAGGCGTCGGTCGTGGCAGCGGTCGACGAACTCCACGATCGGACCGCGATCACCGACGCCACGTGGGGTGAGCTCGCGGCTCGCCTGAACGATCAGCAGCTGATGGATCTGGTGTTCACCGCCGGCTGCTACAGCCTGCTGGCCATGGCCATCGAATCGTTCGGCATCGAGGACGAGGGCGGCGACGGCTAGCGCGCCGCCACTGCAATGGATTTGGTCTCGATGTAGCCGTCGAGGCCTTCCCGGCCCAGCTCGCGTCCGTAGCCGCTGGCTTTGACGCCACCGAACGGCGCGAACGGATCCATGGTGTAGCCCTGGTTGACGCCGAACGTGCCGGTGCGGATCTCGCCTGCCACGGCCAGGCCGCGCTCGTCGTCGGCAGTCCACACCGAGCCGGCCAGACCGTAGTCGGAGTCGTTGGCGATGCGGATCGCATCGGCGGTGTCGGAGTAGGAGATGACCGTGAGGACCGGGCCGAAGATCTCCTCACGGGCGATCGCCATGGCATTGTCTGCGTTGTCGAACAGCGTCGGCTTGACGTACCAGCCGCGGTCCAGCCCCGCCGGCATCCCGGTGCCGCCCGTCACGATGCGCGCGCCGTCGGCCACTCCGCGTTCGATGTAGTCCAGGACGCGCTTCTGCTGTCGTTGCGCGACAAGGGGTCCGACCTGGGTCGCGGTGTCGGCCGGATTCCCGACGACGAGCGAATCCATCTCCGCGGCCAGTGCCTGCGTGAACTCCGATGCGCGCGATTCGGGCACCAGGATGCGCGTCAAGGCATTGCAGATCTGGCCGCTGTTGGACAGGCTGGCCGACCGCACTCCCGCGGCGACGGACGCCGCGTCGGCGTCGTCGAGCACGATCGCGGCCGACTTGCCGCCGAGTTCCAGGCTCACCTTGCGGAGGTCGCCGGCGCACGCTGCGGCGACGGCCTTGCCGGCGGCCGTCGACCCGGTGAACGAGACCTTGTCCACGCCGGGATGGCTGACCAGTGCCTGCCCGGCCGCACCATCGCCGGGCAGGATGTTGACGACGCCCGGCGGTAGCCCGGCCTCGTCGATCAGTTCGGCGAGCAGCAGCGCGTCGAGCGGTGCTTCCGGTGCGGGTTTGAGGACGACGGTGCACCCGGCGAGCAGCGCCGGGATCAACTTGGTGACGATGAGGAATTGCGGCATGTTCCACGGCACGATGGCGGTCACCACTCCCACCGGCTCGCGGCGGATGTGAATGTCCGAGCCGTACAGGCCCGGCCTCGCCTCGCGCCACGGGTAGGTCTCCGCGAGGTCGCAGAAGGCCTTCATCACCATCCACGGCAGCGCCACCTGGGCCCGATGAGCGAAGCTGATCGGCGCGCCGATCTCCGCGGTGATGAGCTCGGCCATGTCGGCGCGCCGCTCACCGTAGAGAGCGGCGAGCCGGCGCAGAGCCTCGACGCGATCGGCGGGATCCGTCCGCGGCCACGGTCCGGAGTCGAACGCCGTTCGCGCCGCCTCGACGGCCGCCGTCACGTCGGCGGGGCCGGCCGCGGCCACCCGGGCGACCGGCGCCTCGGAGTGTGGAGAGACCACCTCGATTCGATTGCCGGTGCTCGGTGCCCGCCAGACACCACCGATGAACAGCTTGTCGTAGGGCACGGGACTCCATCCTTGTTCGCGGCCATGAGTATCAACTACTTGTCATTGCAGGTGCCAGCGTATACCGTCGGCACTGGCGACTCGAGGGCGACACAGAGCGAAATGCCGACCGCAGCAACAGGAGACGACGATGGCCCGATTCCCCAAACCGGCAGAAGGCAGTTGGACGCAGCACTATCCGGAACTGGGAACGGGGCCGGTCTCCTACGAGGATTCGATCGATCCACAGTTCTACGAGGTCGAACGCAAGGCGGTGTTCCGTCGGGCATGGCTCAACGTCGGCCGCGTCGAACAACTCCCGCGCAAGGGCAGCTATTTCACCAAAGAGCTCAAGGTCGTCAACACCTCGATCATCGTGGTCCGGACGACGTCGGGGGACGTGAAGGCCTATCACAACATCTGCCGCCACCGCGGCAACAAGCTGGTGTGGAACGACATGCCGCTCGAGGAGACCAGCGGAGTGTGCCGGCAGTTCACCTGCAAGTACCACGCCTGGCGCTACGACCTGGACGGCAACCTGACGTTCGTCCAGCAGGAGGGCGAGTTCTTCGACCTCGACAAGAGTCGGTACGGCCTGGTGCCCGTGCACTGCGACGTGTGGGAAGGCTTCATCTTCGTCAACTTCGCGCCGGAGCCCGAGCAGACGCTGCGTGACTTCCTCGGCCCGATGATCACCGATCTGGAAGGTTATCCGTTCGACTCGATGACATCGCGGTTCCACTACCGCTCGGAGGTCAAGGCGAACTGGAAGCTCTACATGGACGCCTTCCAGGAGTTCTACCATGCACCGGTACTGCATGCGAATCAGTCGCCGACGGCGTACTCGAAGGCCGCCGCGGAGGCGGGATTCGAGGCGCCCCACTACCGGATCGAGGGTCCGCACCGGCTGGTCAGCACCTCGGGGGTACGCGCATGGGAGATGGCCGCGGAGATGCGCAAGCCGATCGAGGACATCTGCCAGAGCGGATTGTTCGGCCCCTGGGACAAACCGGATCTGGGCCAGATGCCCCCGGGCCTCAACCCGGCGAAATGTGACCCCTGGGGGCTGGATTCGTTCCAGTTGTTCCCGAACTTCGTCGTCCTGTTCTGGGGGCAGGGTTGGTACCTGACCTACCACTACTGGCCCACATCGTTCAACACGCACATCTTCGAGGGCACGGTGTACTTCCCGCAGCCGCGCACGCCTCGGGAGCGGATCGCCCAGGAGTTGGCCGCGGTGTCGTTCAAGGAGTACGGCTTGCAGGACGCCAATACGCTGGAAGCCACCCAGTCGATGATCGAGTCCAGGGTGCTCGACGACTTCCTGCTCTGCGACCAGGAGGTGCTCATCCGCCATTTGCACAAGGAGACGGCCGCGTGGGTCGAGGACTACCAGCGCAAGACGGCGGGAGTCTGACGATGGCGGCAACCACGCAAGCCAAACTGCCGCCGGAGTTCGCCGACCTCGAGCAGTACTCCGACTGGTGCCTGGGCTCCGAAGCCGAGCGCTACGCCAAGCGGCTCGCCTCCTCCATGACCGAGATGCAGGCGTTCTACGACGCCGTCACGGCGCGGGCCGAGGAGGCGATCTCCTACTGCGACAAGTTCTCCCTCGACGACCTGCCCGACGACGTGCTGAACCTGATGCACCTGCTCTACTCGATGATCCAGGTGTCCTTCCCCGTCGAGTGCTGGAAGCAGCCGAAGGTGCCCGACTCAGGTGCGACCAGCCTGGACTGCGACGCCGAGCCCCGCCCGTGACCGGACCGTCGGGCGGCGCGGTGACCGTGCTGCGCGCCGCGCGCTGGGCCGACGTCGAAGCCGGGGAGGTTCGCTCGCCGGCCGTCGTCGTCATCGAGGGCAACCGGATCCGGACCGTCGATTCCGTTGAGCTGAACGATGATTCGGCCGAGGTCATCGACCTGGGCGACGTCACGCTGTTGCCCGGGTTGATGGACATGGAACTCAACCTGCTCATCGGCGGTCCAGGCGGTCCCGAGGGGCTGCCGAGCCCGATGCACGGAGTGCAGGACGACCCGGCGTACCGGACGTTGCGCGGGGCGGTCAACGCGCGGACCACGCTCGACGCGGGGTTCACCACGGTCCGCAACCTGGGGCTGATGGTCAAGACGGGCGGCTATCTGCTCGACGTGGCGCTGCAGCGGGCGATCGAGCAGGGCTGGCATGCCGGCCCGCGCATCTATCCGGCCGGTCACGCGGTGACGCCGTACGGCGGGCATCTCGACCCCACGGTGTTCCAGCGGCTGGCGCCCGGGATCATGCCGCTGTCGGTGGCCGAGGGTATCGCCAACGGCGTCGACGACGTCCGGGCCTGCGTGCGGTACCAGATCCGGCACGGGGCCAAGCTGATCAAGGTCTCGGCGTCCGGCGGCGTGATGTCCCACAGCACCGCTCCCGGGGCGCAACAGTATTCGGACGAGGAGTTCGCGGCCATCGCCGACGAGGCGCACCGGGCCGGCGTGCGGGTGGCCGCGCACGCGGTGGGGGACAGCGCCGTCCGCGCGTGCATCCGCGCCGGCATCGATTGCATCGAACACGGCTTCCTCGCCACCGACGACACGATCCAGATGATGGCCGACACCGGCACGTTCCTGGTCTCGACGACCTACCTCACCGAGGCGATGGCCATCGACCGCATCGCGCCCGAACTGCGCAAGAAGGCCGAGGTGGTGTTTCCGCAGGCGCAGGCGATGTTGCCCAAGGCGATCGCCGCGGGTGTGCGGATCGCCTGCGGCACCGACGCCCCGGCGATTCCCCACGGCCAGAACGCCAAGGAACTGTGCGCGCTCGTCGCGCGAGGTATGACCCCGATGCAGGCGCTGCGGGCGGCGACGATCACCAGCGCCGAACTGATCGAGGCCGACGACGAACTCGGGCGGCTGGCGCCCGGGTACCTCGCCGACATCATCGCCGTGGCCGGCGACCCGTCGCAGCACATTGAGACGACGCTCGATGTGCGGTTCGTGATGAAGGACGGCGTGGTCCACAAAGACCTGTCCTCCGCCTCGCGTGCGCACCGCTAACGTTTCGGACATGAAGGCGCGTGACGTGGCGGACATCGAGCTGACCGACAACATCCTGTGGCTGCTCAAGCAGGCGTTCTACTTCTCGCTCACGACCGTCAACGATGCGGTCAGCGAGCACGGGGTGAGCACCGCGCAGATCGGCGTGCTCCGTCAGCTCGCAGGCGAACCGGGACTGTCGGGCGCCGAGCTCGCGCGCCGGCTGCTCATCAGTCCGCAGGGTGTCCAACTCGCCCTGACCGCGCTGGAGAAGCGGGGACTGGTGCAGCGCAAACAAGACCCGCAGCACGGCCGCATCCTGCAGGCCTTCCTTACCGTCAAAGGGCGCAAGGTCGCCGCGGCCGTGGTGAACGACGCAATCGCCGCCCACGACAAGGTATTCGGCGTCCTCAGCAGTGCGGAGCAGGAGACGCTGAAGGAACTTCTCGGCCGCGTGGTCGAGCAGGGCACCGGGCACAAGCTCTACACGGATCACGTCGACAACTGATCGTCGTCGCCCCAGCCTGGCGCCGGCCCTTGAGGCTAATGACAAGTACTTGATATAGTTGCCGGGATGTCCGATGTGATCAGCGCTGAGGGGTTCGCGCCACTGCGCATCAAACGCGTCGTCCAGGAAACCTCGGACGCTGTCTCGCTGGTCCTCGATGTGCCCGAGCACTGCTCGCACCGGTACCGCTACCGGGCCGGGCAATTCCTGACCGTGCGGGTGCACGTCGAGGGTCGGGAGCTTCGGCGCTGCTACTCGATGTCGTCGGCACCGCTCGACGACGAGCTGCGGATCACCGTCAAGCGCGACCGCGGCGGGATCGTCTCGAACTGGCTCAACGACACCGCCGCCGAGGGGGGCGAACTCCACGTCGCGCCGCCCGAGGGCCGGTTCGTGTTGCCGGAAGCCACCGCGGACTCCGACGCGTTGGTCGCCTTCGCCGGCGGCAGCGGCATCACGCCCATCATGTCGCTGGTGCGGACTGCGCTCGCCGAATCGGCGCGCAGCGTCAGGCTGTTCTACGCCAACCGCGGTCCCGACTCGGTGATCTTCTCCGACGCACTGGCACGACTGGCCGAGCGGTACGACGACCGGCTCGTCCTGCAGCACCACTACGACTCGGACTCCGGTGTGGTCACCGCGTCCGCCGTCGCGTCGTTCGTCGCCGGGACGGGGACTGCCGACTGCTACGTCTGCGGGCCGGCCCCGTTCATGGAGACCGTCGAGAACGCACTCGTGTCGTCGGGCCTTCCGAGGGCTCGCCTGCACCTCGAGCGGTTCACCGTTGCGCAGGTGCCGCCCGGCGTCACCGACGACTGCGGTGAGGCGACCGAAGAAGTGGTCATCGACCTCGATGGCAGCCGCGTCACCGCCGCGTACCGCGCCGGGAACACCTTGCTGCAAACCGCGCGCCTGGCGGGGCTGAAGGCGCCGTATTCCTGCGAAACAGGCTCGTGCGGAACGTGTATGGCCAGGATCGTCGACGGAAGCGCGCGGATGCTGAACAACGATGCGCTCGACGACGACGAGGTCGAAGAGGGCTGGGTGCTGACCTGCCAGTCGTTGCCCACGAGCCGCAGAGTCCACGTCGTCTATGAGTAGCGAGGCCGAACACGTGACACGAGTAGCCCGAGTAGCAGTGGTGACCGGAGGCGCGTCCGGGATGGGCGAGGCGACGTGCCACGAGCTCGGCCGACGGGGACACAGGGTCGCCGTGCTCGATCTCAACGGCGAAGCGGCGCAACGGGTCGCCGAGGAACTGCGGGCCGACGGCGTCACCGCACTCGGCGTCGCCGCCGACGTCACCGACCGGCAGGCCGTGGAGGAGGCGTTCGCCAAGGTGCGCACCGAACTCGGACCGGTGCACATCCTCGTCACGAGTGCCGGCCTCGTCGATTTCGCACCATTCGTGGAGATCTCCCCGCAGGCCTGGGAGCGCCTCATCGACGTGAACCTCAACGGCACCTTCCACTGTGCCCAGGTGGCGGTGCCCGACATGCTGGACGCCGGCTGGGGCCGCATCGTGATGATCTCCTCGTCTAGCGCGCAGCGCGGCTCGCCCGGGATGGCGCACTACGCGGCGTCCAAGGGGGCGCTGATCTCGCTCACGCGGTCGCTTGCGCGGGAGTACGGCCCCGTCGGCATCACCGTGAACAACATCCCGCCCTCCGGCATCGAGACGCCCATGCAGCACCAGTCGCAGGCCGCCGGCCTCCTTCCGCCGAACGACCAGATGGCCGCCAGCATCCCGGTCGGCCACCTGGGCACGGGTGACGACATCGCCGCCGCGGTCGGATTCCTGTGCTCGGAGCAGGCCGGCTTCATCACCGGCCAGACCCTGGGTGTCAACGGCGGCGCGGTGATGTGATGACTTCGTCCAGTCAGGCTGCAGCACAGGGAGGTTCGCATGGCTAGATGGCCCAAGCCGCCGGAGGGAAGCTGGACCGAACACTATCCGGAGCTCGGCACCGGACCGGTGTCGTTCCGGGACTCCACCTCGCCGGAGTTCTACGAACTCGAGCGCGAGGCGATCTTCAAACGGGCGTGGCTCAACGTGGCCCGCGTCGAGGAACTCCCGCGGGTCGGTAGCTACCTCACCAAGGAGATCCACGCCGCGAACACCTCGGTGATCGTGGTCAGGGGCCGCGACCAGCAGATCCGCGCCTTCTACAACGTCTGCCGGCATCGCGGAAACAAGCTGGTGTGGAACGACTTTCCGAACGAGGAGGTCAAAGGCACCTGTCGCCAGTTCACCTGCAAGTACCACGGCTGGCGCTACGGCCTCGACGGCGAGCTGACATTCGTCCAGCAGCCGGGGGAATTCTTCGACCTCGACGAGAAGCGCTACGGACTGGCCCCGGTGCACTGCGACGTGTGGAACGGCTTCGTCTTCGTCAATCTCGACCGCGAGCCGCGCCAGACGCTGCGCGAATTCCTCGGGCCGATGATCACCGCCCTCGATGACTACCCCTTCGAGATGATGACCGAGCGTTACGACTTCGTCGCGCACAACAACAGCAACTGGAAGATCTTCGCCGACGCGTTCCAGGAGTACTACCACGTACCGTCGCTGCACAGCCAGCAGGTGCCCAGCGAAGTCCGCCAGCCCAATGCGGCATTCGAGTGCGGGCACTTCCAGATCGACGGCCCGCACCGGTTGGTCTCCACGGCGGGCACCAGGCGCTGGCTGCTGGCGCCCGAATACATGTATCCGGTCGAACGGGCCACGCGCAGCGGGCTCGTCGGCCCGTGGCGGACCCCGGAGACGCACTTCTCCGCGGGCTTGAATCCCGGTGGCATCGAACCGTGGGGGATCACCAACTTCCAGATCTTCCCCAACCTCGAGATCTTGATCTATCACGGGTGGTACCTGCTGTACCGGTACTGGCCGACCTCGCACAACACCCATAAGTTCGAGGCGTACAACGCTTTCCACCCGGCACGCACCGTGCGAGAGCGCATCGAACACGAGGTGGCGTCGGTGGTGCTCAAGGAGTTCGCGCTCCAGGACGCCGGCATGCTCGGCGGTACGCAGGCAGCACTCGAGTACGGCCTGGGTGAGCCGATAGTCGACGACTTCCCGCTCAACGACCAGGAGATCCTGGTACGCCACCTGCACAAGGTCGCGGTCGACTGGGTCGAGGCCTACGTCGGGGAAGATGAGGCCGAGCGATCTGCGGTGGGGGTGTGAGACATGGCTGAGACGAGACTGCCCGGCGCGTTCGCCGAGCTCGAGCCGTTCGCGGAGAAATGGTGCCTGGCAACGGAACCGCAACGGTGGGAGACGCGGCTGAACACTCCGATGCAGGAGATCCACGCCTTCTACGACGCGTTCTCGCCCCGGTTCGAGGAGGCCATCGACTACTGCGACAAGTTCCCGATCGACGACGTGCCCGACGATGCGTTGAACCTGCTGCACCTCGTCTACTCGATGATCATGGTGTCGATGGCCGTCGAGGTCTTCGGCACCCAGAAGCCCGCGGACTCCGCCGACGCCGTCATCGACCGCGTCAGCGCGCCCGTGCCGTGAGGAGCCGGTCATGACCGTTCTGACGATCAACAAACTCACCGATTCGGTCGGCGCCGAAGTCCTCGGCGTGGATTCCGAGCGGCTCGCTTCCGACCCGACGCTGGGCGCGGCGGTGCTCGACGCCCTCGAAGACAATGGTGTGCTGGTGTTTCCGGGTCTGCGCCTCGGTCCGGACGCGCAGGTTGCGTTCTGTCGCCACCTCGGCGAAGTCGACCATTCCTCCGACGGGCACCACCCGACCCCCGGCATCTACCCGATCACGCTCGACAAGTCGAAGAACTCGTCGGCGGCCTACCTGCGCGCGACGTTCGACTGGCACATCGACGGGTGCACGCCCGTCGGCGACGAATGCCCGCAGAAGGCGACGGTGCTGTCGGCGGTGCAGGTCGCCGACCGCGGCGGGGAGACCGAGTTCGCCAACTCCTACGCCGCCTACGAGGCGTTCAGCGACGAGGAGAAGGACCGGTTCTCGGGGTTGCGAGTGGTGCACTCGCTCGAAGCGTCGCAGAGCCGCATCAATCCGGATCCCTCGGCCGAGGACCTGGCGCGCTGGCGGGCCCGGCCCACCCACGAGCATCCGTTGGTGTGGACGCACCGGAGCGGTCGCAAGTCGCTGGTGCTGGGCGCCTCGGCGCACTACGTCGTCGGGATGGACCGCGACGAGGGTGAGGCGCTGCTGGCCGGGCTCCTCGCCCGCGCCACGGCACCTCACCTCGTCTACAGCCACCGATGGTCGGTGGGCGACACGGTGATCTGGGACAACAACGGTGTGCTGCACCGCGCCGCCCCGTACGACCCGGACTCGCCGCGAGAGATGCTGCGGACCACCGTGCTCGGCGACGAGCCGATCCAGTAGGCGTCCACCGGCTCCGGCCCCCTCGATTGACGCGGTGCGGCCGGTATGAAAACCTGATACGCAAAGATGAGAATCACGTTCTCGTAGGACGAGATCGGTGAAACGGAGCGCGCATGACTGAGGACCTAACCACGGTCGACTTCTTCCGGGACGGTCGCCTGACCGACGACCCGTACACCTTTTACGAGGCGCTGCGCAACAAGTGCCCGGTGAGCCGGGAGGACCACTACGGCGTCACCATGGTGACGGGCTGGCAGGAGGCCGTCGACGTCTACAACGACGCCGAGTCCTTCTCGTCGTGCATCTCGGTCACGGGTCCGTTCCCCGGTTTCCCGGTCCCGCTGGAGGGACGGCAGGACGAGGATCTCACCGAGCTGATCAAGCAGCACCGCGACGAGATCCCGTTCAGTGACCAGTTGCCCACGCTGGACCCGCCGACGCACACCAATCACCGTGCGCTGCTCATGCGGTTGATCACCCCCAAGCGCCTCAAGGAGAACGAGGACGCGATGTGGCAGCTCGCCGACGACATCCTCGACGACTTCCTCGCGCCGGGCCGCGGCGAGTTCATCAAGGGCTTCGCCGGGCCGTTCACGTTGCGCGTGATCGCCGACCTGCTCGGTGTGCCCGACGAAGATCGCGCGGAACTGATCGACCGGCTGGCCCGGGGCACGCACGGCAGCGGCCTGGGCAACGCCGAGAAAACGCTGGCCAAGACGCCGCTGGAGTACCTCTACGAGGTGTTCGCCACCTACGTCGAGGATCGCCGGGCGCAGCCGCGCGACGACGTGTTGACCGGGCTGGCGACCGCGACGTTCCCCGACGGCACGATGCCCGACGTCGGCGATGTGGTGCGCGTGGCCACGAACGTCTTCTCGGCGGGGCAGGAGACCACCGTCCGGCTGCTCAGCACCGCGCTCAAGGTGCTGGGTGACCGCCCCGACATCCAGGCGAAGCTGCGCGGCGACCGTAGTCTGCTACCGAACTTCATCGAGGAGTGCCTGCGCATCGAGAGTCCCGTCAAGGGGGACTTCCGGCTGTCGCGGGTGCCGACCACGGTGGGGGATCAGCACGTCGGTGCCGGCACCACCGTGATGGTGATCAATGGTGCCGCCAACCGGGATCCGCGCCGGTTCGAAGACCCGGACGCCTTCGATCCGGAGCGCAAGAACGCGCGTCAGCACCTGGCCTTCGGCCGCGGAATCCACAGCTGCCCGGGAGCGCCGCTGGCCCGTGCCGAGACCCGGGTGGGGCTCGAACGACTGCTCGACCGCACCTCCGACATCCGGATCTCCGAGAGCGAGCACGGTCCCGCCGGCGCCCGGCGGTACAAGTACATCCCGACCTACATCCTGCGGGGGCTCACCGAACTGCACCTCGAGTTCGACGTCATATGAGGGTCAGAGTCGACGAGGACCGCTGCGCCGGGCACGGCATGTGCCTGACGCTGTGTCCTGAAGTCTTCGAGATGACCGACGACGGGTGGGCGGTCGCGGATCCGGGGGAGATCCCGGCCTCGCTCGAAGCCGCGACCCGCGAGGCGATCGACAACTGCCCCGAGCGGGCGATCAGCGAAATCGACTGAGAGAAGGAGACATTCGAGTGGCCAAGGGTTATGTGATCATCACCGAGGAGGTCAAGGACCCGGCGGGCATGGCCGAGTACGGCAAGCTCGCCAGCAAGACCATGGCGGGTGCGACGCTGCTGTCGATCGGCCACAACCCGGAGGTGCTCGAGGGGGAGTGGCCGGCCACCCAGACTGTGGTGCTGGAGTTCGAATCCGTCGACGCAGCCAAGGAGTGGTACTACTCCGACGCCTACCAGGAAGCCGTCAAGCTGCGGCAGGCCGCCGCCGACTGCAACGGTGTGATCATCTCGGGCTTCTAGTGCGGGACCAGCGGGCCGACCGCCTCGGTGGCGGTGGCGTGCACGAGCAGCTCCGCGAGCTCGCGTGGGCGCGACAGGAACGGCGAGTGTGACGCATCGATCGACAGCTGCGTGACGCCGAGCCGGCGCGCGACGGTGTCGGCCAGCCAGCGCGGCATCGATCGATCCTGTTCGCAGACAATGAAACTGCGCGGCAGGTCGGCCTCCCAGAACCGCGGCACCGAGACAGGGGTGACGGTGGTGTCGCCGAACCGCTCGGGCCCCAGCCGCTCGAACGCCCAGCGCGCGGTCGCCTCGTCGCAGTCGTGATAGAAGTACCTCCACGCGCCGTCGAAGTCGGCGAACGTCATCGCGCCGTCCTCGTCGAAATGGAGATAGCTCAACATCGCCCCGACATCCCCGTCGAACTGCTCGCCCAGCTCGTCGTCTTCATCGCGCATGGCCATCGCCTCGGGATAGGTGCGCCCCTCCCGGGGCAGGGCGGCGGCGAGATACACGATGTGTCCCACGAGATCCGGCCTGGCGTCGGCGGCGAGTGTGGCGTCGAAACCGCCGCCCGAATGTCCCACCAGCACACTGTGTCCCGCGCCGCCGGCCTCGAGCGCCGACACGATCGCCTCGCACCGGTTGGCCAGTGTGGACTCCTCGTGCACGCGGGTGCCGTGGCCGGGCAGGTCGACGGCGACGGCGTCGTGGCCGAGCGCTTCGAGTGCGGTGATCGTGCGCTCCCAGCACCAGGCGGCGTGGAAGCCGCCGTGGACGAACACGAAACGCATCGTCCTACCGGGTGACGTGGACGGGGACGCTGGACCAGCCGGCGACGTTCTGCGCTGCCACCCGCTCGCATCGATCCCACAACACCTCGTAGCGCGGCATGAAGTCCAGGAGGCGCTCGAGCGCGATCGCGCTTTCCATGCGGGCCAGCGCGGCACCCAGACAACTGTGCACGCCGTAGCCGAAGCCTAGGTTCTGCGCCTCGGTCCGGTCCCGGTCGATGTCGAACACGTCGGCGTCGGTGAACGCCTCGGGGTCTCGGTTCGCCGAGCCGCCGAGCAGGAACACGGGTTTGCCCGCCGGGATCGTGACACCGTGCAGCCGGACCTCTCTCATCGACCTGCGCACGTTGTACTGGTTCGGCGCCTCGTAACGCAGCAGTTCCTCGACTGCGGCCGGGATCTTGCTGCGGTCCTCGAGCAGCTTCTGCCACTGGTCGGGGAACCGCGCGAACGTCACCGCTGCGTTGCCGACCAGCTTCGTCACCGTCTCGGCGCCGGCACCGCCCAGAAGCGTTGCGAATCCGGCGATCTCGAAGTCATCCAGCGATTCCTTCTCACCGTCTTCCCGCTCCACCTCGGCGGCGATCAACCGGCTGAACATGTCGTCGCTGGGTTCGGCTCGACGTTCTTGAATGATGTTGTAGTACAGCCCCATCAGTTCGGCGACGGCCTGCATGCCCTCGTCGGACATCTCGATCTGGCCGGGCTCGCGGTGCAGCGACGTGTCCACCCACTGCCGGACCTTCTGCCGGTCGTCCTGCGGGACACCGAGCATCTCGGTGATCACTTCCACGGGGAACAGGGCGGAGAAGTCGCCAACCACGTCGAAGCGTTCGGGGTCGACCCGGGAGATGTAGCGATCGATCGTCGCTGCGACCATGGGCTTGAGATTGCCGATCGCGCGGGGGGTGAAGACCTTGTTGACGAGGCTGCGCATCTGCCGGTGTTCGGGGGGATCCATGATGATGATCATCTTCACGGGGAGAGGTTCGTCCGCCTTCACCGTCGCGAGATCGAGACCGTATGCCGAAGAGTATGTCTGGAAATCCTTGAAGGCCGCGGCGACGTCCTCGTGCCGGGACAACGCATAGAAGTCGTAGTCCGCGTTGTAGTAGACCGGCGCCTCCTCCCGCATGCGCCGGTAGATCTCCCACGGGCCGTTGAAGAACTCCTCGGAGAACGGATCGAAGACGAGCTCTGCCGATGTCGTCATTCGTCGCGGATCGAGATCGCTTGGCGCGGGCACTGACGGACGGCTTCCCTGATCTGCTGCTCGTTCTCGGGGGTCACCTCGTCGGACAACACATGCAGGTAATCGTTTTCGTCGAGCTCGAACACCTCCGGGATGATGCCCATGCACACCCCGTTGCTCTCGCAGAGCCCGAAATCGACTTCGACCTTCCGGGTCATCGCAACACCTTCACGGGGACGTGGTGGAAACCTGCGACATTCTGCATGTGCACGCGCTCCAGACCGTCGAAGTCCACCTCGAAACGCGGCATGAAGTCGAGCAGGTGATCCAGCGCGATAGCGCTTTCCATGCGGGCCAACGCTGCGCCGAGGCAGCTGTGGATGCCGTAACCGAGCCCGAGGTTCTGGGCCTGCGACCGGTCGCGGGTGATGTCGAACGTCTCGGCATCGTCGAACGCGCGCGGATCCCGGTTGGCGGAGGCGCCCATCAGGAACACCGGCTTGTTGGCGGGCACGGTGCCGCTGGGCAACTCCACGTCTCTGAGGCTGTAGCGCACGTTGTACTGGACCGGGCCGACATACCGCAACAGTTCCTCGACGGCATCGGGGATCTTGCTGCGGTCGTCGAGCAGCATCTGCCATTGATCGGGGTGTTCGGCGAACACGACCACCGCGCTGCCCACCAACTTGGTCACCGTCTCCGCTCCGGCGCCGCCGAGCAGAGTCGCGAAGCCGGCGATCTCGACGTCGTCGAGTTTGCGCATCTCGCCGTTCTCGCAGGGGATCTCGGCCGCGATCAGCCGGCTGATCATGTCGTCCTGCGGGTTCTCGCGACGTTCCAGGACCAGGCCGTAGTAGTAGACACCGGAGTCGATGTTGGCCTTCATGTTCTCTTCACTCCACGAGATCTGCCCGGGCTCGCGCTGCAGGCTCGTGTCGATCCAGTGGCGGACCTGCTGGCGGAAGTCCTCCGGCACCCCCGCCATCCGGGTGATCACCTCGACGGGGAACGGCCCGGAGAAGTCCTGCACGACGTCGAAATTGTTCGGGTCCGCCTTCGCGAGGTAGTGCTCGACCAGTTCTGTGACGGTGTCGCGCTGCGACTGAATGGCCCGCGGCGTGAACGCTTTGTTGAGCAGGCTCCGCATGTGGCGGTGATCCGGCGGGTCCATGAAGATGATCGACTTCTGCGGCACCTCACCGGAGCGCACCATCCCGAGGTCGCATCCGCGGGCCGAGGAGAACGACTCGTAATCCTTGAACGCCGCTGCCACATCGGCGTGCCGGGTCAGCGCGTAGAAGTCTTGCTCTGCGTCGTAGTAGATGGGAGCTTCGTCGCGCATCCGTCGGTAGATCTCGTACGGATTGTCGAAGTAGTCCTGAGCGACAGGATCGAAGCGGAGTTCGGGCGCGGCCATGGGTTCCTCCTTCACGGCGGGCTGGAGGCCGGAAGCTTTACGAGAGGCGAATCGACTGTAACGCTAACAGTTGCTGCGATCCAGCACTGTCGCTTTGGGTCGAGCGTTTCGCCTCCTGTCATCGGTTCGACTCGGACAGTGCGTCTTCACCCACCACGGTGTCCAGCAGGCCTTCGAGGGCGCCGAGGCTGTTGCCGGTCTCTGCGGCGATCCCGCGCACCACGGCGATGTCTTTGCCGATGAACTCCCCGACGGAGTCGATGAACGACTGCACCGAGCCCCTGGCCTCGACCAGGCCGATCACCCGGCTCGCGGCACTGCCGTGTCCGATCGCCGAGAGCAGGCCGGTCTCGTCGACGCCGACCCGGCCGCCGAAGGACACCGCTTCGCGCAGCATGCCGAGTTGCGCCCCGAAGAGCGTGTTGTTGATGAGTTTCACCCACTGCCCGGCGCCCGGCCGGCCGACGTGCACGATCGGTTCGCCGTAAGCGGCCAGAACCGGTCGGGCGCGCTCGACGGCAGCATCGTCGCCGCCCACGAACAGCGTGATGTGCCCGGCGGCGATGTCGTGCGGTCCGCCGCTGACCGGGGCGTCGAGCACCGCGACTTCAGGCCGGCGGGCGGCGAGCTCCTCGACCGTGCGAGGACTTCCCGTGGTGTGGACGACCAGCACGGAGCCGGTAGGCATCGCGTCGAGTAAGCCGCCGTCGAGACAGACTTCACGGACCTGGTCGTCGGTGAACACGCATACGACGACCACGTCTGCGCCGTCGGCGACCTCGCCTGGCTCGCTCACCGCGTGTGCACCGAGTTCCTGCACCGCTCTTCGCTTCTCGCTGGTGCGGCCGAGCGCTCGCACGTCGTGGCCGGCCTCGGCGAGGCGGCGGACCATGGGCGCACCCATGCGCCCGGCGCCCACGAAGCCCACCGTGCTCATGGTCTTCTGCTCTTCATCCATGGCTCCTCGCCCGAGGGCTCGTCGCGACGCAAGCGTTCATCGCCGCCTGTGGCCCATCGCCTCCAGCGCCGCATCGGCAGCGGTGAACACCGCTCCCTCCGGCGCCTTCGCGGCGGCGGCCAGGCTGGCCGCATGCCGTACGTCCTTCTGCAGCAGAGCACCGGCGATCGGGGCCAGCCCGTCGAGGGTGCCGCCGAACATCGAGATGCTGCCCACCGCCTTGCTGGTGGCCGAGCCGCGGTTCAGCACCTCGACCAGTTTGTCCCGCGCGACCCCGAGTGCCTCGCCCAACTCCAGGGTGGACACGGCGCTGCCGAGATTCGCGCTGAACAGCAGGTTGTTGAGGATCTTGGTGTTCTGGCCGGCGCCGAGCGGCCCGAGATGCACGATCGGGTCGGCGTAGGTCTCGAACACCGGCCGGCAACGATCGAGGACGTCCTCGTCGCCACCGACCATGACCAGCAGAGTGCCCTGCTCGACCGCCGGCCCACCGCCGCTGACCGGTGCATCGAGCACCGAAACCCCCTGTGCGGCGGCCTTTCGGGCGATCTCGCGGCAGGTGTCGGGGTGCACCGTGCTGTGGATCGCGACGATCCCGCCCTCGGCGAGGCCGGCCAGCACCCCGGTCTTGCCCTCGAGGACCTCGCGGACGTCGTCGTCGCCCACCACGCACAGGCACACCAGGTCGCTGGCGGCCGCCAGCTCCGAGGGCGTGGCCGCCGTCTTGGCAGGGGTGTCGGCGAACGGGTCCAGACTCGCCTGGCGGCGGGCCCACAGCGTGGTCTCGAAACCGCCTTCGGCGATTCGCCGCGCCATCGGGCCGCCCTGGCTGCCCAGTCCGATGAATCCGACACGCATCATCCCGCCTCCACTTCCGTTGGCTCGCGATCGCCCGCGATGCATTCTTCGACGAACGAGATCACCCTGCGGTGGTACTCACCGGCCGACAGGCCGACGCTGAGGTTGTGTCCGCTGCGCGGCATCGCGTTCACCGCAACGCGCGGCGACGCCGTGAACAGCGCCGCGACCGCGTCGAGGGCTCCGGGCGTGGACTCCCAGACCTTTTCGTGCTCGGCGACGCTGTACTGGACCGGCACGGTGACGCGCGCGGCGATCGCCGGGAAGTCACGGCGCGCCCAGTTGGCGGTGACCTCAGCTTCGTAGGCCGCACCCGGGGACGACAGACCACCGGTGAGCACCTCGGCCGGATAGAGGTCTGTCGGCTGCCACAGCAGGTCGCGCAGCCCGGCCGGCCGTGAGGTCAGCGTCGCCTGGCTGATCACCTCCTTCGCCGGGGCGCTGTAGCGGATACCCGTGCCCGCCAGCTCGACGCCGATCACGTCGTCCCGCGACGTGGCCATTCGCAGGGCGAGCTCGCAGCCCGCCGAGTGGCCGAGAAGGAAAAACCCTGCGCCCCTGCTGCTGTCGGCGAGGATCTGATCCACGGCACCGAACGCGAACTGCACCCGCCGGGCGGCGTCGGCGAACTCGTTCGCATAGACCGCCGACATGCCGTAGCCCGGCCGGTCGAGTGCGATCGTGGTGTACCCGCGGGCGGCCGCCGAGCGCAGCAGAGACAAGTCCGGGTGACCCGGACAGTCGAAGTATGCCGACGACGTCGCACCGCCGTGCACGGCGACGATCACCGCGCGGGGATCGGCCGCCTGCGAGACGAGCGCCGACATCGGCACGCCGTCGACGACGACGACGCGGGGGCGTGGCGTCGAGGAGCTCACGTGCCTGCCCGCAACAGCAGGACACCGCTCGGCGTCAATCCACCGCTACTGACGACCGCGACCCGGGCGCCGTCGACCTGCCGTTGCCCGGCGTCGCCGCGCAACTGCGTGACGGCCTCGTGCACCAGACCCATGCCGTGCGTGCGGCCGTGGGAAAGCTGACCGCCGTGGGTGTTGAGCGGTATGACGCCGTCGCGGGCGATGGCACCGCCCCCGTCGAGGAAGTCCTTGGCCTCACCGATGCCGCAGAAACCCAGCGCTTCGAGCCATGACAGACAGTTGAACGTGAAGCCGTCATAGAGTTCGGCGACGTCGACGTCGTTCGGCCGCAACGAGGTTCGCGTCCACAGGTGGGCGGCCTGGCCGAGCACCTGCGGTTCGTGCGTCAGTGTGGTCTGGTCCCAGTCGGTGCGTTCGATGATCTGAGTGCCGACCGCCTCGATCATCACCGGTGGCTTCGGCCGGTCGGCGGCCGTCTCGACAGCGGAGACGACCACCGCGACGGCGCCGTCGCAGGGCACGTCGCAGTCGTAGAGCCCGAACGGCGTCGTGATCATCCGTGCGCCCAGGTAGTCGTCCATCGTCATCGGGTCGCGGTAGATCGCGGTCGGGTTCAGGGCGGCGTTGGCCCGCTGGTTCAATGCGATCCAGCCGAGCGTCTCGCGGGTGGTGCCGTAGCGGTGGAAGTGGCGCTGGGCGTTCAGCGCCAGCGTGTGCGCCGCCGACAGAGCACCGAACGGCATCTGGAAGCTGTCGGTGCGGGCGCCGCCGGGCGGCGAGGCCTTGCCTTCCTTCATCAGTTGCTGGAACGTCGCCTCCCACAGCGTGCGGAAGCACAGCACATGGCGGGCCATCCCGGTCGCGATCGCCGTCATCGCCGCGATGACCGAGCCGCCGGGGCCGAACGTGTCCATGCCGCCGTTGATCCACGTCGGGCGGATCCCCAGCGGGCCTTCGAGTTTGGTGACGCCACCCTCGCCCATCCCCGCGACGTCGAGCCCCGGGTAGGTCGACAGTCCGTCGATGTCGTCGAAGGTCAGCCCCGCATCGGCGACGGCCGCCTGGCACGCCTCGATCGTCAGCGACAGCGGAGACACCATCAGACGGCGGCCCAGCCGGGACGCGCCGATGCCGGTGATCGCCGACTTCTCCTCGAACTTCTCCGTGGTCAGCATCGGCCGCACATGCTTGCCGAAGTCCTCCGGCGCGATCTCGTCGGCAGGCTCATCACCGAACTGCTTGGGCGACACGGGCCGGAACAGCGGCAGGTAGACGTCGTCGTTCTGCTCGAAGGTGACCTCGACCAGCTGACCGATCTCTAGATCGTCGGGGTCGGCGTCGACGATGTTCGTGGTCAACCGGACCCGGGGATCGTCGACCAGCGCGACCTGGGCCACCACGTACGGCGCGGGCAGTCCGGGAATGCTGAATCGGTGGTTGACGGTGAACGCCGACAACACCGCCTTACCCGACACGGCCCGCACACCCATGTCGGCGCCGCGGCAGTAACGACACACCGGCTGGGGCGGGTGGATCAGCGCCGAGCAGCCCTGGCACTCCTGGATGCGCAGCGTCCCGTCCGCGCCGGACGTCCAGAAGAACTCGGTGTCGAAGGTCAGCTGGGGAAGCGGCATGCGAGTCTCTCCGCTCATCGGGGTGCTCGGCTCTTCGCGCAAGCGCTCATCGCGAAAATCCCCACTCCGCCTCGTTGTCTTCGGTTTTCAGCTGATCCAGGTCGGGTTCGTTCACCTCGGGGATCGGAGCGTCGTCGGGGCGTCGTTCGGTCAGCTCCATGATCGCGTGCACAGGGCAGTCCATCAGCGCGCGCTGTACGGCGTCGTGATCGCGTTCGGGGATGTCCCCGTCGCCGACGAGGACCGCGTATCCCCAGTCGTCGAGCGAGAAGTACTCCGGCGCGTGCTTGGCGCAGATGCCGAAGCCGTCGCAGAGCGTCCGATCGAGCTTGATCCGCAGTCTGTCGGTCACAGTGACTCCACCTCGAAGGGCCGCTGCGCGGTGAACGGCGCCTCTGCGCAGTCGGGGCACCGTCCGTCCAGGTGCCGCGCGACGTCGTCGGGGAACATGGCGAGCAGGCTGGCCGCGATGTTGGTGGCGGCGTCGAGCGTGGCGCACGCTCCGCGGCCCCTCAACACCACCGACCAGCGCCGCAGACGAGCCAGATCGTCGGCGTCGGCGACGCCGTCACGCAGGGCGGCGGCTGCCGCGGCCATCGCGGCCGTGCCGTTGAAGCAGGATCCGCACTGCGCAGCGTTCTCTCTGCTGTAGTAGTCCAGGACCGCGGCGCCGACGGCCACCGGGCACTCCTCGGTGAGGACCGAGACCGCGCCGCAGCCCAGGCCGCTCCCGAGTTCGCGCAGGGCCGCGTGATCGAGCGTGCCGTCGAGGATCCGCCGGTCGAGCATTCCGGCGAAGTAGCCGCCCATCAGCGCGCCGCGTATCTGCTGTGCGGGGACCCCGTGCAATTCGAACAGTTCGGCGGCCGGCGTACCGAACGGCACCTCGTAGAGGCCCGCGCCACGCCCGCCGCCCGTCAGCGTGGCCAGGAAGGTGCCCGGCGAGCCGTCGGTGCCCGCCTGCCGGTAGGAAAGGGCGCCGTAGCGGTGCACGAACGGCAGGTTGGCCAGCGTCTCGACATTACTGACGATCGTCGGGAGTCCGCCCACGCCTTCCTCGAACGGGCGAGGAGGTTTGTCCGTGGGTTTCGCCGGTCCGCCGTTGATGGCCCGAACGGCGGCGGTCTCCTCGCCGGCGACGTATCCGGCTTCCACCGTGCGCACCCCGACGGTGATGCCGTCGAGCGCATCGGTGGTCGCGTCATCGAGAGCTGACCGGATTGTCTGGGCGGCAAGGGAATCCGACACATAGACGTGCGCGTGGCGGGCGCCGATGATCTGCGCGGCCAGGCGCAGTCCGTCGAGCACGAGGTGCGGCCGGTGTCGCAGCAGCCAGCGGTCCTTGACCGAAGCGGGTTCCCCCTCCTCGCCATTGGCCACCAGCACCGTGTCGACCCCCCGCAGTGCGGCGCGGCGCACCGTCGCCAGTTTGACGGCCGTCGGGAACGCGGCACCACCGCGGCCGAGCACGCCCGCCCGGCCGATCTCGTCGAGCAGTTCCTGCGGGTCGGACAGCGCGGTGTACCCGCCGGCACCGCGATACTCGGCGAGTGTCTCGACCCCGGCTTCGGTGCGCAACAGCCGTGGAGCCAGACCGGGCCACGTTGCGACGGTGGGTCCCGCGTTCATCGCCGTGCTCATCGAATCCTCCTGCACGTCGGGCTAACCTTCCCTGCATGCGAACGGCGGTGGTGCGCATCGGGGTGGATCCTGCCGGCGAGCTGACCGGCGCGGAGTTGACGACCGGGATGACCGAGTTGGCGACGCTGGCCGCCGAGGCGGGCGCCCGGGTCATCGCGAACGATCTGGCCGGGTTGCCGCCGAAACGCCGCGAGGTCGAGATCCTGATGACGGGCACCGAGCCGTCGGCGTTGCAGAACGCCGCGGTCGAGTTGTGCCGCAGGGCGTTTCCCACCCAACCGGTGATCGGCGTGCTCACGTTCATCAGCCACGGCACCGATGACGACGCGCGCGGCGTGCTGGCGGGATTCGGACTGACCGGGGTGATCGACCGGAGGCCGGGCGGCGACGGCTGGGACATCATCACCGTGACGCTGCGCAGGGCCGACCTGGAACGCATTCCGGAGAGCCGCATCCACACCGCGCTGGAGGCCTCGACCAACTGCGAGGTCCGCATCGTCCTGACAGACTGATCCGACGAGATCGCTCATCAGCGCCCCAGGAACTCCAGGATCGCCGGCGCCGCCTGCACCCAGGTGTCGAACATGTTGAAGCGCTTGACCTTTCCAGCGGCGCGCTGTTCGCTGGCGCGCTCCCAGGCGTCTTCCGGCCACGGCGGGTCGATCAGTGTCGAGCCCTTGATCAGGCAACTCACCTCCAGCGACGTGCGCTTCGGGTGGTCCATGTCGTTCTCGCCGCCGCGGATGATCAGTGTGGGCACCGTGATGTTGTCGAACATCTCGTCGTCCACACCCGGAATGGTCTGGCCGGGCTTGGAGACGAAGGCGTTGAGCCACCGCAGCATGACCTTGAGGAACTCGTCGCGGTCGAAGGACAGGATCCGCTCCTCGTTCGCGGGGTTCTCGGCGATGCGTTCCCTCCACTCGCCGATCCCGGCGACACCCGGCATTCCGGTTCCGCGTACCGCCAGGATGCTCGGAACGATGTAATAGGAGCCGAGCACGAACGTCCCGTAGATCCCGCCGACGATGTTCCACACCACCAGTTTCCGGACGATCTCCGGGTAGAGCATCGTGGTGAGCATCGAATCGCGGGCGCCCCCGGAGCCGCCGGCGAGGATGCACGGCCCGATGCCGAGCCCCGTGATCAGAGCGTGCAGTGTCTCGGCGCGCATGTGCGATTCGCTCTGCCCGTAGAACTGCACATCGGACTTGCCGCAGTTCGGCCTGTCCCACAGCAGCACGCGATAGCCGCCCTTGACCAGAGCCTGCGCCAGCGGCCGGAGGCCGTCGATGTCCTTGCTGAACCGGCCGCCCGGCGTGAGCGCAATGAATTCGCCTTCTCTGCCCAGGATCTCGTAGACGACGTTGCCGCCGTTGACCTCGAAGATCTTCTCGCCGCGCCGCAGTTTCGGGCCGGCGGTGGCCATGGCCGTCATGCCTGCACCAACACGTCGTCGCCCACCACGCGAACGGGATAGGTCCGGATGCTCCACTCGGGTTTGACCGCAGTGGTCCCGGTGGCGAGTTCGAATCCCCACTGGTGCCAGGGGCAGTAGATGAACTCCATGTCGCGCACCATCACGGCATCGCCGGGCACGTTCTCGTCGACGATGTTGCGGCCCCGGGCACGGCCCGAACACAGCGGACCGCCTTCGTGCGGGCAGTAGTTGGCGATCGCGTAGAAGGTGCCGTTGACGTTGTACACCCCGACCCCGTGGCGGCCGATCGGTACCAGTTTGTGTGTGCCGGGCGGGATTTCGTCGACGGTGGCGACGACGTGTTCGCGCCCCTGGGCCAGCCGGGGCGTCTTCTGTGCGTCGTTCACCTAGAAGACCCGAACCTGGCCCTCGAGGGCCGGGACGGTCTCCGGCAGTTTGTAGGTCTGGATGCCGTTTTTGAACATGACCGCTTCGCGGGCGTGTTCGGGCAGGTGTTTGACCAGCCAGCGCGGGTCGTCGAAGGTCCAGTGCGGGTAGTCGCTGGAGTACAGCAGGATCTTCTCGCACTCCATCCACTCGAACGCCCGGGACAGTTCGGTCTTGTCCTCGGGGTAGTCCAGCGGCTGGGTGGTGAACTTGATGTGGTCTTTGACGTAGTCGCTGGGTTTGCGCTTGATGTCGAGCCACTGCCTGCGCTTGTCGTAGATGGCGTCCATCCGCCACATCAGCGGCAGGATCCAGGTGAAGGCGTGCTCGACGAACACGATGCGCAGGGTCGGGAAGCGGTCGAAGACCCCGTCGAAGATCAGGCTCATCACCTGGTTGGCCGCGGTCAGCGAGTAGCTGACCATGAAGTCGTGGTTGTAGCTCGGCAACCCCACCGGCGGCATCGGCAGCGTCTCGTAGGTGCCGCGGGACAGGTGGCAGCTCACCGTGATGTCGTGCTTGGTCGCCGCCGCCCAGATCGGGTCGTAGCGCGGATGACCCCACGACGGGCGCGGCTCGGCCTTGATCAGGATCTGCGCCATGTACGGGTGCCCGGCCCACTTCTCGATCTCGCGGGCGGCGAGCTCGGGCTCTTCGATCGCCGCACAGATCGATCCGCGCCAGCGCTGATGCCAGTTGTTGTGGCTGTCGAGCCAGTGGTTGGCCAGCCAGCTGTTCACCGCCGACGACATCGCCGCGGTCGCCTCGGGCAACCGTGCGATGCGATCGGTGGGTTCGAGGATGACGACGTCGGCACCGGCCTCCATGACCAGCTGCTTGAGCATCAGGTCGGGGTCGCTGCCGGCGAATTCGCCGTCCTTGGGGAAGGTGTCGACGCGCATCGCGTAGGCGTGGGCGTAGTCGGGCGCGTCGTAGTAGATCAGCTCGCCGACCTTGTGATTGGTGAAGTACTTGGTGCGCCACGGTTCCGGGATGTACTCCAGCAGCTCGCCGCGGCGGGGCATCGGATGCACGTCGGAGTCGACACACCGGATGGCGATGCGCTCGGCTGCAGGTACCCGTTCGCGAGTCTCTGTGACCGTCATGTTGGCCTCCTGTCCTTGACTTCTACTGTGCGACCGAACCGACCGGAATGTCTATGCCGTAGAGCTCGGCGGCGTTGCGCCAGCACAGCCTGTCGCGCTGCTCGTCGGTGAACGTCGCGGGCACCGTCAGTTCGTTCATGTGCCAGTGCGGATAGCTGGAGCCGAACATCACCATGCGGTCTTTCCCGGTGAAGCCGAACCACTCTCCGGCGAATTCGGCGTCACCGGGTCCGTCGAGGCCGCCCTGTACGAAGTACACGTGGCCCGGCAGATAGTCGCTGGGGATCTTCGGCGCCCAGGGCGTCTGCTCCAGATGGGGGCGGCCGAAGCAGTCCATCCGCCAGATGAACGGCGTCAACAGGTCGGCCGCTCCGTCGGCCCAGACGAACCTCAGGGTGTCGAACCGCTCGAACACGCCCTCGGCGATCATGTTCATCAGGTGGTAGACGTAGTTCAGCGACATGAACGACAGGAAGTGCTCGTAGGTCAGCGTGTGCCCGTTCGGGGTGGGCGGAGACGCGATGCCCTCACCGGTCTCGATGTGCACCGCGACAGGCAGATTCGCCTCGGCGGCGGCCTCCCACAGCGGCCAGTACTGCGGCTTGCCGTACAGCTCCCGGGACTGCAGCGGGATGCCGATCTGCACGACGCGGGGATGGTCCTTGTACTTGGCGATCTCGCGCAGAGCGCCGGCGATGTCATCGGGATTGACACGGAGAGTGCCGCGGAATCTCTCCCCGTAGCGCTCGTCGTCCAGCCAGCGCGACACCATCATCTCGTTGTGCGCCGACGCGATCGCCGTGCCCAGGTGCCGGTCGGGCATGATCCCGCGGGTCATCGGGTGCAGCACTGCAACGTCGACGCCGCGGTCGGCGAAAAGGTGCTCGGCGACGATGCCGACATCCGAGCCGGGGTACTCGCGGTCCGGTCCGGTGGTGCCGGCGGCGTACTCACCGCCGGGCGCGCCGTACCAGTCCATCTCGTAGTCGGGGAACCCGCGGCTGCTGAACGGTTCGCGCAGGAAGTTCCGGCGCAAGTCCTTGTTGGAGCCGAAGAAGATGTGCACGCTGGCATCTATGACGGGCACGGACAGCGTCTGCGCGCCGTGGCTGATCTCGATCACTGAAGAACCCTTCCAGGACTGCCCGGGGGCCGGCCGACGCCAGTGCAGCGCAGCAGGTGTCGGCACCGGCCATGGAGCCAGTGTAGATCCTAGTTCTTCATTGGCAAGAATTGAGTTCTCCAATCGCAGTGCTTACTTCTGCGCAGGTCACGGCGGGCGTGGGTGAGTGTGCACCCCGCACCCTGGCGAAACGTGCTCGTCGGCAGAGGAGAACGGTTACAACGTCTAAGGAGAATGTTATTCTCCAACCGACGTGACGAGCCCGGAGGCGCTGAATGCTGTTGGAATTCGATGCCGATCAGCGGCTGTGGCAGGAAACCGTGCGGGACGCGGTGTCCAAGCAGTGCCCGCCCTCGCTGATCCGTGACATCGCCGAGAACGGCGTCGATCCGGCGCCCTTGTGGACCGGTTACCTGGACGCCGGCTGGACCGAGCTCACCGATCCGGACAACGCCGTCGAGCTCGCGATCGTCCTCGAGGAGCTCGGGCGCGCCACCGATCCCACACCGTTTCTGGCCACCGTCACGCAGTTCGCCCCGTTGGTGGGTGAGCGCTTCGACCCGCAGAGCTCGGGTGCGGCGGTGTACACCGGGGTCACCGCGGTCCGCGATGCCCAGGGGTGGGTGCTCAACGGCACCGACCGGTTCGTGCTCGACGGGGATCGTGCCGAACGCGTCGCGGTGGTGACACCCGGCGGCGTTTTCCTGATCGGCGGGAACCAGCTGACCACCCGCCGCGTCGACGTGTTCGATCCGGTGCTCCACGTGGCCGAGGTCTCGTTCGCCGGCGTGCGCGTCGCCGAGTCCGAGCGCCTACCCGTCGACGTCGAGCGCGCCCGGCACCTCGCGCTGATGGGAATGGCGATCACCATGGTCGGCGCCTGTCAGCGCATCCTCGATCTGGCCCTCGAGCACGCCAAGAGCCGCCAGCAGTTCGGCGTGGCGATCGGCACGTTCCAGGCCATCCAGCACAAGGCCGCCGACATGCACGTGGCGATCGAGCGGGCCCGGGCGCTGTCGTACTTCTCCGCGTTGACCATCGCTGCCGACGACCCGCGCCGGCGGCTCGCCGCGGCCATGGCCAAAGCGTCGGCGGGGGAGTGCCAGGCACTGGTCTTCCGCCACGGCCTGCAGACATTCGGCGCCATGGGGTTCACCTGGGAGAACGACCTGCAGTTCGCGCTCAAGCGGGCCAAGGCGGGCGAACTGATGCTGGGCGGAGCAGCCGAGCACCGAGCTCTGATCGCGGCGGAGTACGGGAGGGATCTGTAGATGCAACTGGCTTTCGACTCCGACGTCGAGGAATTCCGCGCCGAGTTCTCCGCGTTCCTCGACGAGCACACACCGTCGGCCGCCGAGACGCTGGAGCGCCCGCGGTCGGTGTCGCACATGCCGCAGTGGGCCAGGGACTGGCAGCGGCTGCTGTTCGACAACGGCTGGCTGCTGCCCGCCCAACCGCCCGAGTTCGGCGGCCGCAACGCGACCGTGTTGCAGACCTTCGTGCACGCCGAGGAACTCTGCCGGCGCCGGATCTATCACAGCTTCAACCCGCAGGGCGTCAACATCATCGCGGCGTCGTTGCTGACGTTCGGCACCGACGAACAGAAGCACAAGTGGGCGGTCCCGGTGCTGCGCGGGGAGCGCACCGCGTCGCTGGGCATGAGCGAGCCGAGTGCGGGCTCGGACCTGGCATCGTTGCGTACCAAAGCCGTTCGCGACGGCGAGCATTTCGTGGTCAACGGTCAGAAGGTGTGGACGTCCGGGGCTCACGACGCCGACTTCCTGCTGACGTTCGTGCGCACGGACCCCGACGCCCCCAAGCACAAGGGGATCAGCGTGCTGTTGATCCCCACCGACCTCGAAGGCGTGGTGTGCCGGCCGTTCGCCGACATGTGCGGTATCGAGAACCTCGACTTCAACGAGGTGTTCTTCACCGACGCCCGGGTGCCCGCCGAGAACCTCGTCGGCCCGCTCAACGGCGGGTGGGGGGTGGCCAACGGCTCGTTGGGCCACGAGCGGACCATGATGTGGCTCGGCTTCGCCGACCGAATCGCCAACTGCATCGCCGACTTCCGGCCCAACACGGCCCCGGAGCGTGACGCGCTGGCGACCAGCATCATGGACTACGAGGCGCTGCGTCTCCTCGGGTCGGTGGGCATCGCGAAGGCCGCGCGCGGCGAGGTCGACGTGGCGTCCGTCTCCATCCCCAAACTCCTCGGCGCGGAGGCCGAGCAGCGCGTGGAGGTGCTCGCACTGGAAGCCGCCGGGCCCGACGGGCTGATCCACCCCGCGACATCGGGCCCCTACGCCCACATGAACCTCGACCACTACTTCGCGAGCTGGTTCGAGCGGTACGCCCGCAGCTTCGGCGGCACGATCGCCGGCGGGACGTCGGAGATCCAGCGCAACATCATCGCCCAGCAGGTGCTCGGCCTGCCCAGGCGTTAGAGAGCATGAGAGTCCAGCCGGCGGCGTTCCTGCGGACCACGCTGCCGCTGGACCTGAGTCATCTCGACCAGCTCGACAGCGGCCGCTACCACTCGATCTGGCTGCCCGACCACATGGTCAGCTTCTGGCCCGATTCGATCTGGACTCCCGAATTCACCGACCTGGCAACGGTATCGCCATCACCCCACCGCCACCTCGACGGGATGGCGGTGGCCGCGGCGGCCGCCGTGCTGACGACGAACGTGCCGCTGGTGACGAGCGTGGTGGACACGGTGCGCCGGCATCCCTCGTCGCTGGCGCAGAGCGCGCTGACCCTCGACCACCTCGCCGAGGGGCGCTTCATCCTGGGGCTGGGCAGCGGCGAGAGCGAGAACATCACGCCCTACGGCTTCGACTTCAGCAGGCCCGTCAGCCGGTTCGAAGAAGCCCTACAGGTCATCCGATTGCTTTGGGAGAGCGAAGGACCCGTCGACTTCGACGGCCGGTTCTTCCGGCTGCGCCATGCCCGTCTGGACACCGAACCGTTTGGCGGCTCCTACCCGCGGATCTGGGTCGGCGCGAGCGGGCCCCGATCGCTGGACATCGCGGGACGTTACGCCGACGGATGGTGGCCCGCGGGCGCGTGGACTCCGGAGGACTACGCCGAGAAGCTCTCCGTCGTGCGGACGTCCGCCGACCGTGCGGGGCGGGATCCGCAGGCGATCACGCCGTGCTTCATCCAGGTGTGCCTGATGGGGCGCGACGACGCCGCGCTCGCCGAGATTCTGGAGGCTCCGCTGGTGAAGTCCTTCCTGCTCCAGGTGCCCGCCCCGCTGCTGAGCGGACTGGGATTCGAGCACCCGATGGGTGACGACTGGGCGGGCTTCCACGACATCGACCCGGCGTCGCTCACGCGAGAGCGCATCGCCGAGTTCCTCGATCGGGTGCAACCGGAGATGCTGTTGGCGGTGGTCCCGCACGGAACACCCAAGCAGGTCGCGCGCATCATCGCCGACTATGTCGACGCAGGGCTGCGCGTTCCGAAGATCCTCGATTACGGCGCGATGGCCGGTCTCGCGTACACCGCGGCTTCGGCCGACAACGTCCGCGCCGCAGAGGATGAGCTCATGCGACTCTGTGAAGGCGTGCGATGACCCTCGACGCCGCGGCGATACTGGAGCGCGCCGAGTCCGCGACCGGTCTGCGCGACTACGGTGACGCCACGCTCCCCGCGCGCTTCGCCGTCGCGGTGACACAGCTCAACGCACTCGGGATGGACGCGGACGGCTGCCGTCGCGCCGAGGAAGTCTGTCACGGATTGCTGACCACCCGGCTGGAGTTCTTCTCCGACCGCAACCGTTATCCGGTCGACCAGGAGGTGATCGACCGGCCGATGTTCGTCACCGGCGAGCCGCGGTCGGGCACGACGCTGGCGCATGCGCTGATGTCCGTCGACCCCGGCGCTCGCGCGCTGCGGTTCTGGGAGGTGATGTACCCGTCTCCGCCTCCAGGCGCCGCCGCGTCGGTCGAGACGCGCCGTGCGCGCGCCGACGCCGACTGGCGTGAGATCAACGCCCAGATGCCGAAATGGCTGCACAGTCATCCCTACAACGACATGCTCGGCGACGGCCTGCCCGAAGACGAGCGGACTTGGGCGTTCGACTTCCGGGTCATGACGCCGACGGCGTGGTGGCGGGTGCCGATGCCGACCGTCGTCGGCGGACTGCCGACCGATGCCGCCGCGCAGTACCGCATCCACAAGGCGATGTTGCAGCAGTTCCAGTACCGCCGCGCGGTGAAACGCTGGGTGCTGAAAGGTTTTCACGGCTTCCGGCTGGCGGAGCTCTTCGCCGCGTACCCGGACGCCACGCTGATGTGGCTGCACCGCGACCCCGTGCAGGTGGCGGCCTCGCGCACGATGATGATGGCCGACATTGGCGAAGGCATCGTCGGCCCGGTCGATCTGCAGGCGGCGGCGAAAATGCACCTAGAGCTGACGCGGGCGAGCATCGCCAACACCATGACGAATCCGCTCGTCGACGATGACCGCATCATGCATGTGCGCTATGCCGACTTCCTCGCCGATCCGGTCGGCACGGTCCGGGCGTATCACGCCTTCGGCCGGCGCGCGCTGACCGACGCCGCCGACACCGCGATGCGTCGCTACCTCGCGAACAACAGGGGCGATCGGCACGGCAAGTTCACCTACTCGACCGCGCTGCTCACCGACATCGGCGAGGACATCGAGGCGCTGCACGACGAGTTCCGGCCGTTCCGTGAGCGTTTCGGTGTCGAGATCGAAAGACGCGGTCAGTGAGCGCAATCGACGCGCGGCTGTCGGTGCACAACGTCACGTTCCTCGGGGCGACGCTCGACGAACTGTGCACCTACTGGGAGGCGCTCGGCGTGACCCGGCTGAGCGTGATCGACACGCAGTTGCAGGAGCTCCGGCTGGCCGATGTGATCGATGCGCACGGCTTCACCGTGGAGACCGTGTACCACCTCTTCTCGTCGACGGACGGTCTCCGCCGGGTGATCGACGCCGCTGCGGCGATCGGTGCCCGGGCGGTCTACATGCTGACCGGGGGCAGGGGAGGGGCGGCGTGGGAGGAGGCCGCCGACGCGTTCTGCACGGCCGTGCAGCCGTGCCGGACCGACGCGCGCGGGGCCGGCGTGACCCTCGCGATCGAGAACGCCTCACCTCTCTACGCCGACATCCATATCGCCCACACCCTCAGAGACACCATCGAGCTGGCCGAGATGGCCGACATCGGCGTCTGCGTCGATCTGTTTCACTGCTGGACCGAGGCGCACCTGCCCGTGCTGATCGAGCGCGCCCTCCCGCGGACCGCGATGATCCAGCTCAGTGATTACGTCCTCGGCGACCGCGCCCTGCCCGGGCGGGCGGTCCCCGGTGACGGAGCGATCCCGGTGGAACAGGTTGTGGCCCAGGTGCTCGCGGGGGGATATCCCCACGGCTTCGATCTCGAGCTGATCGGCCCGAGGATCGAGCGGGAAGGCCGGCTGCAGGCCGCGCGCCGGGCGTGTGAGACGGTGTCGGCCATGCTCGAGCGGGCCGGGTGACCCGCGATGGCGTTCGGTGACGGTCCCGACGATGCAGCGTTGAACGCCGCGTGGAACACGTTCTGCGACCGGCTCAGGGCGGCGGGGGAGCAGGCGTTCAAGGACCACAACCCGACGGCCGGGGCGCAGCGGGTCGACGCGCTGCGCTTCCTCACCCAGAATCTCGGGCAGGCCTTCGACTTGGCGCTGGAGACCAGGAACACCCGGTATCCGAGTCTGCACGCGTTCTGCGGCCCGACCCGCAAGCTCGGCGGCGACTGTGCGGACTTCACGTATCAGCAGGCATGGATCGACGGGGAATCGACCTACCGCATCGTCGGGGAGCGCGGCACCGCACGGTTTCTCAACGTCACCGTGCAGGGTCCTCGCCCGGAGGGGCCGGGCGTACTGCACGAGCCGTTCGGCGACGTGCCGGAGGCCAACCTCTCCGGTGAGCAGCTCGATGTCGCGCCCGACGGCACGTTCGAGATCCACATCGGCGGACCTCCCCGCGCGGCCAATTGGCTGCCGACCACGGCAGGTTCGCGCAAGCTGTTCATCCGGCAGGGCTTCGACTCCTGGGAGGAGCGACCGGCCCGGCTGCGCATCGAACGCGTGGACATGACCGCCCCGAAGCCGCTGCCGACGGCCGGGCAGATGATCGACGCGATCGAGTGGGCGGGCGACTTCCTCACCGGTGTGATGGGCGACTGGCCGGAGTTCCCGTTCACCTACGGCGGAGTCGACGCCGACCGGCCCAACCGTTTTCCGGCCGTCGCATCCGCCGACGGCGATGTCAGGCGCGGCCGTGCTGCGGTCAACATGCACTGGAGTCTGGCCGCCGACGAGGCGCTGGTCATCGAGTTCGATGCGCATGCCGGCCTGTGGATGTTGACGAACATGGGGGTGTTCTTCAACAGCATGGACTTCCTGTACCGCCCCGTGAGTTACACCCCGAGCCGGACGGCGGTGGACGGCGATGGAAAGGTCCGGCTGCTGCTCGCTCACCACGACCCCGGCTACCACAACTGGCTGGACACCCAGGGATTCGAGCGCGGCAACGTGACGTACCGGCACATGCTCGACGGCCGGCCCGCGGTGCTGAGCACGACGCTCGTCCGGCACTCAGAACTGTCGTCGGTGCTGCCCGCCGACACCGCGACCGTCACCGCCGAGGAGCGGACGGCGCAGATGTGGTTGAGATTCAACGCGATTCGGCAGCGGTACGCGCTGCTGTGAGGGTGAGCGTGCGGGAACTCCCGAATTTTCGCGGCGTGGCGGCCGCGGACACTCCCCCGCGAGCGGGCGGTACCCCCAACACTCGCGGGAAAGAGGGGTGGGTCAGAGGCGCTGCAGCGCGAAAGTCCAGAACTGGGTCCCCGGCGGGCCGTTGAAGCATCCCACGTCGAACCTCGAGTCGATGGTGCCGACCAGCGTGACCGCGTCCCACGAGTAGGTCTCGTGCGTCGGCATGTTGTATCCGGGGCAGCGCAGCCCGTCCGGAACCTCGACGTTGAGCGTGTAGCGGCCGTCGGCCAGAACGGCCTTGCCCTCGTAGTAGGCGTAGTACTTGAGCCGGGGCCGGGCGCCGATGTGCACGCAGTCCGGAAACTTCTCGGGGATGCAGGCCGCGGCGAACCACACCCACGACGCCCGGTCGTACCGGTTGGTGAGCAGGTCGTAGTTGCCCAGCTGCATGGCCGCCTGCGACGGCGGCGCCAGCACCGTCGCGGTCGCCGCGAGCGTGATGATCGCGGTCGCGATCCTGCCGAGCTTCATCGCCGGTCCTCCCGTTCCCTCGCCCCACTCATAGAACCACTTCACCGCGAAATACGAGGCTCATCAGGCAAGGTCGATGACAGCGGCTTCCTTGCGCTCCGTGATCGGCCGAGCGAGCTCCTGCTCGTTGCAGATGCGCTGCAACGTGTCCAGGGTCTCATCGAGGCCGGGACCGAGCTTCGTGCCCGGAGTGAAGGTCGCGGGCAGATGGCGCATGCCTTGGATGACCCCGATGGTGTCGTAGTGCACGGTCCCCTCGGGATCGCAGACATAATCGGGCATCCGGTCCAGCACCGCGGTGAGCATGGACTTGAACACCGTGCGGGCCACGTTGGACCCCACGCAGCGGTGCACACCGATCCCGAAGCTGAAATGCCGGTTGCCCTTCCGGTCCAGCACCACGTCGTTCGGGTGCTCGAACACCGAGGCGTCGCGGTTGGCCATCGCCCAGGACAGCCACAGCCGCTCGTACTTCTTGAATTGCTGGCCTTCGACCTCGACGTCCTCGGAGAACGTGCGGCCGTCACCGGGTGCGGGGGTGAAGAACCGCAGGAATTCCTCGGTCGCCGGATGCAGAAGCGTCGCGCGCTCACGGCTGAGTCGCGTGCGCTCCTCGGGATGCTCACCGAGCCACTCCAGCGCGTGCGCGGTGAGTGCGGTGGTGGTGTCGAACCCGCCGCCGATGATCAGCCCGAGGTTGCCGAGGATCTCGATGTCCGGCGCGGGCTCCCCGTCGATCCGCAACTGAAGCAACGCGTTGACCAGTCCGGGCCGCGGATTCTGCCGGATCTCCATCATGTTGTTGATGAGATCGACGCCCATCTCGCGGTGCTGTTCGTTGATCTTCTCGCGCTCGGGAGCGTGTTCGGGGGTGTAGACCGACGCGTGGGTCGGCTCGCTGTAGACGTTCCACTTCTTCAGCTCGATGCCCATCATCGCCAGCGTGAACACCGCAGGCACGACATTGGCCAGGTGATCGACGAAGTCGATACGTCCCGACTCGATGTGCTCGTCGAGCGCCGCGCGGGTGATCTCGTCGATGAACGGCTCCCAGCGCTTGATCGCCGCCGGTGACAGGTAGGGATTCAAGGCCCCGCGGTAAGCGCTGTGCTCGGGCTCGTCCATCTCCAGGATGCCACCGCGGACGACAGTCGCGCGGCTCGCCTTCGGGATCGTGATGCCTTGATAAGGCGTCTCTCCCGAGATGTCATGGTGATTGGAGACCGCGGGGCAGCGGGCCAGCTCGAACACCTGCTTGCTGCCCGCGGCGACCCAGTGGCCGTTGTAGGTCTCCGACCACGCCACCGGGCACTTGGAGTGCATCTCCTCGGTGATCTTCTCGAACTGCAGCCGGTATTCCGGTGTGTGCCTGTCGAAGTAGTACGTGTGCTGTTTACGGCTGTCGTCGGCGGTGCCGTCCACGACGTCGTCGACACTCAAAGCTTCTGTCTCCCTGCGCTATCGGTGTTCCGTCGAAGACTCACTCTTCGATGGAGATGGCCTGTTCGGGGCAGGACTGCGCAGCCTCCCGGACTGCCGCCTCCTGATCGGGCGGAACCACCTCGTTGACCGGCGAGGAGGTTCCGTCGATATCGCTGAGCTCGAAGGAATCCGGCGCGATCATCGAGCACAGCGTGTGTCCCTGGCACCGACTCGAATCAACGAAAACCTTCACGCCCGTTCCTTTCTGGAGAATTCCCTGACAGTCTCAGATGTGGTAGTCGTACCACTTCAGGTAGCCGCCCGCGTCGACCCGCAGCTGCATGCCGGTCACATAGCGCGCCTCGTCGGACACCAGCCACAGGATCGCGTTGCTGATGTCCTCGGGCTCGATGAAGTTGACCTTCATGGCCTGCTGAACGCCGAAGACCGGCTCGGCATCCGCGCGGGTGGGGTTCTCCAGATCCGGGCGGAACGACTTGTACATCGGCGGGCTCTGGAGCATGTCGGTGTTGCAGTTGGTCGGATGCACGACGTTGGCCCGGATACCGCGCACCGCCAGCTCGGTGGCGAGGTCGTGGACGTACTGGGAGAGAAGTCGTTTCGACGTCATGTACGCCATGCCGCCCGGGTCCCCGCCCGGGTTCGGCTTGTTGTGCGCGTCCATGAGCGCGGCCGTGGACCCGGTGGCGACGATCGCCGCGCCTTCTCTGAGGTGCGGCAGGGACACCTGGATGGCGTTGATCGTGCCGATCAGGTTGGTGTTGATCACGTCGGTCCAGGCCTGCAGCGGCGGGTTGCCCTTCATGCCCGCGATACCGGCCTGCGCGACGACGATGTCCACCCCGCCCAGCGCGGCGATGCCGTCCTCGAGCGCCTTCTTCAGCTGGGACGCGTCCCTGACGTCGGCCTTGGCGGTGTAGATGCGCTGGCCAGTCTTCTCCACGAACGCCGCCGTCTCGTCGAGATCTTCGGGAGTCGCCATCGGATATCCGATGGTGTCGACGTTCTCGCACAGGTCGACGGCGATGATGTCCGCGCCCTCCTCGGCGAGCCGGACGGCGTGGCTGCGGCCCTGTCCGCGCGCGGCGCCGGTGATGAAGGCGACCTTGCCTTGAACGCGTCCCATGAGCTGATGTCCTTTCGAAGTGCCTTGTGGGTGCTTGCCCGACGGGTCTCTAGGTGTTGCGGCCGCCGTTGACGCCGAGGATCTGCCCGGTGATGTAGCCGGCCTCCTCCGAGGCGAAGAACGCGACCGCGGCCGCGATGTCCTCGGGTCGTCCCATGCGCCGCACCGGCGTCGCCTCGATCTGCTTCTGCGTGTCCCCGAGGAAACCGCGCTGCTCGGCCTTGCGCAGCATGGGGGTGTCGATGAACCCGGGCGGCACTGCGTTGACCGTGATCCCGTTGGGCCCGTATTCCAGTGCCAGTGATTTGGTCAACCCGTTCACCGCCGACTTGGCCGCCACGTACGGCGCCATGAACGGCTGGCCCGAATGGGTGCTCGACGAGGAGATGTTCACGATCCGGCCCCAGCCGGCCTCGATCATGTCGGGGAGCACCGCCTGGATGCAGTGGAAGGTCCCGTTGAGGTTGACGTCGATGACCTTCTGCCAGTCCTCGAACGTCAGGTCCGTGAACCGCTTGAACCGGTCCAGACCGGCCGCGTTGACGAGCACCGTCACCGGGCCCAACTCGGCGCGGATCTCGTCGAGCGCCGCGTCGACCGCGGCGCGATCGGTGACGTCGGCGGTATAGGAGAACTTCTCCTCACCGGGGTTCAGATCGATCGTGGCCACGCTCAGGCCGTCCGCCCTCAAGCGCTCCGCAATCGCGGCACCGATACCCGAACCGCCCCCGGTCACAACGGCGTTCTTCACGCGCAGCCCTCACCCATCAAGAATCGTCCTTCCGAATATGAGAACCGTACTCTCGCACTGCTCTGCATCGCAAGACAACGCGGGGGGTCTGTTCGCACTGGTGAGACGTCCGGCGATCGATTGTCGCACCGTTTTCCGCAGGCAGCCGCGGTTCTCCGCAATTCCTTGAGTTCTCATCACACGAATGTATGATTCGCGGCAGATGAGAATGCAGTTTCCATCACATAGGCCCATATCAGCGCTGTGAAGTGCAGCTCTCCCGAGGAGGATGATGCAGGAAACCGCCACGATCTCGAGTGGCCGCGGGAGCGCGAACGGGGAAGCGAGGCACGTCGAACGCCGGCTCCTCATCGACGGGCAACTGCTCGAGACCGCACGGACGTTTCCGTCGTCGAATCCCGCGACCGGTGAGGTGCTCGGGTACGCACCCGACGCCGACGTCAGCGACGCCGAGGCGGCCGTCGCCGCGGCGCGCCGGGCGTTCGACACGACAGACTGGTCGACCGACGTCGCCCTGCGGGTGCGGTGTCTCCGGCAGCTGCACACCGCGCTCGTCGAGCACCGCGACGACCTGGCGGCGCTCACCATCGCCGAGGTCGGTGCCACCGAGGCGTTGTGCCAGGGCGCGCAGCTCGATCAGCCGATCGAGATCGTGCGGTACTACGCCGATCTGCTGGAGACCTATCCGATGACCGAGGACCTCGGCAACATCGAAAGCCGCGGTATGCAGCACCACCGGTGGGTGGAGAAGGAAGCCGCAGGTGTCGTCGCGGCGATCATCGCGTACAACTACCCGAATCAGCTGGCCCTGGCCAAGCTGGCGCCCGCGCTGGCTGCCGGGTGCACGGTGGTGCTCAAGTCCGCACCCGACACACCCCTGATCACGCTGGCGCTCGGCGAGCTGATCGCCGAGCACACCGACATCCCGGCCGGCGTGGTCAACGTGCTCTCGGGAGCCGACCCCGCGGTCGGTGTGGCGCTGACCAAGAGCCCGGACGTCGACATGGTCACCTTCACCGGCTCCACACCGACGGGGCGCGCGATCATGGCGGCGGCCAGCGAGACGCTGAAGAAGGTGTTCCTCGAACTCGGCGGCAAGTCGGCCGCGATCGTTCTCGACGACGCCGATTTCGGTACCGCCGCCCTGTTCTCGGCGTTCAGCATGGTCACCCACGCCGGGCAGGGCTGCGCGCTGACCTCGCGTCTGCTCGTGCCCGAGAAGAACAAGGACGAGATCGTCGAGTTGATCAAGAGCAACTTCGGGCACGTGCGCCTGGGAAATCCAGTGGACCCCTCCGTTTACATGGGCCCGCTCATCAGTGAGAAGCAGCGCGACAAGGTCGACGGCATGGTCAAGCGGGCCGTCGAGGCCGGGGCCACGCTGGTGACCGGAGGGGAGAAGGTCGACCCCGGCTTCTTCTACACCCCGACGCTGCTCGCCGACGTCGACCCCGACAGCGAGATCGCTCAGGAGGAGGTCTTCGGGCCGGTGCTGACCGTGATCGCCTACAGCGACGACGACGACGCGGTGCGCATCGCGAACAACTCGATCTACGGACTGTCCGGTGCTGTGTTCGGCAGCCAGGACCGGGCGCTTGCCGTGGCGCGCCGCATCCGGACCGGAACGTTCTCGATCAACGGCGGCAACTATTTCAGCCCCGACAGTCCGTTCGGCGGCTACAAACAGTCGGGCATCGGCCGCGAGATGGGCACGGCGGGACTCGAGGAGTTCCTGGAGTCCAAGACCTTCGCGGTGGTCGTGCCCGAGGCGGTGAGCTGACGATGACCAAGCCGTTGCAGGGAATCCGCGTTCTCGAGGTCGCGATGTACGGGTTCGTCCCGTCGGCCGGAGCGGTGCTCGCCGAGTGGGGCGCCGACGTCGTCAAGGTCGAACACGCCGTCACCGGCGACCCGCAGCGCGGCCTGCGCCAGACCGGGCTGCTGCGGGTGGAGGGCGACCCGAACCCGAACATCGAGCACGCCAATCGCCTCAAGCGCAGCATCGGGCTCGACATGTCGGTGCCCGAGGGCCGGGAGGTGCTGCTCGAACTCGCCCGCCGCTCCGATGTGTTCCTCACCAGCTTCCTGCCCGGACACCGGCAGAAGTTCGGCATCGACGTCGACGACATCCGCGCCGTCAACCCGAAGATCGTCTACGCCCGCGGCAGCGCGCTCGGACCGCGGGGCACGGAGTCGGTCAAGGGCGGCTACGACATGACCGCCTTCTGGTGCCGCGCGGGTACGGCCGCCACCATCACCCCGCCGGGTACACCGGGCATGGTCGGTCCGCCCGGGCCGGCCTACGGCGACACCATCTCCGGCACCAACCTCGCGGGCGGCATCGCCGCCGCGCTGCTCAAGCGCGAGCGCACCGGCGAGCCGTCGATCGTCGACGTGTCGCTGCTCGGCAGCGGCCTGTGGTCGATGGGTCACACCGTCGCGCTGACCAAGCACCTCGGCCAGCGCATGGAGGCGTTCCCGCCCGGTGTCCACGGTTCGCCGATCAATCCGCTGGTCGGGCTCTACGCCACGGCCGACGACCGCTACATCTCGTTCGTGATGATGCAGCCCACCAAGTTCTGGGCCGACGTGTGCCGACACATGGAACTCGACGAGCTCGCCGACGATCCGCGCTTCTCCAGCGCCGAGGCGATCGCAGAGAACACCGCGGCGGGAGTCGAGCTGCTGTCGGAGGCGATGGCCAAGCGCACGCTCGTCGAGTGGAGCGAGCGGTTCGCGACGCTGGCGGGACCGTGGGCGCCGGTGCAGGACACGCTGCAGGCCGCCGAGGACGCGCAGGTCCGCGCGAACGAATACCTGGTCCGGGCAGGCGAACTCGAGCTGGTCGCCAACCCCGTGCAGTTCGACGTCGCCGCTCCCACCTCGGGGCCCGCCCCGGGATTCGCCGAGCAGACCGACGACATACTCGCCGAACTCGGTCTGGATTGGGACCGCATCATCGAGCTGAAAACGGCCGGCGCCGTCACCTGACCGCCGTCCGCCACCCACTGCTGGAGAGATCGAATGCCCTACGTCGTGTCCGTCGGCACCTACCTGCCGTGCTGGGGTTCCCCCCTGCACCGGGTGGCCGGCGACGACGAGGACGCCGTCACGATGGCCGTCGAGGCCGGCCGCGCGGCACTGACGGCGGGCGGTGCGGTCGAACGGGTGGTGCTCGTCAGTCGCGATCTGCCGCTGGTGGAGAGCAGCAATGCCGCCGTCCTGCTGGCGGGCCTCGGCCTGGACCCGGAACTCGAGGTCGACGAGCGACTGGGCGGGGCTCCCGCGACGGTCGATGCGGTCAGCTCGGCGCGCCCGCGCACGCTGATCATCGGTGCCGATCTGGACCGCGCCGGCGCTGCCGCCATCGTCACCGGCGAGCAGGGCCTGCGGGTCCGCACCGCGGCCCGGGTCGCGCGCAGCCTGCCGGTGCGCACCCGCGACGCGATCGGAGACGTCCACGACTACGGCGACCCGCGGCTGCTGCACGAGCGCGGCCTGATCGCCTCGCTGGCCGCGGCGTGGCTGGACACCCCGGTGGCGGTCGCCGGTGTCGATCATGAGCGGGCGGCCGATCTGTGCCTCGGTGATCCGCCGGTGTTGCCGACCTCGGGTGCGAGCTCGAGCCTCTTCGCTCTCGCCGGCCTCGCCGAGCGAGCCGTGGAGGGGCCGCTGGTGGCCGTCGAGCAGGCGATCCTGTCGGGGATCACGGTCAGCGGGGGAACCGCCCGGATCCACCGCCGGGAGCCGGCCCCGCATCCGCTGCCGGACGGAAGGTCCGCGTCCGACGCCGACATCCCGATCTCGCTCGCCGCCTACGAGCGGGCGTTCGAGGCGAAAGTCCGGTGGGAAGCCGGGCGGTTCGGCGATTCCGGCGACCTGGATTTCCCACCCCGCTACCGGGTGGGGGACGACGGAGCCCTGGCCACCGATTACGAGCTCGTCCCGCTGCCGCGCACGGGAAGGGTGTACACCGAGACCACCGTGCACATCCCGGTGCCGGGCCTGCGGACGCCGTACTCGTTGGTCATCGTCGAACTCGACGGTGTCGACGTGCGGGCGCTGGTGAAGGTCACCGGAGCGGCGCCGGGCACCGTCGACATCGGCGATCGCGGGCGGCTGGCCCTGCGCCGGGTGGCCGTGCGCTCCGGAGTGCCCGACTACGGCTATGCGTTCGAACCGGAGCCGTCAGGCTCTCGGTCCCGGGGCGCGGCATGAGGGCCGGGGCATGAGGCAGGTCGCGATCGTCGGCGCCGGGATGACGCCGTTCGCTGAGCACTTCGCGCTCGGCATCAAGGACTTGCTCCCCATGGCGTATGCGGAGTGCGCGCGCACCGTCGACAAGGGTCTCGCCAAGACCGATCTGCAGGCCGCGTGGTTCGGCGCGATGGGCACCGCGGACGGATTCCCCTCGGGCATCCTCGCCGACACGCTGGGACTGCCCGACCTGCCGGTCAGCCGGGTCGAGAACTCCTGTGGCACGGGCCATGACGCGCTGCGCAACGCGCTGTTCGGGGTTGCCTCGGGTGCGTTCGACGTCGCGCTGGTGATGGGGGCCGACAAGCTCCGCGACACTACGTCGGCCGACATGTTGTGGGAATGGGAGGCCATGGCGAGGGACATGGCCTGGGACTATCCCCTGGGCCTGGTGGCACCCGCCGGATTCGCCTTACATGTTCGTCGATATCTCCACGAATCTCCGGCAACTGAAGAACACTTAGCCATGGTGGCCGTCAAGAACCACCGCCACGGACTGAACAACCCCAAAGCGCGGCTGCGCTTCGAGATCACGATGGAGCAGGCACTGAACGCACCCACGGTCGTGACGCCGTTCCGGTTGTACGACTGCGCGCCGCAGAGTGACGGTGCCGCAGCGCTTGTCATCGCCGCGGAGGACGTCGTCGATCGCTTCACCGACGAACCGGTGTGGGTCAGGGGAGTCGGTCTGGGACTGGATTCGGTGATGCATCAGCACAAGCCGGACATGACCACCTTCCCGGCCACCACGCGGGCCGCCAAACAGGCGTTCGCGATGGCGGGCATGACGCCCAGAGACGTCGACGTGGCCGAGGTGCACGACTTCCTCACCGGGATCGAGCTGATGAGCTACGAAGACTTGGGGTTCGCTGAAAGATTCGGGGGTTACAAACTTCTCGAGACCGAGGTGACTACGGTCGGAGGATCTCTGCCGGTCAATCCGAGCGGAGGCCTGAAAGCCAAAGGTCATCCGCCGGGTGCCACCGGCGTGGCACAGTGCGTCGAGCTGTTCGGGCAGTTGCGGGGCGAGGCCGTCAATCAGGTCGACGGAGCGCGGGTCGGACTGGCGCACAACATCGGCGGGCCCACCGCGGTCGCTGCGGTGACGATTCTGGAAGGACCCGAAGCTCATGGCGACTAAAGGACCGGAGCGCTGGTCGACGGGAATCTCGCTCCCGAACGGTGTGTCGGGTGCGATGCAGGCAGTCGGCGGGTTCTTCGCGATGGCCCTGGATGCGGTGCGCTTCGTGTTCCGTCGGCCCTTCCAGTGGCGGGAGTTCCTGGAGCAATCGTGGTTCGTGGCAAGGGTGTCGATGGCCCCGACGCTTCTGGTCGCCATCCCCTTCACGACGCTGGTGTCCTTCATCCTCAACATCCTGCTGCGCGAGTTGGGCGCCGCCGACTTGTCCGGTGCCGGTGCGGCATTCGGCGCGGTCACGCAGTTGGGTCCCCTGGTCACCGTGCTGATCGTGGCCGGCGCCGGCGCCACGGCGATGTGCGCCGATCTGGGCTCGCGCACGATCCGCGAAGAGATCGATGCGATGGAGGTGCTCGGCATCAACCCGGTGCAGCGTCTGGTCACCCCGCGGATGCTGGCGTCAGGCCTGGTGGCGTTGCTGCTCAACAGCTTGGTGGTCATCATCGGCATCGTCGGCGGTTACGTGTTCTCGGTGTTCGTCCAGGACGTGAACCCCGGTGCGTTCGCCGCCGGCATCACGCTGCTCACCCATGTGCCCGAGGTGATCATCTCGTGTGTCAAGGCGGCGTTGTTCGGCCTGATCGCCGGTCTGGTGGCGTGCTACCGCGGACTGACCATCAGCGGCGGCGGCGCCAAAGCCGTCGGTAACGCGGTCAACGAGACGGTCGTGTACGCCTTCATGGCGCTGTTCGTCATCAACGTGGTGGTGACGGCCATCGGGATCCGGATGACGACACGATGAGCGCGGCAGGGATCTGACCATGGGTACCTCAGCAGTTGTGCGGGCGCGGTTTCCGCGACTGACCAGAAACGCGGGCCGGCCGGTGGCCTGGTTGGCGGGTATCGGCGACCACATGTTGTTCTACGGCCGCGCTCTCAAAGGTGTGCCGCACGCCACCGTGCATTTCCGCAAGGAGCTCATCCGGTTGATCGCCGAGATCTCGATGGGCGCGGGCACGCTGGCGATGATCGGCGGCACTGTGGTGATCGTCGGGTTCCTCACTCTGGCCACCGGCGGCGTGCTGGCCATCCAGGGCTATTCGTCGCTGGGCAATATCGGAATCGAAGCACTCACCGGCTTTCTGTCGGCGTTCATCAACGTGCGCATCGCCGCACCGGTGGTCGCCGGGATCGGGCTGGCGGCGACCTTCGGGGCGGGGGTCACGGCGCAGCTGGGCGCGATGCGGATCAACGAGGAGATCGACGCACTGGAGTCGATGGGCATCCCGCCGGTCGAGTACCTGGTCTCGACGAGGATCGCTGCGGGCATGGTGGCGGTCACGCCGCTGTACGCGATCGCGGTGATCCTGTCGTTCGTGGCATCGCAGTTCACCACGGTGTTCCTGCTCGGCCAGTCCAGCGGTCTGTACAGCCACTACTTCGACACGTTCCTCAACCCCATCGACCTGCTGTGGTCGTTCCTGCAGGCGATCCTCATGGCGCTGGCGATTCTGCTGGTGCACACGTACTTCGGCTATTTCGCCTCCGGCGGACCGTCCGGTGTCGGGGTGGCCGTGGGCAATGCCGTGCGCACCTCGCTGATCGTGGTCGTCACTGTGACGCTTCTGGTCTCGCTGTCGGTGTACGGCTCCAACGGCAACTTCAACCTGTCGGGCTAGGGGAGGCGAGTTGAGCAAGAGCTACGCCCGGCCGCTCGCCGGCCTGGGGCTGATCGTCACGCTGGTGGTCATCGTGGCGGTGGCGATCGGTCTGTTCAGCGGCAAGTTCACCAAGACCGTTCCCGTCACCGTGATCTCCGATCGCGCCGGGCTGGTGATGAATCCGCAGGCCAAGGTGAAGATGCGCGGCGTCCAGGTCGGCACGGTGAAGTCGATCGACTACCAGCCCGACGGAACCGCCGCCTTGAAGTTGGACATGGATCCCTCGCAGATGCACCTGATCCCGTCCAACGTCAAAGTCGACATCGCGTCCTCCACGGTGTTCGGGGCCAAATTCGTCCAGCTCGAGCCGCCGCCGCACCCCAGCGGTGAAGCACTGCGCAGCGGCCAGGTGCTGCGGGGCGACCACGTCACCGTCGAGATCAACACCGTCTTCCAGCAGCTCACCAACGTGCTGGACAAGGTGGACCCGGCCAAGCTCAACGAGACGCTGGGCGCCATCGCCCAGGCGTTCAACGGCCGCGGGGAGAAGATCGGCAAGACGGCGACCGACTTCAACGCGCTGCTGGCCAAGCTGGAACCCAGCCTGCCCAATCTGGCGCATGACATCGAAGCGGCCGTGCCCACTCTCAACGCGTACGGCGATGCCGCTCCCGACCTGCTGCAGACGTTCGACAACACGTCGCGGCTGAGCAACTCCATCGTCGATGAACAGCAGAACCTGGACCAGTTCCTGGTCAGTGCAATCGGTCTGGCCGACGTCGGCAACGACGTGGTCGGGACGAACCGGCAGGGCCTGACGGATGTTCTGCACCTGCTCGTGCCGACCACGAGTCTGCTGAACGAGTATCGGAAGTCGCTGTGGTGCGGTATCGGCGGTCTGATCCCCTTCGCGAAGTCGCCGCCGCAGTACTCGGGCATCATCGTCTCCGCCGGCCTGACGCTGGGCGTTGAGCGGTACCGCTATCCCAGAGACCTGCCGAAGGTGGCGGCCAAGAGTGGCGGCAAGGACTACTGCAAGGAGCTCGGCCTGCCGGTGCAGCCCGCCGAGTTCGTGCCGCCGCTGATCGTCGGCGATGTCGGCTCCAATCCCGCCCAGTACGGGAACTCGGGGATCCTGCTCAATTCCGAAGGGCTCAAGAACTGGCTGTTCGGACCGCTCGACGGGCCGCCGCGCAACACCGCACAGATCGGAATGCCGGGATGACGCGATCGACCGGTACGCTCATCAAGTTCTCGATCTTCGGGATCGTCATGGTGGTGCTCACGGCGTTCCTGTTCCTGGTCTTCTCCGACGCCAGAACCGGTGCGAGCAACCAGTATTCGGCGGTGTTCAAGGATGCCTCCCGGTTGAAGTCCGGGGACACCGTGCGCATTGCCGGCATCCGGGTCGGCACCGTGAAGGGCGTTGAGCTGCAGGCGGACCGAAACGTCTTGGTCAAGTTCGACACGGACCGCAGCACCGTGCTGACCACCGGAACGAAGGCAGCCATCCGCTACCTCAACCTCGTCGGCGACCGCTATCTGGAACTCATCGACACGCCCGACTCGACGCACATCGTCGCACCGGGCGCCCAGATCCCGGAGACGCGCACCGCGCCGGCGCTCGATCTGGATCTGTTGCTCGGGGGGCTCAAGCCCGTCATCCAGGGCCTGAACCCCCAGGACGTCAACGCACTCACCTCGTCGCTGGTCCAGATCTTCCAGGGGCAGGGCGGCACGATCGAATCGCTGTTCTCCAAGACCTCGTCGTTCACGAACTCGCTGGCGGACAACAACCAGGTCATCGAGCAGCTGATCGACGACCTGCGCACCGTGCTGGACACGCTGTCCACCGACGGCGACGAATTCTCCGGTGCCATCGACAAACTCGAGAAACTCGTCAGCGGACTGTCCTCCGACCGCGACCCGATCGGCACCGCCATCGAGTCGCTCGACAACGGAACGGCGTCGCTGGCCGACCTGCTCGGCCGCGGCCGGGCACCGCTCAACGACACCATCGACCAGCTGAACAGGCTCGCACCGCTGGTCGACAACGACACCGAGCGGCTCGATGCCACCATCCAGCGTCTGCCGGAGATCTACCGCAAGCTCGCGCGGGTCGGTTCCTACGGCGCCTTCTTCCCGTACTACATCTGCGGTATCACCTTCCGCGCCAGCGATCTGCAGGGCCGCACCGTGGTGTTCCCCTGGATCAAGCAAGAGACAGGAAGGTGCGTGGACAAGTAGATGCTGAAGTATCGCGGATCTCAGCTCGCCCGAGCGGGTTTCATCGGCGTCGTCCTGATCATCCTGGTCATCGCCGTCGGCTTGCAGCCGGAGCGCTTGCTGTCCTGGGCCACCGCCATCCGCTATCAGGCGCTGTTCACCGAGGCGGGCGGTCTGATGGCCGGCAACGACGTCACGGTATCCGGCATCAAGGTCGGCACGGTGTCGTCGGTCGAGCTGGACAACGGCGACGCGCTCGTGGGTTTCACCATCAGCGGGAAGTACGCGCTCGGCTCCGAGACCAGCGCACACATCCGCACCGGCACTCTGCTCGGTGAACGCGTGCTGGCGCTGGATTCCGCGGGCAGCGGCACCCTGGACCCGCGCCAGCCGATTCCTTCGACCCGGACGTCCTCGCCGTACTCGTTGACCGATGCGGTCAGCGACCTCACCAACAACACCGCGGCGACCAGCACCGAGTCACTCAATCAGTCGCTGGATACGTTGGCGCAGACCCTCGATCAGATCTCGCCGCAGCTCGGGCCGACATTCGACGGACTGTCCCGGCTCTCCCAGTCGCTCAACAACCGCAACCAGAGCCTGGCCGAGCTGCTCAAGACGGCGGGCAAAGTCACCGCGATCTTCTCCGATCGGAGCAGCCAGGTGAACACGCTGATCCTCAACGCCAACGACCTGGTGGCGGTGCTCAACGAACGCCGGATGGCGATCACCAGCCTGCTGTCGAACATCTCGGCGGTGTCCAAGGACCTCACCGGTGTGGTCGCCGACAACGAGAAGGAACTCGCCCCGGCGCTCGAGCGGCTGAACCACGTGACGGCCATGCTCGAGAAGAACCGGGACAACCTGGCGAAGATGCTGCCGGGCGCCGCGAAGTATTACCTGACCCAGGGCGAGATCGTGTCCAACGGCGCCTACTACAACGCGCTGGTGCCCAACATCCAGCCGGCGCAGATCCTTCAGCCGTTCCTCGACTACGCCTTCGGATTCCGGCGCGGTGTGAATGCCGGTCAGCCACCCGACAACGCCGGTCCGCGCGCGGAGATCCCTTTCCCCGTCAACGGTATTCCTCAGCCAGGAGATCTTCCGAATGATGGCAACCCGTAAGCGAGTGGCGGCCGGCACGGCGGTGCTGCTGGCCATCCTGCTGGTCGCCGGCGCGGTGTTCCTCGTGCGGCAGGTCTTCTTCGCGCCGATCACCATCACGGCCTACTTCCCGACGGCGACGGCGATCTATCCCGGCGACGAGGTGCGCGTGTCGGGTGTCAAGGTCGGCAAGATCGACACGATCGAACCCGACGGCACGCAGGCGAAGATGACGCTCAAGGTCGACCGCGGCGTGCCCATCCCGGCCGGGGCGAAGGCCGTGATCGTCGCGCAGAACCTGGTGGCGGCCCGGTACGTTCAGCTCACGCCGGCCTACCGCAGCGGCGACGGCCCGAAAATGCATGACGGTGCGGTCATCTCGAGTGACCGCACCGCGGTGCCCGTCGAGTGGGACGAGGTCAAGACCCAGTTGATGCGGCTGTCCACCGACCTGGGCCCCAAGGCCGGCGAGTCGGGCACTTCGATCTCCCGCTTCGTCGACAGCGCCGCGAATGCGATGGGCAACGGCAACGGTGACAAACTGCGTGCGACCATCCAGCAATTGTCCGGGGCCGCAAGGATCTTCGCCGAGGGCAGCGGCAACATCGCCGACATCATCAAGAACCTGCAGACGTTCGTCACCGCGCTTCGGGACAGCAAGGATCAGATCGTCCTGTTCCAGAACCGGCTGGCCAGCTTGACGAGCGTGGTCAACGACAGCAGATCGGATCTCGACGCCGCGCTGACCGATCTGAACGTCGCGATCGGTGAGGTGCAGCGCTTCGTCGCGGGCAGCCGCAATCAGACCGCCGAGCAGCTCGAGCACTTGCGCGGCCTGACCCAGATACTCGTCGACCACAAGCTGGACTTCGAAAACGTGCTGCACATCGTGCCGAACGCGATCGCGAACTTCGAGAACATCTACTACCCGAACGGCGGATCCGTCACCGGGGCGTTCTCGCTGGTGAACTTCGCCAACCCGGTGTACTTCTTCTGCGGTCTCATCGGCGGCGTGGCGAACACCACGGCGCCGGAGACGGCGAAGCTGTGTTCGCAGTACCTCGGCCCGGCCCTGCGGCTGCTCAACGTCAACAACATTCCGCTGCCGATCAACGCGTACCTGCGGCCTGCCGTGGATCCGAGCCGGCTGATCTACACCGATCCCAAGCTCGCACCCGGAGGGGCCGGTCCGGGCGACGCCCCCGAGCCGCCGCCCACCGTGTCGGCGTACACCGGAAAGGGTGACGTGCCGCCGCCTCCGGGATGGGGAGCGCCGCCCGGACCGCAGGGGATCTACATGTCGCACCCGGATGCGCCCGCGACGCCGTCTCCGGCGCTGTACCCCGGTGCGCCGATTCCCGGGCCGCCCAACATCCAGTCCAACATCGCGCCCGAACCGCCGAGCGTGGACGGATTGTTGCTGCCGCAGACTCCGCCGCCCGCGGCGCCGCCCGCTCCGGCACCGCCGAACGGACCTCTGCTCCCCGCCGAAGGGACGCCCCCGTCATGATGAGGAGTTGTGTGAAGCGCCTGACGATCGTCGGCTCGGCGGTCGCGCTGTCGCTGTCGGGTTGCGCCTTCCAGGGCGTCAACTCGCTGCCCCTGCCGGGGGCCAAGGGCCGGGGCCCCGACGCGGTCACCTATCACGTGGAGGTTCCGAACGTCTCCACGCTGGTGTCGAATTCACCCGTGATGATCGACGACGTCGTCGTCGGCAGTGTCGGGAAGATGACCGTCAAGGATTGGCACGCGGACGTCGAGATCTCGGTCAAGCCCGATGTGGTGGTGCCGGCCAACGCGGTGGCGACTGTGGGGCAGACCAGCCTCTTGGGCTCGATGCACCTGGCGCTCAATCCTCCACTGGGACAACAGCCGACCGGACAGCTGCAGCCCGGGGCCACCGTCCCGCTGAGCGAGTCGTCGACCTACCCCTCGACCGAGCGGACACTGTCGTCGTTGTCGACCGTGGTCAACGGTGGCGGTCTGGGTCAGATCGGCGACATCATCCACAACTTCAATGCCGCGCTCTCGGGACGGCAGCCGGAGATCCGCGAACTGCTCATCCGTCTCGACGAATTCGTCGGTGTGCTGGATCAGCAGCGCGACAACATCATCGCCGACATCCAGCAGCTCAATCGGGTCGCCGGGAAGTTCGCCGGTCAGCGCGACGTGATCGATCGGGCCCTCAAGGACATCCCGCCGGCCATCGACGTGCTGATCAAGGAGAGGCCGACGTTCACGTCGGCCCTGGAAAAGCTCGGGAAGTTCAGCGACACCGCGACCGGTCTGGTGAACGACGCGGGCGACGACCTCGTCAAGAACCTGCAGAATCTCGGCCCGGCCCTCGGGGCGCTGGCCGACATCGGGCCCGACCTGAACCTGGCGTTGTTGTGGGCCACGGCATTCCCCTACGGCCCGACGTTCGCCGACCGGATCACCCGCGGTGATTACATCAACCTCTTCGCCACGTTCGACCTCACCTACCCGCGCTTGAAGAAGACGCTGCTGCTCGGTACGCGGTGGGGCGACGAGAACGCGAAACTCATTCCGGCGCCCGGCGATCCGTACTACCTGAACTACTCGTACGATCCGCTGAAGATCGGTGTCGCACCGCCGCCCGACAAGGCGATCCCGCCCGCACCGGAGGGGGCGCCGGGCGCGGCGATGCCGCCGGTCACGGGACCGCTGCTGCCGGTGACGCCTCCGCCGCCGGCCGCGCCGTGGCTACCGCAGGCTCAGCCGATCGGGCCGGGGCAGATCTTCGCGGGCCCGTACAGCGCGCAAGCACCCGCGCCGCCGGCTCCGGCGGCGCCGGCACCGCCGCCTCCCGGCGCGCCGACACCTGGAGGTGGTGGCTGATGCTGACCCGTTTCGTCCGGAACCAGCTGATCATCTTCACGATCGCATCGATCGTCGGTGTGGCCGTGATGATCTTCGCCTACATGCAGGTGCCCACCCTGCTGGGCATCGGCCGGCTGTCCGTCACGCTCGAGCTGCCGGCCTCCGGCGGCCTCTACCGGTTCAGCAACGTTACCTACCGCGGTGTGCAGATCGGCAAGGTCACCGGTGTCTCGTTGACCGAGAACGGGGCCGAGGCAACGCTGTCGCTGCAGACGTCGCCGAAAGTTCCGGCGGATCTGAAAGCCGAGGTACGCAGTGTGTCGGCGGTCGGCGAGCAGTACGTCGACCTGCGTCCGCGCACCGACAGCGGGCCGTATCTCGAGAACGGTTCCCGGATTCCGGCTTCGGAGACGACGATTCCGCAGGCGGTGGGTCCGATGCTGGACCAGCTGGGCAAGCTGGTAGACAGCCTGCCCAAGGACCGGATTCCCGATCTGCTCGACGAGACGTTCAAGGCGTTCAACGGCACCGGACCCGAACTGGGCTCGCTGCTCGACTCGGCGTCGACGATCACCAACGCCGCCAACGGAGTGTCGGATCAGATGCGCGGTCTGGTGGACGACAGCAAGCCGCTGCTGGATTCGCAAGCCGAGACCACCGACGCGATCCGCACCTGGGCGCGCAGCCTCAACGGGATCACCGCGCAGGTCGTGCAGAACGACCCGCAGGTGCGCTCGATCCTGCAGCGCGGTCCTGGGTTCGCCCAGGAGGTCACCTCGCTCCTCGACCAGGTGAAGCCGACGCTGCCCATCCTGCTGTCGAATCTCACCACGGTCGGCCAGGTTCTGGTCACCTACAATCCGTCGATCGAGCAGTTGTTGGTGATGTTCCCGGGAATCATTGCGGCACAGCAGTCGTTCGGGTTGCCGCAGAACAACCCGACCGGTCTGCCCGCAGGCGATTTCGCGCTCACCATCAATGACCCTCCACCGTGCACGGCCGGCTTCCTCCCGCCGTCGCAATGGCGTAACCCCGAGGACGAGACCGTCATCGACACCCCCGACGGGCTGTACTGCAAGCTGCCGCAGGACTCCCCGATCAGTGTTCGCGGCGCCCGGAACTATCCGTGCATGGATCACCCGGGCAAGCGCGCGCCGACGGTGGAACTCTGCGACGATCCGCGGGGATTCATCCCGACGGCGATGCGGGACCACACCCTCGGGCCGTATCCGTTCGACCCCAACCTGGTCGCACAGGGCGTTCAGCCCGACGATCGCGTGGACTTCGGAAACCGGATCTACGCTCCGCTGCAGGGCACCCCGCTGCCGCCGGGCGCCGCGCCGGGCGGGACCCCGCCTGAGGCCCCCGCACCCGCTGCGGCTCCGGCTCCCGGGCCCGCGCCGGTGCCCGCCGGGCCGCTGCCCCCGGGGCAGGGCCCGCTGCTGCCGGATCAGGCCCTTCCCGGTACGCCGCCGCCGGCGCCGGGTGCGGCTCCGCCGGCGCCCGCCGCGGGTCCGGTGGCGCCGGATACGGTGCCCGCGGCGCCGAGTGCGTTCCGCGGCAACGCCTCTGGCGGTCCTTCGGTCGCGGTGGCGCACTACGATCCGCGCACGGGGCAGTACCTGACCCCGGACGGTCAACTGCACTCCCAGACGAACCTGGCTGCCGGCGGAGCGCCGAAGTCCTGGAAGGATCTGCTCCCGATGTGACTTGCCGGGCCGGGGTTCAGCGTTGCTGGACCCCGGCCGGGCAAACCTCCGCTCGGGAGAGGCCCAGTCGTGCTACCTGGCGACCCGCTGCAGGCTCACCGGCAGCTCGATGACCTTCGGCTTGTTGACGCCGCACGCACCGCTGTCGCTCTTGGTGACGTTGCGGCCCGCCATGAAGTCGGTGGTCGTGACGCGTTGGGTCATGGCCGGGTCGAAACCGTAGAGGAGGTACAACTGGTGCCCGGTGGCGAATGTTCCATCGGGACAGGGCATCCAGTTGGGTATGTCGCGCCGCACGTACCAGAAGTCGTCCAGTTTGACCGACCCGGTCCACCCGTGGTCGCTGGTCACCTCGCCGCTGCATTCGATCGGGCTCACACAGTCGGTTCTGACCGTCCACGTCTCGACCACCGTCTGTTCGTCGATGAACACGTCGTTGGTCTTCGCCCACTCGCCGTCGGACTTCACGACGTAGGTGCCGTCGAACTCCATCCCGAAGTTCGATGCACGCGCCGACGGCGGGAGACCTAGGCTTCCCATGACGGTGACGACCGTCGCGGCGACGCCGCCGATGACCCGTGATGCGCGCATGTCGCCCAGCTTAACGAGGCTGGGTAGCAATGCTCTTCAAAAGCGAGAATTTCATTCCGCCCCATGGGAAAATGTCGGCATGCGGTCCATGAACGCTGTGCTGGCGGCGGTCCTCGCAGTTCCCGCATGGCTGGTCGTCGCCCCGAGCGCCATCGCGCAACCCCCGCCGACACTGCCGCACCTTCCTCCCCCGGGTCAGGAGTGCAACTATCCCGACTGCACCCCGGGCATCGCCCCCCACATCGTGCTCGGGTCCTACTGCAACAACCCCACCTATTACGCATTCGGCGTCACGGACTGGGGCCGGTTGGTGTTCTGCGGATCCCCGCGGCGCTACGAACCCCGGTGGTTCCGGTCCCCGGAGATGCACGGGATCAAGAACGAGGGAGACCTGTGCCCGGCACTGGACGGCGAGGTCGCCCAGGCGCCCGACGGTCTGTTCCTCACCTGTGTTTCGCGGAACAGCAAGTCCAGCTGGGAGCGCGGAGACCTCTGACCGCGCCGGGGCGGTCGGGGATCACCAGCTGCGGATGGAGCACAGAGCACCCCTGGTGCCCTTGGCGGTCTTGACCACCACGTCGTCCACGCGCAGCTCGCAGACGAATCCCGGCTCGGCCAACGGCGGGGTGGTGGGGCCGGGGAGCCCGACGACCACCATGGCCCAGTCGTCGGGATCGGCGAGCATGACGTCGAGCGTCCACGGCTTGTTCGGCCCGAGGTCCACGTCGGCCTTCGGGCTGTACTGGTACGGATTGTGGCTGTACTCAGCCCAATTCGGTGGGTCGACCTCGCGGTAGTAGATGCTGCCGACGGTGTCCTGACTGGCGCCCACGGTGTAATGCACGTGATGCAACGGCGGTTGGGCCGCCGCCGGCGCGCCGGCGACGACGGCACTGACGGTGACCAGACCCACCATGCCGGCAGCAACGGACGGAACCGCCTTGTAGAACACCATTTCCGAATCCTAGAACGGCGCTTCTCTCACCGGGCGGTATTCCGCCTCAACGGGTTTCTCCGACCGGGGTGAACGTGATGTTCAGCTCTGTCAGCCCGCGCAGGATGAACGTCGGCTCATAGGTGTAGCGGCGGGCATGCGGGGGTCCGTGGCGTTCTTCGTCGATCGCGATATCGGCCATCCGGTCCAGGATGCGCTCGATCGAGACGCGGCCCTCGACGCGGGCGAGCGGACCGCCCGGGCATGAGTGCACCCCGCGCCCGAACGCGATGTGTTCGCGCACGTTCTTGCGGTTCAGATCGAACGCGTGCGGATGCTCGAACCGGCTGGGGTCGCGGTTGACTGCGCCCGGGCACACCATCATCGTGGTGCCTGCCGGCACGTCGATCCCGCCGACCGTCGTCGGCTTCTTGGCAAGGCGGAACTGGCTTTTCACCGGGGCATCCATGCGCAGCGCCTCCTCCACGAACACCGGGATGCGGCTGCGGTCCGCGCGGAGGGCCTCCTGGATGTCGGGATGGTCGCCGAGCACCCGCAGTGAGGCCGACAACAGCTTGGTGGTGGTCTCCTGGCCCGCGGCGAACAGGAACGTCGCCGAGCGGACGACCTCGATCACCGGCGGGGTCGAGCCGTCCGGGTACTTCGCCGTCGCCAGCGCCGTCAGCACGTCGTCGCGGGGCTCCCTGCGGCGGTCCTCGAGGTAGCCGATGAACTTCTCGTCGAGCCACTCCAGCGGATTGGCGCCCACGAGGTCACTGTGGTCCAGCGAGCCGACGTTGGCGCCCGGGCGCGGGGCGCCCAGGACGGTACGGAATTCCTCGTGATCCGACTCCGGCACACCGAGTAGATCGGCGATCACCAATAGCGAGAACGGTTTTGCGTAGGCGGTGAGGAATTCGCAGCGGCCGGTCGGCTCCCGGTCGAAGATGTCGTCGAGCACCTCGTCGGCAAGCCGCCACATGAAGTCCTCGTTCTCCTTGAGCCGGCTCGGGGTCAGGAGCCGGTTGAGCAGCGAACGCGCGTTCGTGTGGTCGGGCGGATCCATCGTGACCATGTGCTCGAACATCGGCATCTGCGGCCGGTGCGCGGTGATCTGGTCGGTGATGTCATCGCCCTGCGGGGTGAACGGCAGCGGCGGAAACGGGCCGGCGACCGCGATACAGGACGAGAACGTCTCGGTGTCCTTCAGCACGGTCGCCGCCTCCTCGTAGCCGGTGACCGCCAGCACGCCGTAATGCGGTTCCTTGACCACGGGGCACTTGGTGCGCAGGTGATCGAAATACGGGTGCGGGTCCGGCACGAGGGACGGATCGGTGAAGTAATCGATCGTGTCGAAATCGCTCATGTGCTCGGCCTCCCGGGCTGACGGGTGTGTGGGGACGGTGGCTACGTGACTCGTCGAAAAACTCGCGCAATTGCTGAGCACTTGCTTAGCATGGTGCAAGAGCTAGGGTCAAGAACTGACGCGACACGGAAACCGGTGAGGAGGTGAACCGAATATGGCATCGCCGCGACGGATCGGTGCGCCGGACGCGAAGAATCGCATCGTGCTGCTCGACGCCGCGGAGCAGATGTTGCTCGAAGAGGGCTATGCCGCGGTGACGTCCCGGCGGGTCGCCGAGCGGGCCGGCCTCAAGCCGCAACTGGTCCATTACTACTTCCGCACGATGGAGGACCTCTTTCTCGCCGTGTTCCACCGCAGGGCCGAGGAGGGCCTGGCCGTGCTCGCCACCGCACTGCAGTCGCCGCAGCCGCTCTGGGCGCTCTGGCGATTCAGCACGGCCCCGGAGGCCACCCGGCTGACGATGGAATTCATGGGTCTGGCGAATCACCGCAAGGCCTTGCGTGCTGAAATCGTCTACTACGCCGAGCGGTTTCGGCAGGAGCAGAACAGAGCGATCGCCGATGCGCTGGCGCGTCACGGCATCGATGCGGCCGAGGTGCCGGCGGTGGTGTGGACGGTGTTCGCGACGAGCGTGTCGCAGGCCCTGGTGGTCGAACGCGCGCTCGGGATGAACACCGGGCATGCCGAGACGTTCGAGTTCTGCGAGCGATGGCTCCGCCGTCTCGAAGGTGACCCGCTGCCCGACGTCTCCGCGGGGGATGGTTCCGCTCGGCTTCCGCGCTAGAGGGACAGGATCGTCGCCGAGGCCGTGCCCGGCGCGCCGTAGACCTGGGCCAGCCCGACCCGCGGGTCGCCCGGCACCTGGCGCTCACCCGCTTCGCCGCGCAACTGTCGAACGAGCTCGTGCACCTGGCGCAGGCCCGACGCGCCGATCGGCTCACCGTTGGCGATCAGGCCGCCATCGGTGTTGATCGGCATGCTGCCGCCGATCTCGGTCGCGCCGTCGGCGAGCAACTTCTCCTGCTCGCCGTCGGCGCACAGACCGGTCTCGGCCATGTGGATCACCTCGGCGCCCGCATCGGTGTCCTGCAGTTGGGCGATGTCCACGTCCTCGGGCCCGATACCCGCCGCTTCGTAGGCGGCTCTGGCGGCGTAGACCGTGGGGGAGACGTCCTCGTCGAGCGGCGCCGAGGTGGCGTGCACCTCGTAGGCGCCGAAGGTGCGCGTGCGAATCTCGCTGGCGCGCACGAACACCGGCTTGTCGGTGTACTTGTGCGCGAGATCGGCGCGGCACATGATCACTGCGGCCGCGCCCTCGTCGGGGGCGCAGAACATGTACTGCCGCAGCGGATAGTTCAGCACCGGCGAAGCCATGATCTCCTCGACGGAGATCTCCTTGCGGCGGAACGCATTCGGATTGATCACACCGTTGCGGAAGTTCTTGTTCGCCACCCGAGCCAGCGTCTCCTCGGAGATGTGGTGATCGTGGATGTAGCGGTTGGCCTTCATGCCGAAGAATTTCGTCGTCACGAACTGGCCGTTCTCGGCGTACCACTGGGGCAGGGCGAGTTTGGCCGGGTCGTCGGTGAAGGCGCCGCGGGGATGCTTGTCCAGGCCGATGGCGATCCCGAGGTCGTACTTGCCCAGACGGATGGTGTCGGCGGTCTGCTGGATCGCCGACGCGGCGGTGGCGCAGGCGTTGAACACGTTGGTGAACGTGATGCCCGTCAGGCCGACCAGTCGGGTGACGGCGTCGGGATTGGACACCTCGTAGCTGCCGCCGAAGCCGAACTGGATGTCCTTCCACTCCACACCCGCGTCGGCGAGTGCGGCCTGAATCGCCTCGGCCCCCATCTGCATCGCAGTCTTGTCGAACCGGCCGAAGGGATGCAGGCCCACGCCGATGATGGCGACGTCGTTGGCGGAATGCGCGCTGGTTGTCATCTGTCGTCAGCCTTTCAGTCGGCGACCGGGCGGAATGCGAACGTGACGATCTCGGTGCCGTCCTCGTCGGTGGTGAACGGGACCACGGTCAGCTCGACCTCCTGGCCGAATTCCAGCTCGGCGGGGTCGTTCTCGGTGAGCCGTCCCTCGACCCGGATGACGTCGTCGAGCTGGACGAGGCCAACCCCGAACGGCACGAAGTCCTTCCCGGTGGGCCCCTTGTAGGGAGCGCCGGGAGGGAAGCCCTGCGTGGTCCACGCGACCAGGGTCCCGCGCCGTGGGAGCAGCACCTCCGACATGTCGCCGCCGCTGCACTTCGGGCAGCGTTGCTGCACCGGAAAGGTCGTGGCGCCGCAGCCGGCGCAGCGACTGCCGATGAGCTGCGGATCGTCGTTGGGCCATGTGGAGATCTCGGGCGCCAGCGCCCGCTGCGTGGTCGACACGCGGTTGACGATAATCGGAAATGACGTTCTCGTCTAGAGAGAACAACACCGGCGGAAGCCCTGCTACCGTTCCCGGGTGATCCTTCCCGGGCCCATTCGTCAGATCGGTCACGTCGTCGGGGACCTCGATCGCGCGCTGTCGGGGTGGCTGGCCCTGGGGGTCGGCCCCTGGTATGTGATGCGCGGTCTCCGGCAACGCGTGACCTATCGCGGTCAGCCGTGCGAGATCACGCTGTCGCTGGCCTTGGCGAACAGTGGCGATCTGCAGGTCGAGCTGATCCAGCAGGAGGATGACACCGCGAGCATCTTCACCGAATTCCTCGGCTCGGGCCGTGCGGGGTTCCATCAGTTGGCCTACTGGACAGATGATTTCGGTGCCACGATGCGGGCGGTCGAGGCGGCGCGCTGGCCGGTGGTGTGGTCCGGCGGGGCCGATGTGGGCACCCGGTTCGCCTACGCCGAGACTCCGGACGGGCCGGCGGCGGTCGTCGAGATCATGGAACTCACCGACGCCACCCGGGGCTTGGCCGCGTTCCTGCGCGACGCCGCGGCCGGCTGGGACGGGAAGGATCCGGTGCGGGAGTTCGGCGTCGGACAGGCCTAACGGCATTGCGCCGCTACGTGCCCTTCTTCATCACCTTGTCTGCGGCGGCCCAGTGCTCGTCGGACACCCACAGGTGGGCGAACGCGGCGACCGCCTCGGTGGTGGGGACGCCCTGCATAACTCGCTTCACCCGACCTGCAGGCGTCGTGGCCAACGAGCGGGCGATCACCCGCCACTGCTGATCGAACGACGCGCGGGGGATCACCTGATCGATCAGGCCGACGCGTTCGGCCTCGGTGGCACTGATGAGGCGTCCGGTGCCGGCCAGCAGCAGGGCCTTGCTGTAGCCGACCAGCTCGACGAGGCGCTCGGCGCCGCCCCACGCGGGCATGATCGCCAGCGCCACCTGATTGAATCCGATCTTGATGTCGTCGGCGGCCAGCCTGATGTCGGCGGCCACCGCGAATTCGGCGCCGCCGCCGAGGGCGTGACCGTTGAGAGCGGCCACCGTGGGAGCGGGGAAGGCGGCGATGCGATCGCAGAGGGTCCTCATCCGCAACGACATCGCCGACGCCTGCTCGACGGTCCGTAATGCGCTCAGTTCCTTGAGGTCGCCGCCCGAGACGAACGCGCGGTCACCGGCTCCGGTGAGCACCAGCGCGGCGGCGCCGGCCGCGCCGTCGAGAGCCTTCTCGAGCTGGTCCATGGTCTCCAGCGAGATCGCATTCCGTGCGTGCGGCCGGTCGATGGTGATGACCGCCAGACCCTCCTCGATTTCGAGGTCGACCATCGAGCATTCTCCATCTGCGGTATTGGCATTCTCGTAGGCGGAGAATAGCATCGCCTGCGGAACGGGAGGTGGCGCGCAACCCATGCGGAGTATCCCTGCTGAGCTGGTCGAGCTCTACGAGCGGGAGGGCTGGTGGACCCGGGAGACGCTCGGTGAGCTGCTCGCCCGGTCCCTCGACGAGAACCGGGACGTCGGCTTCTGCGTCCACTCGGCGGTGCGGCCCTACACGGGCACCTTCGGCGAGGTGGCGCACGACGCCCGCCGCCTGGCCGCCGGCCTGGCAGCCCGGGGAGTCGGGCCGGGCGACGTCGTCGCGCTGCAACTGCCCAACTGGCGCGAGGCCGCCGTCACGTTCTGGGCGTCGGCGTTCCTCGGCGCGGTGATCGTGCCGATCGTGCACTTCTACGGGCGCAAGGAACTGGCGCACATCATGGCGACCGCCCGGCCGAAGGTGTTCATCACCGCCGAGGAGTTCGGCAGGATGCGCCACCAGCCGGACCTGTGCGCCGAGGTGCCCGTCGTCGGCCTGGTCGGCGCCCGGGGCGGGCGAAGCGAGGGGACGGACGGGCAGTCCTTCGACGATCTGCTGGCCGATCGGCCCCTCGAGGGCACGCTCGGCACCGACCCTGCCGGACCGGCCCTGATCGCGTTCACCTCGGGAACCACGCGTGATCCGAAGGGCGTGATCCACAGCCACCAGACGCTCACGTTCGAGACGCGCCAGCTGCTGGAGAACTACCCGCCCGACCGCGGCCGGCAGTTGACCGCCACACCCGTCGGGCATTTCATCGGCATGCTCGGGGCTTTTCTGATCCCGGTCCTGGAGGGCGCCCCGATCGACCTGTGCGACGTCTGGGATCCGGCCCGGGTGCTGAAGTTGATGGAGCGCGACGGGCTGTCGATCGGAGGCGGTCCGCCCTACTTCGTCACCAGTCTGCTCGACCACCCCGACTGCCGTCCCGAGCACATCGCCCGCTTCACCACCGTCGGTCTGGGAGGCTCCACGGTCCCCGCGGCCGTGACCCAGCGCCTCACCGATCTGGGGATGTTCGTGTTCCGGTCCTACGGCAGCACCGAGCATCCCTCGATCACCGGGTCGCGACCCGGCGCGCCCGAGGCCAAACGCCTGTTCACCGACGGCGATCCGCGTCCCGGCGTGGAGATCCGGCTCGGCCCCGACGGCGAGATATTCAGCCGCGGACCGGATCTGTGTCTCGGGTACACCGACGACGAGTTGACCGCGCGCGCCTTCGACGACGACGGCTGGTACCGCACCGGTGACATCGGGGTGCTCGACGAGGACGGCTACCTCACGATCACCGACCGCAAGGCCGACGTGATCATCCGGGGCGGTGAGAACATCAGCGCGCTCGAGGTCGAAGAGGTGCTGCTGGCCATGCCCGCCGTCGCCGAGGCGGTGGTCGTCGCCGCGCCCGACCCCCGTCTGGGTGAGCGGACGGCGGCGGTGCTGCGTCTGCGCGAAGGACACGACATGCCGACCCTCGACGAGGTTCGCACCCACTTCAAGGGGGCCGGCGTGGCGGCCCAGAAATGGCCCGAGGAGCTGCACCGCGTCCACGACTTTCCCAGGACCGCCAGCGGCAAGGTGCAGAAGTACCGCGTCCGCCAGGACGTCGCGGACAGTGCGGGCCGCGGCCTGCCGGCGCACCAGGGGGCCGTTGCGAGCCGCCAGTAATGAGAATACGATTCTCCCGATAAGAAAAGGAGTTTTTCATGGGGCAGCTGTCACACCGGGTCGACATACCGTTTCCGCTCTTCGACGCGGACAATCACCTCTACGAGCCGCCGGAGGCGATGACCAAGTACCTGCCGAAGGAGTACAAGGACGTCGTCCAGTACGTCGAGGTCAACGGTCGCACCAAGATCGCTCTGCGGGGGGTGATCAGCAACTACATCCCCAACCCCACCTTCTCGGTGGTCGCCAAGCCGGGTGCGTGGGAGGAGTACTTCAAGTACGGCAATCCCGACGGCAAGAGCAAGCGTGAGCTCTTCGGGGAGCCGATGAAAGCCATCCCAGCGTTCTTCGAGCCCGAGCCGCGCATCAAGGTGATGGACGAACTCGGCGTCGACCGCAGCCTGATGTTCCCGACGCTCGCGAGCCTGATCGAGGAGCGGCTGTCCGACGACCCGGTGGCGATCCACGTGTTGATCCACGCGCTCAACCAGTGGCTCGACGAGGTGTGGGGCTTCAACTACCAGAACCGCATCTTCACCACCCCGGTCATCACGCTGCCGATCGTCGAGAAGGCGATCGAGGAGCTGGAGTGGTGCGTCAAGCGCGGTGCCCGCGCGATCCTTATCCGCCCCGCCCCGGTGCCCGGCTTCCGCGGCCCGCGATCCTTCGCCCTGCCCGAGTTCGACCCGTTCTGGGAGCGCGTCGTCCATCACGACGTGTTCGTCGGCATGCACTCCTCGGACAGCGGCTACTCCCGCTACACCTCCGAGTGGGACGGTGCGGCGCAGGAGATGCTGCCGTTCCAGACCAACGCGATGTCGATCCTCAACGAGTGGCGCCCGATCCAGGACGCGGTGGCCTCGTGGGTGATCCACGGCGCGCTGTTCCGGCACCCGAAGCTCAAGGTCGGCATCGTCGAGGCCGGCTCGAAGTGGATGTTCCCGCTGCTGGACTCCATGGCCGAGGTGTACAAGAAGGCGCCGGAAGCGTTCCTGGGCAACCCGATCGAGGAGATCAAGAACCGCATTTACGTCAGCCCGTTCTATGAGGAGGGCATCGACGACCTGATCAACCTGATCGGTGTGGACCAGGTGCTCTACGGCTCCGACTGGCCGCACCCGGAGGGCCTGGCCGAGCCGACGCACTACGTGACCGCGCTCGAGCACCTGTCCGTCGAGGACCAGGCGAAGATCATGGGCGGCAACCTGGGTCGTCTGGTCACCACCTGACGACCCGCAGTTGAGTTACGTGCCCAGATGGCAGACCATCCCCGAGATGGTCGCCAGCGCGGCGGACCGTTTCGGTGACAGGGAAGCGGTCGTCGACGGTCCGTTGCGCCTGTCCTTCGCCGAGCTCGTCGACCGAATCCGCCGTGCGGCAGGGTCGTTCGTCGACCTCGGGGTGGCGAAGGGCGACCGGGTGGCGCTGTGGGCTCCCAACTCCGCCGACTGGATCATCGCCGCGTTCGGGATCATGACCGCAGGCGGCGTGCTCGTTCCGGTGAACACGAGGTTCAAGGCGGAGGAGGCCGCCGACGTGGTGTCGCGCAGCGGCGCCAAGGCGGTGCTGGTTCAGAGCGGCTTCCTCGGCCAGGACTACAGCCTTGCGCTCGATGTGCCGATGATCGACTTGGGCTCCGATTTCCTCTGCCGCAGTGCGCCGTTCGAGCGGGCGCCGTCGGAGTGGCTGGACGGCGCCGACATCGCCGACGTCATCTTCACCTCGGGCACCACCGGAAGACCCAAGGGCGCGATGATGAATCATCGCCAAACGCTGCGGGCTTACGAGGAGTGGGCGACGCTCGCGGATCTGCGCGAGGGTGACCGGTATCTGATGATCAACCCGTTCTTCCACACCTTCGGCCTCAAAGCCGGGCTGGTCGCGTCGTTTCTGCGGGGAGCCACCATGGTGCCGGTCGCCGCGTTCGACGTCGACCGCGTCGTCGACCTCGTGGCGCGGGAGAGCATCACGATGCTTCCCGGACCGCCGACGCTGTATCACTCGCTGCTCACCGTGGCCGACAAGGGCCGGCTCGCGACGCTGCGGGCCGCGGTCACCGGCGCGGCCGACATACCCGTGGAACTGATCAGGCGTATCCGCGACGAACTGCCGTTCCAGACCTTGATGACGGGTTACGGCCTCACCGAGGCGGGCAACGTGACGTTGTCGCGGCCGGGCGACAGCCCCGAGAACGTGGCCCGCACGGCGGGTCTGCCGTGCGAAGACGTCGAGGTCGACATCGCCGACGACGGCGAGGTGCTGGTGCGCGGTTACAACGTGATGCAGGGATACCTCGACGACCCTCTCGCGACGGCCGAGGCGATCGACGAGGACGGCTGGTTGCACACCGGCGATCTCGGCACGTTCACCGACGAGGGCCGGCTGTGCATCGTCGGCCGCAAGAAGGACATGTTCATCGTCGGCGGGTTCAATGCGTATCCGGCGGAGATCGAGGGCTTCCTGCTCGAACATCCGGGCATCGCGCAGGCCGCGGTCATCGGTGTGCCCGACGAGAGGCTGGGTCAGGTCGGCAAGGCTTTCCTGGTGCGCAGCGACGCGGCGCAGAGCCTGTCGGCTGACGAGGTGATCGATTGGAGTCGTGCCCGAATGGCCGGTTTCAAGGTGCCGCGCTCTGTAGAGTTCCTCGACGAGTTGCCGTTGAACGCCACCGGCAAGGTGATGAAGGACCGACTACAGGACAATCTCCGCTGAGCGTTCGCACAGCGCGTAAATAGCATTTCCGCAGAAGAAGCCCTTTGTCCGGACTCGTAACGCGGGGGTATCGTCAAGTCGATACGCAAAAAAGAAGAATGACATTCTCATAACGCCCAGCGCGTGATGACGTAGCAGATAAGGAGGTCGGTGTGCCGTCTTTCAGGCGTCGCGCGTCGGTGATCGACGCCGACCGCGCCGACGAACCACGCCCCGACGCTGATCGCACCGCCGACGCCGAGCGGGCCCGCGCACTCGCCGACGAAGCAGAAGCCGAAGCCGCCGAGGCCGAGGCGATGGCGGCCGCCGCGCGGGCACGCGCGCGGGCGCTGCGGCTCCGGCGGGAGGCGGAGGCCGCGGGGGCACCGGCCGGCGCAGTGGAAGTCGAACCCGAAGCCGAGGCCGAGGCGCCCGTCGAGGTGGGTGACGCCACGGCACCCGTCGAGGACGGCGATGGTGAGGGCGATGAGACCGGCGGCGAGGCGCTGCTCGACGAATCGATCGAAGCGTCGAAGGCGCGCCGGTTCCGTGTGCCGCGTCCGAGCTGGAAGGCGATCGCGGCCTCGCTGGTGATCCTGTGCACGGCGGCGCTGCTGGGCCTCAGTGGCTTCATGGTCTGGCACCACCGTCAGGCCGACAAGCTCCGGCAGCAGAACGCCGAGTACTCGGCGGCGGCCCGGCAGAGTGTCGTGACGTTGATGTCGTTGGACTTCACCAAGGCTCAGGAGGACGTCCAGCGGATCATCGACAATTCGACCGGTCAGTTCAAGAACGACTTCCAGAGTCAGGCAAAGGATTTCGTCAAGGTCGCCCAGGATTCGAAGGTCATCACCGAGGTCACCGTCAATTCCACCGCGGTCGAGCAGATGGACGACGACACCGCCCAGGTGCTCGTCGCGGCCGCGTCCAGGGTCACCAATTCGGCCGGGGCCAAGCAGGAACCGAGGACGTGGCGACTGAGCGTGAGCCTGCAGCGAGAGGGCGGTCAGATCAAGATGTCGAAAGTCGAGTTCGTGCCGTGAGCGACGAAGAGAAAGCCACGGAGGTGACGGAGGCGGAGCCGACCGCGGGTACGGAGGCGGAGCCGACCGCGGGTACGGAGGCGGAGCCGACCGCGGGCACGGAACCGGAAACCACCGCGGGGGCGGAGGCGGAGCCGACCGCGGGTACGGCCTCGCAGCGTCCCGGTGGCGTGCGGCGCGCGGTGCGCGCCAGGGCGGTCGCGATCCTGCTCGCGGCGGCACTGCTGGCGTCCGCAGGGCTGGCGGGCTGGCTCTACCTGAATCAGTACCGCCCCGACCAGCAGACCGACAAGGCTGCGGCCAAGGTGGCGCTCGACGCCGCCACCAGCGGCACGGTGGCTCTGCTGTCGTATTCTCCGGAGTCGCTCGACAAGGACTTCGCGGCCGCCAAGTCGCGGTTGACCGGCGACTTCCTGTCGTACTACACGCAGTTCACCGAGCAGATCGTCACGCCGGCGGCCAAGGAGAAGTCCGTCAAGACGGCGGCATCGGTGGTTCGGGCGGCGGTGTCGCAGATCCAGCCGTACAAAGCCGAAGTGCTCGTGTTCATCAACCAGACCACGACGAGCAAGGAGAACCCCGACGGGGCGTTCGCCGCCAGCGCGGTCAAGGTGGGGATGAAGAAGATCGGCGGTACCTGGCTGATCTCGTCGTTCGACCCGGTATAGGTCGCTCGGCCCGTCATCGAAGGTATCGAAGGTATCGAAGGTATAGCCTGAAGCGCCGTGAGTCTGACGGCGATCCTGCCCGTACCGGTCTGCTTCGCCGACCGTCCCGACGCGGTGTTCACCCCGGTGGCGGGTCAGGCCCCCCTGGTGCGGGCGGTCCGCACGTTGGAGTCGAGCGCGCAGGTGCTGGTCGCCGCGGCGGCACCGCTCGCCGACGCGGTACGCGAAACCCTTGACAGCCAGTCATTCTCGCGTGTCCGCGTGGTGGTTGCCGCGCCGCGCGGCGAGCGCGCGGAGTGTGTGGCGGCCGCGCTGCGCGTTGTCGACGGCCCGTACGTGCTGGTGCACGACCTCGAGTGGCCGGTGTTCGGCGCGGATACGGCGCACCGCATCGCCGAGGCGCTGCGCGGCGGCGCCGTCGCGGTCGTGCCCGCGCAGCCGGTGACCGACAGCGTCAAGGCGGTCGACGAGCAGGGACGGCTGCTGGCGACGGTTGACCGGGCCCAGCTGCGCACGGTGCAGTACCCGCGGGGATTCGACGTCACCGTACTGTCAGCGCTGTCGGCGCGCGCCGGGTCCGGTTCGTTCGACGAATTCGAGGTCGCGTTGTCCGAGGGCGTCGCCGTGACTCTCATCGACGGAGACCCCGCCGCACTCCACGTCGAGTTGCCGCGCGACGGCCGCTACCTCGCCGCGGTCATCGCGAGTCAGCAGGACGACCGCTGAGGAGTCGTTGTGCGACAACGATATCGCGGGCATAGGTGACTTTGAGGTTGTCGGCGCGTCCCGCGAACGTCTGGACCTCGACATCGGCGTACCGCTCGATGCACGACGACGTGTCGGTGCCCTCGAACCCCTCCCGGTCGGCACGGGCGTAGGCGTCGAGCAGTTCGCGTGCCCGGAACGCCTGGGGCGTCTGCACCCTGACGAGCGATCCGTGTCCGGCAACGCTTTCCAGGCCGTGCTCAGTGCACCGGACGACATTGTCGACCGGCAGCGCGGGCAGTGCACCGCCGTGGGTCCGGGCCAGCGCGATGGCGGTGGCGAACATGTCCGGCCCGGCGAGCGGCCGCGCCGCGTCGTGGATGGCGACCACATCGAGAGCGCCGGACTCGATGTCGCCGGACAGGTGGCGCAACACGTTGGTCTCCGACGCGTGGCGAGTGGCGCCGCCTTCCACGAACTCGACCGCGACGCCGGGGAGTTCGCGCCGTACGGTGTCGCTGGCCAGCTCGTACTCGCCCTGGCGGTAGACCAGCACGGTGCGGGCGATGCCGGGGACCCGGGACACCGTGTCGAGCGACCAGACCAGCATGCTGCGCCCGGCCAGCGGCAGGTACGCCTTGTTGCCGTCGGCGCCCACGCGGGTGCCCAGGCCGGCGGCGAGCACCACACCGACCGCCATGCCCATGGTGGAACAGTATCTCGGGTACGGTCGACGCCCATCGCGGAAGGGGCAGCAACGACGTGAGCGACGACGAACCGCAGGCGCCGATCAGCAGGGCGCACCGTATCCGGCGGATGAGCGGACGGGACCCGCACGAGGCCGGGCGGGTCGCCACTCCGCTGGAACTGCTCTTCGACCTCACCTTCGTGATCGCGTTCGGTGTCGCCGCCTCGGAGTTCGCGCACGCGCTGGCCGGGGACCACGTCGTCGCCGGGCTCGCGGGATTCTTCTTCGCGATGTTCGCGGTGTGCTGGGCGTGGATCAACTTCAGCTGGTTCGCCTCCGCCTACGACACCGACGACTGGGTCTATCGGGTGACGACCATGCTGCAGATGGTCGGCGTGATCATCCTCGCGCTCGGCATCCCGCAGATGTATGCGTCGATCGGCCACGGCGGCCACGTCGACAACACCGTCGTGGTGGCGGGATACGTCGTCATGCGCGTCGCGATGGTCGCGCAATGGTTGCGGGCCGCCACGCAGGATCCTGCACGGCGCAAGGCCTGCGTGACGTACGCGCTGTGGATCACCGTCGCCCAGATCGGCTGGATCGCAGCGATATTCGTCCACACGTCGGTCCCCGCCACCGCGGCCATCGTGATCGGGCTGGTGCTGGTGGAGATGATCGGTCCGGTCGTCGCCGAGTGGAAGCAGGGCGGGACGCCGTGGCACGCCCACCACATCGCCGAGCGGTACGGACTGTTCACGATCATCGCGCTCGGCGAGGGTGTCGTCGGCACGGTGGCCTCGCTGACGGCCGTGGTGGGTGCGCAGGGGTGGTCGGTCGAAGCCGTCTTCGTCGCGGTGGCCGGCACGGGTCTGACGTTCGGCATGTGGTGGACCTATTTCGTGCTGCCGCAGGCCGACATCCTGCACGCCCGCCGCGAACGCTCGTTCTGGTTCGGTTATCTGCACATCGCGCTGTTCGCGGCGATCGTCGCGACCGGCGCCGGACTGCACGCGGCGGCGTACTACATCGAGCACGACTCCGCGCTGGATTCGGTCGCCACCGTGTGCTCGGTCGTCATCCCGGTGGGGGTCTACATCGTGACGATCTACGCGCTCTACGCAGTGATGGCGCGTGCGGTGGTCTGGTTCCACGTGCTGCTGGTCGTCCTCACGGCGGTGGTGTTGGGAGCAGCGGTCGCGCTGGCGATGGGCGGGATCTCGATGGCGAACTGCCTGCTGGTCGTCACGCTGGCGCCGGTGGTGTCGGTGGTGGGTTACGAGGCGGTGGGGCACCGACATGCTGCCCAGGTCGTCGCGAGGTCGGTGGGGGAGAGCTAATTCCCGATGCTCTCGAGCAGGGACCGGTCGTCCTGCAGCGCCAGCAACCTGCGGGCCTTGCGGCGGGTGATCAGGATGCCGACGACGGCGACCGCCCAGACGACGTACTGCAGTGTCCACGCGAGCCGAAACGATGCGAAGGACAGGCCACCTGCGGCCTGCAGGATCAGGCCCATCGACTGCATCAGCAGCAGTGAGGCGAGGAATCCGCCCATGTTGACCATGCCCTGAGCCGTGCCGAGGGTCGCGCTGGGATTGAAGGTGCGCGCGAAGTCGAAGCCGACCATCGAGCCGGGACCTCCGACGGAGATCACCACGACCAGCAGCACGAGCAGCCACAGCGGTGACCGGCCGGGCATGGCCAGTACCGCGGTCCAGGCCACGGCGTTGCTCGCGATGATTCCGAGCACCAGCCACGACCGCCGATGGGGGTGACGGCCGGTCAGGATGCCGATGGCCACTCCTGCGCTGATGGCCGCCGCGACCGAGATGGTCAGCAGCGTTCCCGCCGCGCCGGGCGAGAGACCCTGTGCCGACGTCAGATACGGCACCCCCCACATGAGCGCGAAGACCGTGACGGAGAACTGCGTACCCATATGGGTGAAGAAGCCCAGCCGCGTGCCCGGACGCAGCCACACCGTCTTGATGCTCGCGAGGGTCTCCTGCAGCGACGTCGTCTCCACCGGCGGCGCGGCACCGTCGGGGGTGTTCTTGACCACCAGCAGGATCAGCGCTATCGACAACACGCCGAACGCTGCGACCGAGGTGTAGGCGGTGGTCCAGCCCGACGCGGAGAGCAACGCCAGGAACGGCACCGCGGACAGCACCTGGCCCAGCTGACCGCAGATTCCGGTCAGCTGCGTCACCAGCGGAACCCGGCGCGGCGTGAACCAGTGCGGGACCAGCCGCAACACCGAGATGAACGTGACGGCGTCTCCCAGACCGACGACCGCGCGGGCGGCGATCGCCGTCGGCAACGATTCGGTGAACGCCAGTGCAAACTGTCCCGACGCCATCACCGCGGCCCCGCAGACGATCAGGACCTTGGAGCCGAACCGGTCGAGCAACAGGCCGGCGGGGACCTGTGCACCGGCGTAGACGACGACCTGCAGGACGACGAAGGTCGACAACAGGCTCGGGCCGGCGCCGAAGCGCTCGGCGGCGGCCAGCCCGGACACGCCCAACGTGGTGCGGTCGAGCACCGCGACGATGTATGCGAGAAGCCCGGTGGCCCAGACGATCCAGGGACGCACGCGCAACCTCTCAACTGCCGGGCACCGGCGAAAAAGCTTTGTCTTAATGTCCTGTAACCACTGGACCTCTGTTCATCTTCCCGCACCGAGGGCCGCCGACGCCAACCGATTCCATCTCCGAACGGTTACCCGGGGGCGACTCGCTCGGCAAACTAGTTGGCTGAAATTGCAGATCCATGTCGGAAACTTCGGCCGGTATCGGGTATCTCCGCTGATAGCGTGCGCGCACGGCGCTGCGGCTGTTGTTCGCCGACGACGAACGCAACTTCGCTCAAAGTGTTGTCTCGCGCGCTACAGTGGACACAATCACTGTCACGGGCCGTGGATCGGCCCGCGACGAAGGGGATGTGGGGGTGAGCTGCCGTGGCTGAATACCGGCTGGAAGAACTGGCCAAGGTCTCGGGCGTCAGCACGCGGAATATCCGGGCGTACCGGGAACGGGGTCTGCTGGACCCGCCGCGGCGCGTGGGCCGGTCAGCGCTCTATGACGACTATCACCTCTCGCAGCTCAACACGATCAGCCAGTTGCTGCGAAAGGGCTTCAACTCCGCGCACATCGCCGAGTTCTTCGAGAGCATGCGCCAGGGCGCCGACCTGGCCGACATCCTCGGCCTGCAACGTGCGGTCCTCGGCACCCAGCCGGAGGAGGCGCCGCGCACCGAGGCGGCGGTGGGCATCGAGCCGGACTCCGAAGAAGCTCGCAAGCTGGTTTCCTACGGCATGGCGGAGATCGACGAGGGAAGGCTGACGCTGGTCGACGGCGCCGCCGAGATCCTCGCCAAGACTCCGGACCAACTGGTTTACGTGCGTGCGCTGCTGCGGTTCCTGGAAGCCGCCGACTCCTCGATCGACCACCTCGCGGAGATGTTCGTCAACAGTCTCGTCGACCTGTACCGGGTCCGTGTCGGTCCCGATTACCTGCCCAAGCCGCAGCAGATGGACGAGATCCGGCGCGTCATCCAGGATTACCGTGTGCTGGGCGAGCGGGTCATGACGGCCAGGTTCGAGCGGGCCACCCGGAAACTGCTCGTGGCGTCGGCGTCGGATTACACCGCGGGAATCCTGTTGACCGGAGCCTGGGAGCCCAAGCACACGGCATGACCGACCGGCCGGTGTGCCTCTCCCGCGTCGGCCGCACCGCTCGGCATCCCCGACTCCACGGGCGCCGGCAAGCCCGGTGGGGCTGGCAACTCCATGGGGTCGGGGGCGGTTTCCCCACGGTCTCGACTACCCCTCGATCGCCTTCGATCCCTGCTCGACCAGGACAAACGCCAGCCGGCGCCGTATCTGCGCGGTGGGCGGCGTGTGCTGGGACATGATCGCGGGGGCGTCCATGCCGACTCGAAAAGCATCGAGTGGGCACTTCAGGACGGCCTGGGATGCGACGTCTGGCGGCACGACCCGGGTTCGCCGGGAGGGGTCGGTCATCCCGCCGCGCATCGGCACCACATGGCGATCGGCACGCACGAGGTCGGCGGCATCGGTGCGGGCGTCAATCACATTCCGAAGCCTTTTTTGGTCACCGGGACTGCTACTTACTGACTAGTAAGGTTTTGCAGCAAACATGTGTCCACTGAACGAAGTCTCGACGCGACAGTTCGGGAGATCTTGTCGACCCGGAGTTCGACCGCACCATCCGGTGTGCGAACCACGATTTTCAGATAACGATTGCATAACAATACTGCTTTGAACTGCGCTTCTATCCTACTCAACCGTAACCACCTGCATGCAGGACGTTTGTACCGGAACTCGTCCCGCGGCCCCGAAGCCCGCGTTACGGAACGTTCTGTTACCCGTGCGTAGAACTCGCCAGTAACCATTTCGAACGCAAAACTAGACCAGTCTCTTATGACACTCTTACTACGGCTGAAGTGTCCACCGCGCCGCCTTGGATCTGCCCGAGGACCGACCTCGGATCTGCCGAGCGACGCGAAAGAGACCAGCCGGATTCGACGCCGAATCGCAATGGCCCCGCAGGAGTGCAGGCCAGCACCCACGACAGCCCACAACGAGCGATACGCGCCGCAGCCGCGATTCAGTACCGAGGGAGAACAGACGACGTGACGATCAACGACCAGCACAGTGCGACCGCGGGTTCCGACACCAAGGCGGGCCACGAGACGGCCCGAAGTCACTCGGCCAATGCGCACGCTCTCGTCGATCGGTTGCACAGCGGGGAGCCATATGCGGTCGCGTTCGGCGGCCAGGGCGGTCCCTGGCTGGAGAACCTCGAAGAACTGGTCAACTCGGCCGGGATCGAGTCCGAGATCAGCCAACTGGTCGGTGAGGCCGAACTGCTGCTCGAGCCGCTGGCCCGCGAACTGGTCGTCGTGCGGCCCATCGGCTTCGAGCCGATGAAGTGGATCCGCGCGCTGGCCGCCGAGGAGCCGCTGCCCGCCGCGAGGGATCTGACCACCGCCGCCATCTCCGGACCCGGCATCCTGCTGACGCAGATGGCCGCCCAGCGCGCCCTCAGGCGCCAGGGCCTCGACCTCGCTGGCCACCCGCCGGTCGCCATCGCCGGGCACTCCCAGGGCGTGACCGCGGTGGAGTCGCTGAAGGCAGGCGGGGCCCGTGACGTCGAGCTCCTCGCCATCGGCCAGCTGATCGGTGCCGCCGGCTCGCTGGTGTCGCGGCGCTGCGGCATGGTCGGCCGCGGCGACAAGTCGCCGATGGTGTCGGTCACCAACGTCGACCCGGCGCGCATCGCCGAGCTTCTCGACGAGTTCGCCCAGGACGTGCGCACGGTGCTGCCGCCCGCCCTGTCCATTCGCAATGGCAGGCGCTCCGTCGTCATCACCGGGACACCCGAACAGCTCGCCCGCTTCGAGCTGTACTGCGAGAAGATCACCGAGAAGGAAGAAGCGGAGCGCAAGAACAAGACCCGCGGCGGGGCGATCTTCCGTCCGGTCTTCAACCAGCTCAACGTCGAGGTCGGCTTCCACACCCCGCGGCTCGCGGGCGGTATCGACGTCGTCAACGAGTGGGCGGCGCGCACCGGACTCGACCGCGACCTCACCCGCGTCCTGACCGAGCAGATCTTCGTCAAGCCGGTCGACTGGGTCTCCGAGGTCGAAGGCCTCGCCGCAGCCGGCGCGAAGTGGATCATCGACCTCGGCCCCAGCGACACCGTGACCCGACTGACCGCTCCGGTGATCCGCGGCCTGGGCATCGGCATCGTCGCAGCCGCCACCCGGGCCGGGCAGCGCAGCCTCTTCACCGTCGGCGCCGCCCCCGAGGTGGCACCGGCGTGGGCGAGCTACGCCCCCAAGCCGATCGCGCTGCCCGACGGCTCGGTCAAGGCGTCGACGAAGTTCACCCGTCTCACCGGCCGGTCGCCGATTCTGCTCGCCGGTATGACGCCGACGACCGTCGACGCCAAGATCGTCGCTGCCGCCGCCAACGCCGGCCACTGGGCCGAGCTGGCCGGCGGCGGTCAGGTCACCGAGGAGATCTTCGACGCCCGCATCGCCGAACTCACGCAGCTCCTCGAACCCGGTCGCGCCGTCCAGTTCAACTCCCTGTTCCTCGACCCGTACCTGTGGAAGCTGCAGGTGGGTGGCAAGCGGCTGGTGCAGAAGGCGCGCCAATCCGGTGCGCCGATCGACGGTGTGGTCGTCACGGCGGGCATTCCGGACCTCGAAGAGGCCGTCGACCTGATCGAGGAGCTCCACACGGTCGGCATCAGCAACGTGGTGTTCAAGCCGGGCACCGTCGACCAGATCAAGTCCGTCATCAAGATCGCGGCCGAGGTGCCCGACCGCGACGTCATCGTCCACGTGGAAGGCGGCCGCGCCGGTGGCCACCATTCCTGGGAGGACCTCGACGACCTGCTGCTGACCACCTACGGCGAGCTGCGCAAGCACCGCAACATCACCGTCTGCGTCGGCGGCGGTATCGGCACCCCGGAGCGGGCCGCCGAGTACCTGTCCGGCGACTGGGCCAAGTCGTACGGCTTCCCCGCGATGCCCGTGGACGGCATCCTCGTCGGCACCGCCGCGATGGCGACCAAGGAAGCCACCACGTCACCGGCCGTCAAGCAGCTGCTCGTCGACACCACCGGAACGGACATCTGGGTCGGCGCGGGCAAGGCGATCAACGGCATGGCCAGCGGCCGCAGCCAGCTCGGCGCCGACATCCACGAGATCGACAACACCGCGTCCCGGTGCGGCCGTCTGCTCGACGAGGTCGCCGGCGACGCCGACGCGGTCGCCGAACGCCGCGACGAGATCATCGCCGCGATGGCCGACACGGCCAAGCCGTACTTCGGCGACGTCGGCGACATGACCTACCTGCAGTGGCTGCAGCGTTACCTCGAACTGGCCATCGGCGACGGCGACAGCACCGCCGACACCGCGGGCCCCGGCAGCCCGTGGCTCGCCGACACGTGGCGCGACCGCTTCTCCGAGATGCTCGAGCGCGCCGAGGCCCGTCTCAACGAGAGGGACTCGGGTCCGATCGAGTCGCTGTTCAGCGGGGCGGAGAGCCAGGCGCTGCTGGAGGACCCGGACACCGCGGTGGCCGCGCTGCTGGCTCGCTACCCCGACGCCGAGACCGTCCGGCTGCACCCCGCCGACGTGCCGTTCTTCGTCACGCTGTGCAAGAAGCCGGGCAAGCCGGTGAACTTCGTGCCCGTCATCGACAAGGACGTCCGCCGCTGGTGGCGCAGCGACTCGCTGTGGCAGGCGCACGACGCCCGCTACACCGCCGACCAGGTGTGCGTCATCCCCGGCACGCAGGCGGTCGCCGGCATCACCCGCGTCGACGAGCCCGTCGGCGAGCTGCTGGACCGCTTCGAGCAGGAGATCATCGACCGGCTGCTGGCCACCGGCGCCGAGCCGGTTCCCGTGGTGTCCCGCCGGCAGGCCCGGGCCGACGTCACCGGACCGCTCGCCGTCGTGCTCGACTCGCCCGACGTGCTGTGGGCCGGGCGCACCTCCATCAATCCCGTGCACCGCATCGGTGCACCCGGAGAGTGGCAGGTCAACGACGTGCCCGGCAAGCCCAGCGCCACACATCCCAACACCGGTGCCCGCCTCGAGCTGGTCGCCGACGGGTCCGTGACGCTTAGCGTCCCGCTGTCGGACATCTGGATCGACATCCGCTTCACGCTGCCGTCGGCCACCGTCGACGGCGGCATGCCGATCGTCACGGTCGAGGACGCCTCGACGGCCATGCGCTCGGTGCTGGCGATCGCCGCCGGCGTCGACGGGCCGGAATCCCTTCCGGCAGTCGAGGACAACACGTCGACTCTGATCGTGGAGTGGGATCCGGAGAAGGTCGCCGACCACACCGGTGTCACCGCGACGTTCGGCGCGCCGCTGGCCCCGGGCCTGACGCTGGTGCCCGACGCCCTGGTCGGACTGTGCTGGCCCGCGGTCTTCTCGGCCATCGGATCCGCCGTCACCGACGATGGCTTCCCGGTCGTGGAAGGCCTGCTGAGCCTGGTGCACCTGGACCACGCCGCACACCTGCTGTCGGCGATGCCGGCAGACAAGGCCGAATTGAGGGTCACCGCAACGACTTCGGCGGCCACTGACACCGAGGTCGGCCGCGTCGTGCCGGTCACTGTGAGCATCGCCGACGCGCAGGGCACCGTCCTGGCGACCCTGGAGGAGCGCTTCGCGATCCGTGGCCGCACGGGTGCCGCCGAGCTGACCGACCCGCCGCGCGCCGGCGGTGCGATCACCGACAACGCCACCGACACCCCGCGCCGCAGGCGCCGTGAAGTCGTGGTCAACGCGCCCGTCGACATGAGTGCGTTCGCGGTCGTCTCCGGGGATCACAACCCGATCCACACCGACCGGGCCGCGGCGCTGCTGGCCGGCCTGAAGCAGCCCATCGTGCACGGCATGTGGCTGTCGGCCGCCGCGCAGCACGCCGTCACCGCGACCGACGGCCGCGCCACCCCGCCGGCCCGTCTGGTCGGCTGGACCTCGCGGTTCCTCGGCATGGTGCTGCCCGGCGACGAGATCGAGTTCCGCGTCGACCGCGTCGGCATCGACCGCGGCGCGGAGATCGTCGAGGTCAGTGCCAAAGTCTCCGGCGAGCTGGTCATGTCGGCGACCGCGCAGCTGGCCGCCCCGAAGACCGTCTACGCCTTCCCGGGCCAGGGCATCCAGTCCAAGGGCATGGGCATGGACGTGCGGGCGCGCTCCAAGGCCGCCCGCAAGATCTGGGATACCGCCGACAAGTTCACCCGCGAGACGCTGGGCTTCTCGGTGCTGCACGTGGTGCGCGACAACCCGACCAGCCTGATCGCTTCCGGTGTGCACTACTACCACCCCGAGGGCGTGCTGTACCTGACGCAGTTCACCCAGGTCGCGATGGCGACCGTGGCGGCCGCGCAGGTCGCCGAAATGCGTGAGCAGGGCGCCTTCGTCGAGGGCGCGATCGCGTGCGGCCACTCGGTCGGCGAGTACACCGCGCTGGCGTGCGTCTCCGGTGTGTACGAGCTGCCCGCGCTGCTGGAGGTGGTGTTCCACCGCGGCTCCAAGATGCACGACATCGTGCCGCGCGACGCTGCGGGCCGGTCGAACTACCGGCTGGCCGCGATCCGCCCGTCGCAGATCGATCTCGACGACGCCGACGTCAAGGACTTCATCGCCGAGATCTCCGAGCGCACAGGGGAATTCCTGGAGATCGTCAACTTCAACCTGCGCGGTTCCCAGTACGCGATCGCCGGTACGGTCGCCGGACTCGAGGCGCTCGAGGAAGAAGTCGAGAAGCGTCGCGAACTGTCGGGCGGGAAGCGCTCGTTCATCCTGGTGCCCGGCATCGACGTGCCGTTCCACTCCTCGGTGCTGCGGGTCGGTGTCGCCGACTTCCGGCGCGCGCTCGAGCGCGTCATGCCCGAGGACAAGGATCCCGACCTGCTGATCGGGCGCTACATCCCGAACCTGGTACCCCGGCCGTTCACGCTGGATCGCGACTTCGTCCAGGAGATCCGGGATCTGGTGCCGGCCGAGCCGCTCGACGAGATCCTCGCCGACTACGACACGTGGCGTACCGAGCGGCCGGCCGAGTTGTGCCGCAAGCTCGTCATCGAGTTGCTGGCGTGGCAGTTCGCCAGCCCGGTGCGCTGGATCGAGACCCAGGACCTGCTGTTCATCGAGGAGGCCGCCGGCGGCCTCGGGGTGGAGCGGTTCGTCGAGATCGGCGTCAAGAACGCGCCGACCGTCGCGGGCCTGGCCACCAACACGCTGAAGCTGCCGGAGTACTCGCACAACACCACCGAGGTGCTCAACGCCGAGCGTGACGCCGCGGTGCTGTTCGCGACGGACACCGATCCCGAGCCGGAGATCGACGACGCTCCGCCGGCCGCCGCGGAGCCGGCCGCTCCGGTGGAGGCGGCTCCCGCCGCTGCCCCCGCTCCGGCGGCCGCCCCTGCCGGCGGGCCACGCCCCGACGATCTGAGCTTCGACGCCTCAGACGCGACGATGGCGCTGATCGCGCTGTCGGCCAAGATCCGCATCGACCAGATCGAGCCGCTGGACTCCATCGAGTCGATCACCGACGGGGCGTCCTCGCGGCGCAACCAGATGCTCGTCGACCTCGGCTCGGAGTTGAACCTCGGCGCCATCGACGGTGCCGCCGAAGCCGATCTGGCCGGCCTGAAGTCTCAGGTCACCAAATTGGCGAGGACGTACAAGCCGTTCGGCCCGGTGCTGTCGGACGCCATCAACGATCAGCTGCGCACGGTCCTCGGGCCGTCCGGCAAGCGACCGGCCTACATCGCCGAGCGGGTCAAGAAGGCCTGGGAACTCGGCGACGGCTGGACCAAGCACGTCACCGTCGAGGTGGCGCTGGGCACCCGTGAGGGATCCAGCGTCCGCGGGGGAGCGCTGGGTGGTCTGCACGACGGCGCGCTCGCCGACGCCGCGAGCGTCGACAAGGTCATCGACGCCGCGGTCGCCGCAGTGGGCGCGCGCCGGGGCGTGCCGGTGTCGATGCCGTCGGCCGGCGGTGCCGGCGGTGGGGTCGTGGACTCCGCCGCGCTGGGTGAATTCGCCGAGAAGGTGACCGGACCCGACGGTGTGCTCGCCTCGGCCGCCCGCACCATCCTCGGCGAACTCGGTCTCGCCAACTCCTTCAGCACGCCCGAGGCGTCGGCCGATGCGGAGCTCATCGACCTCGTCACCGCCGAATTGGGTTCGGACTGGCCGCGTTTGGTGGCCCCGGTGTTCGACAGCCGCAAGGCCGTGCTGCTCGACGACCGCTGGGCCAGCGCGCGCGAGGATCTGGTCAGGATCTGGCTGATGGACGAGGACGCGATCGACGCGGACTGGGCTCGGCTGTCCGAGCGGTTCGAGGGAACCGGTCACGTGGTGGGCACCCAGGCGACCTACTGGCAGGGCAAGGCCCTGGCTGCGGGCCGCACCGTGCACGCGTCGCTCTACGCGCGCGCCGCCGCCGGTGCGGAGAATCCCGGCAAGGGCCGCTACAGCGACGAGGTCGCCGTCGTGACCGGTGCCTCCAAGGGATCGATCGCGGCGTCGGTGGTGGCACAGCTGCTCGACGGCGGTGCGACCGTCATCGCCACCACGTCGAAGCTCGACGACAGCAGGCTCGGCTTCTACCGCAGCCTCTACCGCGAGAACGCCCGCTTCGGTGCGAAGTTGTGGGTGCTGCCGGCGAACATGGCCTCCTACAACGACATCGACGCGCTGGCGGAGTGGGTCGGCACCGAGCAGACCGAAAGCCTCGGGCCCACGTCGATCCACATCAAGGACGCACTCACCCCGACGCTGCTGTTCCCGTTCGCCGCACCCCGTGTCGGCGGGGACCTGTCCGACGCCGGGTCGCGCTCCGAGATGGAGATGAAGGTGCTGCTGTGGGCCGTGCAGCGGCTCATCGCCGGGCTGTCTCACATCGGTGCCGACCGGGACATCGCCGCACGTCTGCACGTCGTGCTGCCCGGTTCGCCGAACCGCGGGATGTTCGGTGGCGACGGCGCCTACGGCGAGTCGAAGTCGGCTCTGGACGCGGTGGTTTCGCGGTGGAAGGCCGAGTCGTCGTGGGCGCAGCGTGTCAGCCTGGCGCACGCGCTGATCGGCTGGACCCGCGGCACCGGACTCATGGGCCACAACGACGTCATCGTCGACGCGGTCGAGGAAGCCGGCGTGACCACCTACTCGACCGAGCAGATGGCTGCGATGCTGCTGGACCTGTGCGATGTCGAGACCAAGGTCGCCGCCGCCCGCGAACCCGTGCTGGCGGATCTGACCGGTGGCCTGGCCGAGGCGGAGCTGGACCTGTCCGCGCTGGCCACCAAGGCCCGGGAAGAGGCCACGGCCGACTCTGACGAGGAGGCCCGGGACGAGGCCGCCGAGCACACGATCGCGGCTCTGCCGTCCCCGCCGCGTCCGGCCACCCCGGCACCGGCGCCCGAGTGGGACGACCTCGACGTCGATCCGGCCGACCTGGTCGTCATCGTCGGCGGGGCGGAGCTGGGACCGTACGGTTCGTCGCGCACCCGGTTCGAGATGGAGGTCGACAACGAACTGTCCGCCGCCGGTGTGCTCGAACTGGCCTGGACCACGGGCCTGATCAAGTGGGAGGACGACCCGCAACCCGGTTGGTACGACGCGCAATCCGGTGAGCTGGTCGACGAATCGGAACTCGTCGAGCGGTACCACGATGCCGTCGTGGAGCGCTGCGGCATCCGGGAGTTCGTCGATGACGGCGCGATCGACCCGGACCACGCCTCGCCGCTGCTGGTCAGTGTGTTCCTCGACAAGGACTTCCGCTTCGTGGTCTCCAGTGAGGCCGACGCCCGCGCGTTCGTCCAGTTCGATCCCGAACACACGCTGACCCGCCCGATCCCGGATTCCGGGGACTGGGAGGTGATCCGCAAGGCGGGCACCGAGATTCGCGTGCCGCGCAAGACCAAGCTGTCGCGGACCGTCGGGGCGCAGATCCCGACCGGCTTCGACCCGACGGTGTGGGGCATCACCCCGGACATGGCCAACTCGATCGATCGGGTGGCACTGTGGAACATCGTCGCGACCGTGGATGCGTTCCTGTCGTCGGGCTTCACCCCGTCGGAGCTGATGCGCTGGGTGCACCCCAGCCTGGTGGCCTCCACGCAGGGCACCGGGATGGGCGGCATGACGTCGATGCAGACCATGTACCACGGCAACCTGCTGGGCCGCAGCAAGCCGAACGACATCCTGCAGGAGGTTCTGCCGAATGTCGTTGCCGCGCACGTGATGCAGTCCTACGTCGGCGGTTACGGTGCGATGGTGCACCCGGTCGGCGCGTGCGCCACCGCGGCGGTGTCGGTCGAAGAAGGTGTCGACAAGATCCGGCTCGGCAAGGCCGAACTGGTGGTCGCCGGCGGCTTCGACGACCTGACCCTGGAAGCGATCATCGGTTTCGGTGACATGGCGGCCACCGCCGACACCGAGATGATGCGCGCCAGAGGAATCAGCGACTCGAAGATCTCCCGGGCCAACGACCGGCGCCGGTTGGGCTTCCTCGAGGCCGAGGGCGGCGGCACCGTGCTGCTGGCGCGCGGCGACCTGGCGCTGAAGATGGGTCTGCCGGTACTGGCCGTGGTCGGCTATGCGCAGTCCTTCGCCGACGGTGTGCACACCTCTATCCCGGCCCCCGGGCTGGGCGCGCTGGGTGCGGGCCGCGGCGGCAGGGGCTCGGTGCTGGCGCGCTCCCTGGCCAAGCTGGGCGTGGGCGCCGACGACATCGCGGTGATCTCGAAGCACGACACCTCGACGCTGGCCAACGATCCCAACGAAACCGAGCTGCACGAGCGGCTCGCCGCCTCGCTGGGCCGTTCGGACGGTGCCCCGCTGTTCGTCATCAGCCAGAAGAGCCTGACCGGACATGCCAAGGGCGGTGCGGCGGTCTTCCAGATGATGGGGCTGTGCCAGGTGCTGCGCGACGGCGTGATCCCGCCGAACCGCAGCCTGGACTGTGTCGACGACGAGCTGGCGACCTCCGCGCACTTCGTGTGGCCGCGGGAGACGCTGCGGCTGGGCGGGAAGTATCCGCTCAAGGCGGGTCTGGTCACCAGCCTCGGGTTCGGCCACGTCTCGGGCCTGATCGCGCTGGTGCACCCGCAGGCGTTCCTCGCGACGCTGAGCGCCGAGCAGCGGGCGGCCTACACCGCCCAGGCGCAGGAGCGGACGTTGGCGGGTCAGCGCAGGCTGGCCTCGGCGATCGCGGGCGGACGACCGCTCTTCGAGCGGCCTGCCGACCGACGCTTCGACCACGACCACCCGGAGAAGGCGCAGGAAGCGGCCATGCTTCTCGACCCGGCTTCGCGGCTCGGGGAGAACGGCGTGTATCTGCGGTGACCCGTGAGATAGCGTGCTGCGCGTGGGCATCGTCGGCATAGGCATCGATCTCGTCTCCATCGCCGACTTCGCCGAACAGGTGGACCGGCCGGGCACGGTGTTCGCCGAGACGTTCACCCCGGGTGAGCGGCGCGACGCCGCCGACAAGAGTTCGTCGGCGGCGCGCCACCTCGCAGCGCGATGGGCCGCCAAGGAGGCGGTGATCAAGGCCTGGTCCGGCTCGCGGTTCTCCAAGCGGCCGGTGCTGCCGGAGGCGATCCACCGCGACATCGAGGTGGTCACCGACATGTGGGGACGCCCCCGCGTCCGGCTCACCGGGGCGATCGCCGAACACCTCAAAGAGGTGACGATCCACCTGTCGCTGACCCACGAGGCCGACACGGCGGCCGCGGTCGCGGTCCTCGAGGAGCGCTGACCCCCGGCCCTCCCTTTTCACCGCGAGCGTGCGTGTCTGCGGCCAACACGCCCGCCGGAAGCGCGAGTTCGCGCACGCTCGGCACGCACTACCCTCGACGCCATGAGCGATCTCGTCCAGCGCGTCCGCGACGTGCTGCCCGCCGTCCGCACCGACCTCGAGGACCTGGTGCGCATCGAGTCCGTCTGGGCCGACCCGGCGAGGCGGCCCGAGGTGGAGCGCAGCGCCGAGGCCGTGGCGAAGCTGTTGTCCGAGGCCGGGTTCGGTGACGTGCAGGTCGTCGCCGAGGGCGGAGCACCCGCGGTCATCGCGCGCCACCCGGCGCCCGACGGTGCGCCGACGGTGCTGCTGTACGCCCACCACGACGTGCAGCCCGAAGGGGACGGCGCAGCGTGGCAGACCCCGCCGTTCGAGCCGACGGAGCGTGACGGCCGCCTCTACGGTCGGGGCACCGCCGACGACAAAGCCGGCATCGCAACGCATCTGGCGGCGTTCCGGGCCCACGGCGGCAACCCGCCGGTGGGTGTGACGGTCTTCGTCGAGGGTGAGGAGGAATCCGGCTCGCCGTCGCTGGCACAGCTGCTGGCCGCGCATCGCGACGCGCTGGCCGCCGATGTGATCGTCATCGCCGATTCCGACAACTGGAGCACGGACATCCCGTCACTGACCGTGTCGCTGCGCGGGCTGGCCGATTGCGTCGTCGAGGTCGCCACCCTCGACCACGGCCTGCATTCGGGGATGTGGGGAGGCGTGGTGCCCGACGCATTGACGGTGCTGGTGCGCCTGCTCGCCAGCCTGCACGACGACGAGGGCAACGTCGCCGTCGCCGGCCTGCACGAGGAGCGCGCCGCCGACCGCGACTTTCCCGACTACTCACCCGAGCGGGTGCGCGCCGACACCGGCTTGCTCGACGGCGTGCGCGAGATCGGTTCCGGCTCAGTGGCTCAGCGCCTGTGGGCCAAGCCGGCCGTCACCGTCATCGGTATCGACACCACGCCGATAGCGACATCGTCGAACACCCTGATCCCGTCGGCCCGCGCGAAGGTGAGCATGCGCGTGGCGCCGGGCGGGGACGCCGCCGAACACCTCGCCGCGCTGACCCGCCATCTGGAGCAGCACACGCCCTGGGGTGCGCACGTGACCGTCACCCCGGGTGACGTCGGGCAGCCGTACGCCATCGAGGCCAGCGGCCCGGTCTACGACGCGGCCCGGCAGGCCTTCCGGGAGGCCTGGGGGCACGACGCGGTCGACACCGGTGTCGGCGGGTCGATCCCGTTCATCGCGGCGTTCGCAGCGGCGTTCCCCGACGCCGACATCCTGGTCACCGGAGTCGAGGATCCGGACACGCAAGCGCACAGCATCAACGAGAGTCTGCACCTCGGTGTCCTGGAACGCGCAGCGACCGCCGAGGCGCTGCTGCTCGAGCGGCTGGGCGGACACACCTAGCCCGCATCAGGAATCGGCTGAAGCGGGTTCCGGTGGCCCGTCGGGTCAGCGACACTGAGCGCATGGCCTTCGGTGGTGAGCGAGCGCGGAACGGCGAACTGACGCTGCGCAGTCTGGGCGCTGCCGGCACGGTGACGGGCTCCAAACACCTGCTGGAAAGCAACGGCAGGCGAATCCTCGTGGACTGCGGCCTGTTTCAGGGCGTGAAGAATCTGCGCGAGCTCAACTGGGAGCCGCTCGCGGTCGATCCTTCGGGTATCGACGCCGTCGTCGTGACCCACGCGCACCTCGATCACACCGGGTACCTGCCCCGACTGGTGCGCACCGGCTTCCGCGGGCCGATCCTGTGCACCGAGGCGACCGCAGCCGTCGCTGACATCATCCTGCGCGACTCCGCCTACCTGCAGGAGCGCGACGCGGCGTTCCTCAACAAGCACAAGGCCTCCAAGCACCACCCCGCCCTGCCGCTGTACGACAGTGACGACGCCCGCCGGGCGATCGAGTTGTTCGACACCCACCCCTTCGGGCGGGAGCTCCGTCTGCCGGACGACGGGCCGGTGGTGACCTTCCGTCGCGCCGGGCACATTCTCGGGGCGGCGACCGTCGACCTCGTGTGGCACGGCCGTCGAATCGTCTTCACCGGAGACCTTGGCCGCTACGACGATCCCGTGATGCTCGACCCGGATCCGGTGCCCGCCGCGGACTACCTGGTGATGGAGTCGACCTACGGCGACCGCCTGCATGACCGATCCGACCCGGCCGACGCCCTCGCGGAGGTCATCGCCGCGACGGTGAGTCGCGGGGGCACCGTCGTGATACCGGCGTTCGCGGTGGGCCGGGCGCAGACGCTGCTGTACTACCTGTGGCAGCTGCGCTCCGCCGGGAGGCTGCCCCACGTCCCGGTGTACCTGGACAGCCCGATGGCGATCAACGCCAGCGATCTGCTGGGCCTCTACCGCAGCGACCATCGCCTCTCGCCCGAGGTGTACGAAGGGATGTGCGGCATGGCGACGTACACCCGGGAAGCCGAGCAGTCGATGAAGATCTCCGCCGACCACGAGCCCAAGATCGTGATCTCGGCGAGCGGAATGGCCACCGGCGGCCGAATTCTCCACCATCTCAAGGCATTCGCACCACACCCGCGCAACACCATCATGGTGACGGGTTACCAGGTCCCGGGAACCCGCGGCGCGGCCATCGCGGCCGGCCAGCGGTTCGTCAGGATCTACGGCGAGTGGATCCCGATCAGAGCGCAGGTCGCCAACCTCGCGATGCTCTCCGCACATGCCGACGCCGACGAACTCATCCGCTGGGCCTCCGGTTTCAGCGCTCCGCCGCGACGGGTGTTCGTGGTGCACGGCGAACCGCAACCGGCGGACACCCTGCGCACCCGCCTCGACCGTGAGTTCGGCTGGCAGGCAACAGTTCCCAGACCGAATCAGCTGTTCACGCTGTGATACCCGGGGGTCATTGCCGCTCAGACGGACAGGTCGCGACGTAACTTGGCGACGTGGCCGGTGGCACGAATGTTGTACTGCGCCAGCGCGATCTTGCTGTTCTCGTCGACCACGAAGGTCGAACGGATGACGCCCTGCACGGTCTTGCCGTACATCGTCTTCTCACCGTAGGCGCCCCACGCCTCGAGCACCTTGCGGTCGGGGTCCGACAGCAGCGGAAAGGTCAGTTGCTCCTTGTCCCGGAACTTGGCGAGCTTCTCCGGCTTGTCGGGGGAGATGCCGACGACGTCGAGGCCGGCGTCGTTGAGTTCGGCGAGGTTGTCGCGGAAGTCGCAGGCCTCCTTGGTGCATCCCGGCGTCGAGGCGGCGGGGTAGAAGTACACGATCACCTTGCGCCCTGCGAAATCGGAGAGCTTGACGGTGTTGCCGTCGGCGTCGGGGAGGCTGAAAGCGGGCGCCTTGTCGCCCACTTCGAGTCGCGGAGTCAGCGGCATGGGGTTGAACCTCCGATCTGTCGACCGCGCGCTGTCGTGCGCGCCGGCTGATCTAGGGTAGTTCGGCAACACTGTGCACGGGCGTGGCTGGTCGCGTCGGGCGCGAGGACATGGGAGGCAGTAGTGGCGGACCGGGATCCCGACACCATCAAGGCCGAGATCGATCAGGCGCGCGAACAGCTGGCGGTGACCGTCGACTCGCTGGCGGCCAGGGCCAATCCGCGCAGGCTCGCCGACGACCTCAAGGCGGGCGTGGTGCGCTTCGTCAAGCAGCCGCCCGTGGCGATCTCACTGGCCGGGGTGGGTGTCATCGTGGTCGTGTTGACCGTGCGCCGGATGCGGCAACCCTGACGATCGGGTCAGCGCCGGCGGAACAGATCGGCGAGCGAGAACTTGGGCGGATTGGCTACCCGACCGAGCCGGCTGCAGCTGTGCACCATCACGGGAGGTTGCGTAGCTACGCCTTTAGCCGAATCTTCGCCGTCGGCACCGGCGGAGACCGGATCGCCCAGGCTTGACATCAGCTAATTTCCTCGCTCTTGTTCCGAGAGCCGATCCTTTCGGTGATCAAGCTCGTCAGCTAACTGAAACCATAGCACCGATGCGCCTCTTCGCCCAGCGCAAGCGCTCCCCGGCCAGGCTTATCGGTGGAGGTCGTTACTGACCAGGGCATTGACGCGTTCGGCGATTGGCGGCCACGCGAGATTTCCCAGCACATCCGCCGAGGTGCGCGACACCTTAGCACAGCAATTAATCAAGATCGTCAATTAGCGACTCCCTCTGCCTTGCTGGGTGCAACGGGCGGGGTCGAGGGCTCAGACGGCGGCGGTGGCCTGCGCAGCAGTGCTCTACGCTGTCGGCTGACCCACGATGAGCAAAGGAGACACGCATGGCGTGGTTTCTCGCCCTGCAGGGCCCCTCGCAACCGAGTCACCAGTCCTCGGTGTACGAGCTGCAGGACTCGACCGACGTCGAGGCGCTCGCGCAGGAACTGGTCAGCGCCGTGACGCTGGACCGGGTGGTCGCCGTGCCCGCGATGCTGCCCCAGAACAACCGCAAGCGGCAGAAGGTCACCTTGTACGTGCGGCCCGCGGCGTGGGCGATGTGGACGTTCTACGAACTCACCGACGACGACCGCCGCGCGTTGATGGAGAACAATCCGTTGCTCCAGGCGATCCAGGCGCAGCAGGCGGCCCAGCAGCGTGCGGGCGTCCCGCAGGGCGGCCCCGGGGTCAATCCGCTGATGGGCCACGGCGGCGCTCACCTCTAGTCAGCTGCTCGCGTTCTGCGACGGCCAGTACCGGAACGGCGTCATCGGCACCGAGGTCGGATAGGTCTCCACCAACTCGCGGCGGCGCTGACCGATCAGGTGGACCAGGTGATCCGTCATATCGGGGTGGGCTTCGTGCACGGCGAACGCTTCGACCACCTTGTCGTCCCGCAGCAGCTGGATCAGTTCGTCGAGCGGTTTGGTCGCCTCGCGAAGGTCTTCCCACAGCAGGCCGAGGGCGAGGTTGCGCAGCCGTTCCCGCTTGCCGATGAGCGGGAGCAGATGCTTCATCCGTCGCTCCAGCGCGGGCGACTCTCCGCCCAGTCGCTCGAAATCCGCTTCGTGGGGCAGCGCGATGTGCCGCAACACGAACAGGTACTCGCCCATCGCGTGCAGTGCGTCGATAAGGGCGTCCCGGAATTCGAGCAGATCCCTCAGTTCGGCCTCTCGGCGGCTCTGGACCGCTTCCAGCTCGGCCGCGTAGTGCGTCGCGTTGCGCGCGACGAATGCGCCGGCGATCACCACGACAGCGCCGATGACAGCAGTCAGGATCGGGATCATCACAAGCCCTCTGTCGAACTCCGCGGAATCGCACCGTAAAGGGCGGCGGACGCGCCGTGGTAGGTGCGAAAGTCCCGCGGTCGGGGTCCGAAAGACAGAAACCCCGCCGCGGCGAGGTTTCTTTCGGTGGTGCGCCGTCAGGGTTTCGAACCCCGGACCCGCTGATTAAGAGTCAGCTGCTCTACCAACTGAGCTAACGGCGCGCGTGAGCGACAATAACAGGCCTGCGGCGCTGGACGAAAATCAGCTCCTCGCGGGTCCCGGATGCGACGTCGAGGCCGTCCCCTTCCTGTGAACTCACCGTAGACTGGCTGTCAATGATCGGTCCGGACGAACTGTCCGTGTTTTTCGAGGTGGAGCGAAGGATATGTCGCACGTCAGCACGGTGACCTCTGTGCGCCGCAGGCCGGCCTGGTGGCTCGTCGCGGCGCTGGTTCCCGCGATCGTGCTCTGCTTGACCGCCTGCGGCGGCAACGCGGCACCGGACCACCCGCGGGTCATCAGCGACAAGGGGACTCCGTACGGGGACCTCCTGGTCCCGAAGCTCACCGCGTCGGTCACCGACGGCGCGGTCGGTGTCAGCGTCGACTCTCCGGTCACCGTCACCGCAGAATCAGGCGTGCTCGGCGCCGTGACGATGGTCAACCAGAGCGGCAAGACGATCGCGGGCACTCTCTCCGACGACGGCCTGACGTGGTCGACCGCCGAACCGCTGGGCTACAACAAGCGCTACACCCTGACCGCGGAGTCGCTCGGCCTCGGCGGCGTCACCAGTCGGAAGATGACGTTCGAGACGCATTCGCCGGAGAACCTCACCATGCCGTACGTCCTGCCCAACGACGGTGAGGTCGTCGGCGTCGGGCAACCCGTCGCGATCCGCTTCGACGAGAACATCCCGAACCGGCTCGCTGCGCAGCGCGCCATCACCGTCAAGACCACCCCGTCCGTCGAAGGTGCCTTCTACTGGCTGAGCAATCGCGAAGTCCGTTGGCGCCCAGCCGAATACTGGAAGCCGGGAACCAAGGTCGAGGTCAAGGTCAACGCCTACGGCGTGGATCTTGGCGACGGGCTGTTCGGACAGGAGAACGTCAGGACCAGCTTCACCGTCGGCGACGAGGTGATCACGACCGTCGACGACACCACCAAGACGCTCACGGTGCGACGCAACGGTGAGGTGGTCAAGAGCATGCCGGTGTCGATGGGCAAGAACAGCACGCCCACCAACAACGGCACCTACATCGTCGGCGACCGCCGGACGCACATGATCATGGACTCGTCCACCTACGGGGTGCCGTCCAACTCGCCCAACGGATACCGCACGGAAGTCGACTGGGCGACTCAGATCTCCTACAGCGGCATCTACGTTCACGCCGCCCCGTGGTCGGTGGGCAGTCAGGGCTACAGCAATGTCAGCCACGGGTGCATCAACGTCAGCACGAGCAACGGCAAGTGGTTCCACGACAACTCCAAGCGCGGCGACGTCGTCGAAATCGTCAACTCCGTCGGCTCCACGCTGCCCGGCACGGACGGTCTCGGCGACTGGAACATCCCGTGGGAGCAGTGGAAAGCGGGCAACGCCAACATCTGACCGAAAAGCGCTCGGCGACAGCGTCTTGCGCCACCTAGGATGCGCGTGGTGACCGTCGATCCGATCGCGTTCAGCGTCTCGTGGGTGCAAGCGTGGAATCGTCATGACATCGAGGCGGTGCTCGCCCATTTCGATGAGCAGGTGGTATTCAGCTCACCGGTGGCGGCCGGGGTGGTGCCGGGATCCGGTGGTGTGGTGCGGGGCAAGGCCGCGCTGCGCAAGTACTGGACCACGGCGCTGGCACACATCCCAGACTTGCAGTTCACCCTTGAAGGCGTCTACCAGGGCATCGGCACCGTCGTCATCGCCTACCGCAACCAGGACGGCGGACGGGTCAGCGAGGTGCTGCGCTTCAACGACGACGGCCTCGTCATCGAGGGCCACGGGACCTACCTGGCACCCGGCCCCTGACGACGAGAACGCCGCCTACCGGAGTAGACGGCGTTCCCGTGTTCGGGGTGGCTGACGGGACTTGAACCCGCGACCCCCAGGATCACAACCTGGTGCTCTACCAACTGAACTACAGCCACCATTGCCGCGCATGCGGCGTCGTCATACTAGCCGTTCGAGGGCCCAGGAGCCGAATCCGATTGCGAACCGGGCCCGAGTTGTGCGGCGATGGCCGCGATGTCGCTGGTCGACGGGCCGGGAGGTGCCACGAACGCGGTCTGGCGGTAGTAGCGCAACTCCCGGATCGACTCGTGGATGTCGGCCAGCGCGCGGTGGGCCAGGCCCTTCTCCGGCTGCCCGAAGTAGATGCGCGGGTACCAGCGCCGGCACAGCTCCTTGATCGAGCTGACGTCGATCATCCGGTAGTGCAGGTAGTCGTCGAGCTTGGGCATGTCGCGGGCGATGAACCCCCGGTCCGTCGCGATCGAATTGCCGGCCAGCGGTGCGGTCTTGGCCTGCTTGACATGCTCGCGGATGTAGTCGAGTGCCATCTCCTCGGCGGTGGCGAGGTCGACGGTGGATGCCCGCACCTCCTCGACGAGTCCGGACTTGCTGTGCATCTGGGCCACGACGTCGATCATCGAGGACAGCGCGTCCTCGTCGGTGTGGATGACCACGTCCAGACCGTCGCCGAGGACGTTGAGCTCCGAGTCCGTAACCAGCACCGCGATCTCGATGAGCCGATCCGATTTGAGGTCCAGCCCGGTCATCTCACAGTCGATCCACACCAGTTCGTCACGCACAGGGCTCCACATTAAGCGCAGCCGAGCAAACAGGATGCCGACACCCGGGTGATCGGGGGGCCCGCGCAGTAGGGTTCGACCCATGACCACGGACCCCGCAGGCACCTCTGCTCAGCAGATCGCCGCTGGTTATGCCGCTGATGGGGCGGCGCTGGAACTCGGAACGGTCGTCGTCGACGGGGCGTGCGACCCCGCCGCCCGGGTGCGCGTGCCGCTGGCCACGGTCAACCGGCACGGCCTGGTGGCCGGCGCGACCGGAACGGGTAAGACGAAGTCTTTGCAGGTGCTCGCCGAGCAGTTGTCGGCGGCGGGTGTCCCGGTGGTGATGGCCGACGTCAAGGGCGATCTATCCGGGCTGTCGCGACCCGGCCAGGCGGGCGAAAGGATCACCCAGCGGGCGGCCGACACCGGTGACGCCTGGGAGCCGGCCGCGTTTCCCGTCGAGTTCCTGTCGCTGGGCACGTCCGGTGTCGGGGTGCCGGTGCGCGCCACGATCACCAGTTTCGGCCCGATTCTGCTGTCGAAGGTGTTGGGGCTCAACCAGACTCAGGAGTCCACACTGGGACTGATCTTCCACTGGGCCGACCAGCGCGGGCTGCCCTTGCTGGACCTGAAGGACCTGCGCTCGGTCATCCAGTTCCTGACCAGCGACGAGGGCAAGCCGGAACTCAAAGCGCTCGGCGCGGTGTCGCCGACGACCGCCGGGGTGATCCTGCGCGCGCTGGTCAACCTCGAGGCCGAGGGCGCCGACACGTTCTTCGGCGAGCCCGAACTCGAGCCCGACGTCCTGTTGCGCACCGACTCGTCCGGCCGGGGCGTCATCACGCTGCTGGAGCTGGGCACCCAGGCCGCGCGCCCGGTGATGTTCTCCACCTTCCTGATGTGGGTCCTCGCCGATTTGTTCACGACGTTGCCGGAGGTCGGCGACCTGGACAAGCCGAAGCTGGTGTTCTTCTTCGACGAGGCGCACCTGCTGTTCACCGACGCCTCCAAGGCGTTCCTCGAGCAGGTGGAGCAGACGGTCAAGCTGATCCGGTCCAAGGGCGTCGGGGTCTTCTTCTGCACGCAGATGCCCACCGACGTGCCGAAGGAGGTACTCAGCCAGCTCGGCGCCCGCATCCAGCACGCCCTGCGCGCCTTCACCCCCGACGATCAGAAGGCGCTGACGAAGACGGTGCGCACTTACCCCAAGACCGGGGTCTACGACCTGGAGTCCGCGCTGACGTCGCTCGGCATCGGCGAGGCGGTGGTCACCGTGCTCTCCGAGAACGGCGTGCCGACGCCGGTGGCGTGGACGCGGATGCGCGCACCGCGCTCGCTGATGGACACGATCGGGCCTGAGGCGATCACGGCGGCAGCGAAGGCCAGCCCGCTGCAGGCGCAGTACGGGCAGACGGTCGACCGCGACTCGGCCTACGAGCGGCTGGCCGCCAAGTTGGCGCCCCCTGCAGCGCCGGTGCCGCCTTCGGCGCCGGCACCGCCGCGCGTGGAGGTGCCTCCGCCGCTGGAGGTGCCGCCGATGCCCGCGCCGGCCCCCGAGACGGGATTCTTCGACAAGATGATGGAGAGCCCGGCGTTCAAGAGCGCGATGCGATCGGCGGGCACCGTGATCGGCCGCGAGATCACCCGCAGCCTCTTCGGCACCGGCCGGCGCAGGCGCCGCTGATCCGCCGAACTTGCATTCCGCGTGGGGTTTTCGCGGTTTTCAGCGCGTGGAATGCAATTTCGGCGCGAGGGGGGTCAGTCGCCGCCGAGCCTCTTGTAGACGGCGCCGACGATCGGCGCGACGACGGCGCGGGGGGCGTAGCCGCTGGCCGCCGACATCGCCTTGGACGTGAGGCCCGGCACCACGCGCATCTTGTTGCGCTCCAAGCCGTCCAACGACACCTTCGCGGTGTACTCGGTGTCGATCCACAGGAAGTCGGGGATGAGCCGCTCGACGAGCGACTGCTGATCCGGGTCGGGCAGCTCGGTGCGCACCGGCCCGGGCGCGAGCACCGTGACGTGCACGCCGGCCGATTTCACCTCGCCCCGCAGGGATTCACTGAACGTGTTGACGAACGCCTTCGTCGCGGCATAGGTGGCGTTGTTCGGGATCGGGGAGTTGCCCGCGGCCGAGCCGGAGATCAGGATGCCGCCCGCTCTGCGCTCGACCATGCCGGGCAGCACCGCCAGCACGAGGTCGTGCACACCGAGGACGTTGAGCTGCACCTGCTTTCGCTCCTCGGCCGGATCCAGCGACACCACCGGCCCGAACGTCGCCGTGCCCGCGTTCGCGCACAGGATGGAGATGTTGCGGGTGGCCAGCTCGTCGCAGAACGCCGCGCGTGCGGAAGGATCCGCGAGGTCGACGGCCCGCACCTCGACGGTCACGCCGTAGCGTTCGCGGAGCCGCTCGGCGAGTGCGTTGAGGACCTCCTCGCGGCGGGCCGTGATGATCAGGTGGTGGCCGCGGGCCGCGAGCTCGACGGCCAGCGCCTCGCCGATGTTCTGCGACGCGCCGGTGACGACAGCACGGGCATCCGCGCTGGGAGCGGGGACTGGCATGCGCCGGACTATATCGTGAGCGTCCATGAGCGAGCCGTCTGCGGTCCGGGCGTCCACCGGTGCGACGCGGGCTCGCGTTGGGGCCTGGGCACTGTGGGATTTCGGCGCCACGGCCGTCAACGCGATCGTCGTGACGTTCGTGTTCTCCGTCTACCTCACCCAGACGGTCGGTTCCGATCTGCCGGGTGACACCAGCCCGGCGAGCTGGCTGGGGCGTGCACTGGCGCTGGCCGGGCTCGTCGTCGCGCTGACGGCGCCGCTGACCGGTGTGTGGGTCGAGGCCCCCGATCGACGGCGCCGGGCGCTGACCGTCTTGACGGGTCTGGTGGTGATCCTGACCGCCTCGATGAGCGCCATCCGGGACGACCACCGCTACCTGTGGCCGGGCCTGGTCCTGCTCGCATGCGCGGCGGCCTGCAGCGAGCTGGCCACCGTGCCGTACAACGCGATGCTGCGCGGCCTGTCCACCCGCGAGAACGCCGGCTGGATCTCGGGCATGGGTCTTGCGTCGGGCTATGTCGGCAGTGTGTTGGCGTTGCTGGTGGTGTACCTGGGCTTCGTCTCCGGCGCCGGTGACACCCGCGGCCTGCTGCACCTGCCCGCCGCCGACGGCGCGAACGTGCGCGCGGCGATGCTGCTGATCGCGGGGTGGTTCGCTCTGTCCGCGCTGCCGTTGCTGGTCACGGCGCGGTCCGGCCCGGCGGCCGCCGGCGCGCGCGTCAGCGTCCTCGGCGGCTACCGCCGGCTCGCCGCAGAGGTGCGAGAGTTGTGGCGCACCGACCGCAACGTCCTGTACTACCTCGCGGCCAGCGCCGTGTTCCGGGACGGCCTCACCGGGGTGTTCACGTTCGGCGCGGTGCTGGGGGTGACCGTCTACGGGGTGTCGCAGGCCGACGTGCTGCTGTTCGGGGTCGCCGCGTGCGTGGTCGCCGCCCTCGGTGCGGTCGTGGGCGGGCGGGTCGACGACCGGATCGGCTCCAAGCGGGTCATCGTCGCGTCGCTGGCCGCGATGAGCGCGATCGGCTTGGTCCTGCTGGCGTCGTCAGGGGTGTTGATGTTCTGGCTGTGCGGGCTTGCGCTCTGCGCGTTCATCGGCCCCACGCTGTCGTCGGCGCGCACGCTGATGATGCGGATGGCGGCACACGGCAAGGAGAGCATCGCGTTCGGGCTGTACACGACGGCGGGGCGCGCGGCCACCTTCCTGGCGCCGTGGCTGTTCTCGTTGTTCATCGACCTCTTCGACAGCGCGCGCGCCGGCCTGGGAGGTCTGCTCGTGGTGCTGCTCGCCGGGTTGCTCGGGATGCTGGCCGTGCGCGCGCCGCACCGCCTCGATTAGCGGGGTGCCGCGCAGACGGTCAGGCCCGCGCCCGTGTGCTCCTCGATCTGGACTCCGTTGACCGTGATCGAACACGTGACCCGCCGGCCGACGTTGATGATGCTGACGCTGGCCGAACTCTGGCCGGGCGCCGGCAGGGAGACCTCGCGGCTCCACGGCAGCATGACGTTGAACTCGGTCTGCAGCAGCCCGCCCGTGTCGACGTAGGTGATGTTGATGACCCGGCCCGCACCGGCGACGGTGTAGACCACGGTGTCCGTGGCGCCCGGCCTCGCGGTGCCCGTCGGGGCCGTGGTGGAGGGCGCGGACGGCAGTGTCGGCAACGGCAGCACCGGAGTGCTCGGGATGCGGGACGTGGTGGTGGGCGCCCGACTGGGGGTGGTGACGCTGGGTTCGGGCAGCGACGGCAGCGGAGCCACCACGGTCTGCTGCCGGGAGCTGTTGACGATCACGAGCGCGATCACCAGGCCGACGACGGTGACCACGGCGATCCCGGCGACCACCCACAGCCACCGCGGTGACTTCGGGCCCTCCGGCGGCGGTGGCTCCGAGCCGTATCCCGGTTGATACTGGCCCGTGGCATACGGGTCGTAACCGTAAGGGGAGTAGGAGGTGAGGCGTTCGGTGTGCTGCGGCGGCTGGTACGGCGAACCGTAAGGCGTCTGGCTCGCATACGCCGGATCGTTGTATCCGGGGTGGCCGGTGCCGTACGCCTGGGTCGGCTCGTCGCGACGCCGGTCGTAGGGATCCGTCATACCCACCTCATGGCTGCAGGGTACCTGTGCAGCTGCTCAGTGCGCCCGGGCCGGGCGCAGCCACACGCGCCGCAGCGACCGTGCACAATCGAGCACCGTGGCACAGCAGGTTCGCCGGGTCTACGGAGCGTCGATGTCGCCCGACGCCACCGCCTTCGCCCATCTCGTCGACGACGGTGGGTACCCGCGCGCGGTTCAGCGCTTCCTGCGGGGGTGGCGCGCGAGTTCGTCGCGCGACGTCGAGTTGCCCGTCGAAGGACCGGTCACCCGCGTCCTGCATTCCGCCGACGGCCACTGGCTGGCCTGCGAGGTCGCCCCCGAGGGCGGCAGCCGTACTCAGATCTGGGTCGTCACAACCGATCCCGACGACCGGGATGCCCGCAGGATCGACCACTGGCCCTCCGGGGTCGAGGGCACCGCCGAATTGATCAGCTGGGACGGCACTTTGGTGGCGGCGATCCTGACCGGTGAAGACAACGTGGGCAGCTCGTGTCTGATCGACCCGGCCGACGGGACCACGACGGTGCTCGACCGCCGATCCGGGGGGCGGCTGGTGGACGCCTGGGCGGGCGCGTCCCTGGTGCGGGTGGGACCGCGCGGCTACCGCGACCTCATCATGTTGCGCGGACTCACCGAAACCGCGCTGCTGCCCTACGACCCCGGTTCGACCACCGACACCGGCATCATCCTCGACGATCACACCCCGCGGCGGCTGCGGTCCGGGGCCGAAGGAGAGATCACCCAGCTGTACCAGCCGGCGCGGGAGTACGGACTCAACAGCACCGACGGTTATGTGCGGGCGCTGATCCGCAGTGAGAACGGAGCGGAGCACGCCCGCCTGCTCGAGGTGACGGTGACCGCGGACGGGGTGGCCTACCACGTGCTCGCCGAGCGGCCGGGCTACGAGATCGACGAGTTCACCGTCAGCGACGACCTGTCGACCATCGCGATCCTGTGGAACATGCACGGCGCCAGCGAATTACAGGTGCTCGAGTACGCCGACAACACGCTGCACGATCCGATTCCGCTGCCGGGCATGGTCGCCGGCGAGTTGAGCATCAGTGCCGGCGGGACGATGCTGGCCGTGACGGTCGAGGCACCGTCGCGGCCGCCGACGGTGGAACTGGTGGACCCCCGCACCCGGGAGTGGCAACTCGTCGACCGCGAACCGAGCAGCGGGCCGACCTCCGCGGAGCCCACCCTGGAGACGGTCACCGCCCGCGACGGGCTCACGTTCACCGGATGGCTGTTCCAGCCGCCGGCCGGGGTGAAGACCATCGGGGCGATGCTGTTCCTGCACGGCGGACCCGAAGGCCAGGGCCGTCCCGGGTACAACGAGTTCTTCCCCGGTCTGCTCGACGCCGGCATCTGCGTCTTCCTGCCCAACGTCCGCGGGTCCGGCGGCTTCGGCCGATCGTTCATGCACGCCGACGACCGGGAGCGGCGTTTCGCCGCGATCGACGACGTCGCCGACGCGGTGCGCTTTGTCGTCGACAACGGCCACGCCCCCGCAGGATGCGTGGCCTGCTGTGGGTGGTCCTACGGCGGCTACCTCACCCAGGCCGCCCTGGCCTTCCATCCGGACCAATTCGCGGCCGGTATCAGCATCTGCGGCATGAGCGATCTGAACACCTGGTACCGCACCACCGAGCAGTGGATCGCGGCGGCCGCCTATCCGAAGTACGGTCACCCGATCAGTGACCGCGACCTCCTCGAAGAGCTCTCGCCGCTGCCGCGCGCCGAGGCGATCACCGCGCCACTGCTCTTGGTGCACGGGCTCAACGACACCAACGTGCCGCCGAGCGAGTCGCAGCAGATGTACGAGGCCCTCAGCGAACTCGGCCGCCACACCGAGCTCCTGCTGTTCGACGACGACGGCCACGAGATCGACAAGCGGGAGAACCGCGCGGTGCTGCTCAAGGCGATGACCACGTGGCTCACGGCTGCCTTCGGTCCCGGAGAAGAAAGTTGATCTTGACGGGTTTGACCTAATTATCCGCCGGGTAAAACTCTGCTGCGCGCCACTCAGGGGCGTAGACGAATGGAGGCACGGCATGCGAGGGATTCTCGGCGTCATTGTGCTCGTCTGGTTGTTGATCGGCGTGTTTGCCGCCTATCAGCGCGACTACTTCAAGGGTGGCGACGCCAACTGCGCCACCGCCGGAAGCATCGCACTGACCGTGGTCGCAGGTCCGCTGAACTATGCGGGAGTCAATCCGAAGGTCTCGAATTGCAATGTCCCGCAACCCAGTCAGTAACCGCTGGCTGTAATTAACGAAGGAATGGAGTGGCCATGATCGTCCTCGGTGCGATCCTGCTGATCCTGGGTCTCATTTTCGGCATTTCGATCCTCACCTACATCGGCGTCGTCCTGCTCGTCATCGGCGCGGTGTTCTGGGTGCTGGGTTCCATCGGCCGTCCGGTCGGTGGCAGGAAAGTCTGGTATTAGCGCTTCATAAACCGTCAGCCGGCCGAGGTCAGCGCGGCGACCGTCATCGTTCTCAAGACGGTTCGCGCGCTGGCCTCGGCCGCTTTCGTGCTCCCCGGCTTCACACTGTGTGACGTCGAATTGAGCAACCCGAACGTCGCGTGCGCCATCAGGCGCGCCGCCGCTTCCGACAGTGCCGGGTCGCGGCGGCGCAGCACGTCCACCCAGATCTCGACATACTGCCGCTGCGCGCGCCGGACCTGACGCTTGGCGGCGGGTGGCAGGCTGCCCAGATCGCGATCCTGGATACGGATCAGATCCGACTCGCCGAACGCGAAGTCGAGGTGGAAGTCGATCAGTCCTTCGAGCGCCGCGTCGGCGTCATCGGTGCGGGCCACCACGTCCGACGCCCCCGCGAGCAGCCTGGCGCTGATACCGACCAGCAGTTCGGCCAGCAGCGCTTCCTTGTTCGGGAAGTGGCGGTAGATGGCCGGCCCGCTGACGCCCGCGGCCGCCCCGATGTCCTCGAGCCGCACCGCCAGGTAACCGTGCTCGGCCATCAACTTCTCGGCGGCCGCGATCAACTGCTCGCGCCGATCGGACTTCGCTCTGCTTCGCCGAGACGCCGCATCCGCCGTGGTCATGGCGCAACCTCCCGGGCAGGGGTGGACATGGACAGTTAATGATGATTAACATACCACCGGTTAGTCACCATTAACTCACTCCGACGAGGCGGTTTCCGGCGATGGCAGCGCGGACATCTCATCGCGACGATCACGTCGTGCTGGTCGAGAAGTTGCGTGCCAAACTGGCCGCCGCGGCGCTGGGAGGCTCGCAACGCGCCCGGGAGCGACACGTCAGCCGCGGCAAACTGCTGCCCCGCGACCGCGTCGACGGCCTCCTCGATCCCGGCAGCCCGTTCCTGGAACTGGCGGCGCTGGCCGCGGACGGCATGTACGACGACGAATGCCCCGGCGCTGGAATGATCGCCGGTATCGGGCGGGTGTCGGGGCGCGAGTGCATGATCGTCGCCAACGACGCGACGGTGAAGGGCGGCACCTACTACCCGGTCACCGTCAAGAAGCACCTCCGTGCCCAGGAGATCGCCTCGGAGAACCGGCTGCCGTGCATTTACCTCGTCGACTCCGGGGGAGCGTTCCTGCCCCGCCAGGACGAGGTCTTCCCCGACCGGGAGCACTTCGGGCGCATCTTCTACAACCAGGCGACCATGAGCGCCAAGGGAATTGCGCAGATCGCGGCGGTGCTCGGCTCGTGCACCGCCGGCGGCGCCTATGTCCCGGCGATGAGCGACGAAGCGATCATCGTGCGCAACCAGGGCACGATCTTCCTCGGCGGCCCGCCGCTGGTGAAGGCCGCCACCGGCGAGGTCGTCACCGCCGAGGAACTCGGGGGAGGCGATCTGCACTCCAAGGTGTCCGGCGTGACCGACCACCTCGCCCACGACGACCGCGACGCGCTGCGCATCGTGCGCGACATCGTCGCGACCCTCGGCCCGAAGGCCGACGCACCGTGGGAGGTGGCGCCGGCGGTCGAGCCCGTCGCCGACCAGACCGAGCTCTACGACGTCGTACCCACCGACCCGCGGGTGCCCTACGACGTGCACGAGGTGATCCACCGCATCGTCGACGGCGGGGAGTTCACCGAGTTCAAAGCGTCCTACGGCACCACGCTGGTGACCGGCTTCGCGCGCATCCACGGCCACCCCGTCGGCATCGTCGCCAACAATGGCGTGCTGTTCGGGGAGTCGGCCGTGAAAGGGGCGCACTTCATCGAGCTCTGCGACAAGCGCGTGACCCCATTGTTGTTCCTGCAGAACATCTCCGGCTTCATGGTCGGCCGCGATTACGAGGCCGGGGGCATCGCCAAGCACGGCGCGAAGATGGTGACGGCGGTGGCCTGTGCGCGGGTGCCGAAGTTCACCGTCGTGATCGGCGGCTCCTACGGTGCGGGCAACTACTCGATGTGCGGGCGGGCGTATTCGCCCCGATTCCTGTGGATGTGGCCGAACGCCCGGATCTCGGTGATGGGCGGCGAGCAGGCCGCCTCGGTGCTGGCCACCGTCCGCGGCGACATGAGCCCGGACGAGGAGGAGGCGTTCAAGGCGCCGATCCGCGCGCAGTACGAACATCAGGGCAACCCCTATTACTCGACGGCGCGCCTGTGGGATGACGGCGTCATCGACCCGGCCGACACCAGAACCGTTGTCGGATTGGCCCTTTCCGTTGCCGGTCAGGCGCCCCTGGAGCCGGTGTCCTACGGCGTGTTCAGGATGTGATGGGTGTGAGCCACTTCGACACCGTTCTGGTCGCCAACCGCGGCGAGATCGCGGTTCGCGTCATCCGCACGTTGCGCGCCATGGGAATCCGCTCGGTGGCGGTGTTCAGCGACGCCGACGCCGGAGCCCGGCACGTGACCGAAGCCGACGCCGCCGTGCGCATCGGCCCGGCGCCCGCCCGGCAGAGTTACCTGTCGATCGAGGCGCTGCTGGACGCAATCGAGCGCACGGGCGCTCAGGCGGTGCATCCGGGATACGGATTCCTTTCCGAGAACGCGCAGTTCGCCGAGGCGCTGGCCGCCGCGGGCGTGGTGTTCATCGGCCCGCCGGTGCCGGCTATCCGCACCATGGGCGACAAGATCTCGGCCAAGGCCGCGGTGTCGGCGTTCGGAGTGCCTGTCGTTCCCGGCATTTCCCGCCCCGGCCTGACCGACGACGACCTGATCGCCGGTGCGCCCGATGTCGGATTCCCGGTCCTGGTCAAGCCGTCGGCCGGCGGTGGCGGTAAGGGCATGCGCGTCGTGCACGACGCCGGTGAATTGCCTGCCGCACTGGCCAGCGCGCGTCGGGAGGCGGCGTCGGCGTTCGGCGACGACACGCTGTTCCTCGAGAGATTCGTGCTCAACCCCCGCCACATCGAGGTGCAGGTCGTCGCCGACACCCACGGCAACGTGGTGCACTTCGGCGAACGCGAATGTAGTCTGCAACGCAGACACCAGAAGGTGATCGAGGAGGCTCCGTCGCCGCTCCTCGACCAGCAGACCCGCGCCCGCATCGGCGCTGCCGCCTGTGACACCGCGCGTAGTGTCGACTACACCGGTGCGGGCACCGTGGAATTCATCGTGTCCGCCGACCGGCCCGACGAATTCTTCTTCATGGAGATGAACACCCGCCTGCAGGTGGAGCATCCGGTCACCGAGATGGTGACCGGATACGACCTCGTCGAATTGCAGCTGCGCATCGCCGCAGGCGAGAAACTGACGGTCAGCCAGGACGACATCGTGCTGCGCGGCCACGCCGTCGAGGCGCGGGTGTACGCCGAGGACCCCGCCCGCGGCTTCCTGCCCACCGGCGGGGACGTCCTCGCGCTGCGGGAACCCCACGGGCCGGGCCTGCGGGTCGACTCCGGGCTGGCCCGCGGCACCGTCGTCGGCAGCGACTACGACCCCATGCTGGCGAAGGTCATCGCGCACGCCGCGGACCGGCCGGCGGCGCTGCGAGCGCTCGACGCCGCGCTGGCCGACACCGCGGTGCTGGGGCTGACCACCAACGTCGAGTTCCTGCGCTTCCTGCTCGCCGACGCCGATGTGGCGGCGGGGCGGCTCGACACCGGCCTGCTCGACCGCCGCACACCGGATTTCGCTCCCGCGCCGGCCGGCGACGACGTGCTGATCGCGGCCGCGGCCTACCGCTGGCTGCAGTCCTGGCCGACCGCGCCGCGCAGCCCGTGGGAGCTGCCGTCGAGCTGGCGGATCGCGGGCCGCGCCGCGACGGCGATCCGGTTGCGGGCGGGCGAGCGTATCGACCACGTCTGGCTGACCGGCTCGCCGCAGCATGCCACCGCCACCGTCGAGGACGGCCAATCCCACGCCCTGAGCGCGTCTTTGGAGGGCGAACGGCTGGCGGTCACGCTCGACGGCCTGCGCACCGAGTACCTGGTGGCCGCCTCCGACGGGCAGATCTGGCTGGCGGGTGCCGGCCGCGTCGCGGTGGTCGAGGAGGTCCGCGAGGCACCCGTGCGCCCCGACGATGCGCACGCCGGTGACGCCGAACTGACCAGCCCCATGCCGGGCGCGGTGGTGGCGGTGGGCATCGACGATGGCGGGACGGTGACGTCCGGGGACGTCGTCGTCACCGTCGAGGCGATGAAGATGGAACATGCGCTGGCCGCGCCGGTCGACGGTGTGGCCGAACTCCTGGTCGCCGTAGGCGATCAGGTGAAGGTGGGCCAGGTGCTGGCCCGGATCACGGCAAGCAAGGAACCGAATCATGACTGACTTTCTGGCGACCGGCACGCTGCCCGACCACTACGAGCAGCTGGCCAAGACGGTGCGCGACTTCGCCCGCAGTGTGGTGGCGCCGGTGGCGGCCAAACACGACGAGGAACACTCGTTCCCCTACGAGGTGGTCGCCGGCATGGCCGACATGGGTCTGTTCGGTCTGCCGTTCCCCGAGGAGTACGGCGGCATGGGCGGCGACTACTTCGCGCTGTGCCTCGCACTCGAAGAGCTGGGCAAGGTGGACCAGAGCGTGGCGATCACGCTGGAGGCCGGGGTGTCGCTCGGCGCCATGCCGGTGTACCGGTTCGGCACCGAGGACCAGAAGCAGGAGTGGTTGCCGCTGCTGGCTTCCGGCAAGGCACTCGGCGCGTTCGGCCTCACCGAGGCGGGCGGCGGCAGCGACGCCGGGGCAACCAAGACGACGGCGAAGCTGGATGGGTCGACGTGGGTCATCAACGGCAGCAAGCAGTTCATCACGAACTCCGGCACCGACATCACGAAGTTGGTGACGGTCACGGCGGTCACCGGCGAGAACAACGGTAAGAAAGAGATCTCGTCGATCCTGGTACCCGTGCCCACACCGGGTTTCACGGCCGAGCCGGCCTACAACAAGGTGGGCTGGAACGCATCGGACACCCATCCGCTGAGTTTCGACGACGTGCGCGTGCCGCAGGAGAACCTGCTCGGCGAACGCGGCCGCGGTTACGCCAACTTCCTCCGCATCCTCGACGAGGGGCGCATCGCGATCGCTGCGCTGTCGGTCGGGGCGGCCCAGGGCTGCGTGGACGAGAGCGTGCGGTACGCCAAGGAGCGTGAGGCGTTCGGGCGCGCGATCGGCACCAACCAGGCGATCGCCTTCAAGATCGCCCGCATGGAGGCGCGCGCACACACCGCACGCGCGGCGTATTACGACGCGGCGGCGTTGATGTTGTCGGGCAAGCCGTTCAAGAAGGCCGCTGCGGTCGCCAAGCTGGTGGCCAGCGAGGCTGCGATGGACAACGCCCGCGACGCCACGCAGATCTTCGGTGGCTACGGCTTCATGAACGAGTACCCGGTCGCGCGGCACTACCGCGACAGCAAGATCCTCGAAATCGGCGAGGGCACCACCGAAGTGCAGCTGATGCTGATCGGGCGGGAGCTCGGCCTGTGAGCGGAGCGAACGATCGGGCAGAAGTGAGTGGGAGGACCGACCGGAAAGTGGTGGTTCAGCGCGGGCTGTGGTTCGAGGAGTTCGAGGCCGGCGTGCTGTACCAGCACAGGCCCGGTCGCACCATCACCGAAGCCGACAACGTCTTGTTCACCACGCTGACGATGAACACCCAGGCGCTGCACCTGGACGCGGCGTTCTCGGATGCGTTGCCGCCCTTCCATCAGCGGCTGGTCAACTCGATGTTCACACTGTCGACACTGGTGGGCCTGTCCGTCGCGCAGCTGACACAGGGCACGATCGTGGGCAACCTCGGTTTCGGCGAGGTGGCGTTCCCGAAGCCGCTGTTCCACGGCGACACTCTCTACGCGGAGACCGAGGTCCTCGATAAGCGCGAGTCCAAGAGCCGGCCCGGTGAGGGCATCGTGACGTTCGCGCACACGGGCCGCAACCAGCACGGCGACATCGTGGCCGTCGCGTCGCGAAAGACCATGGTGCGCAAGCGTCCCGAGGGTGAGGTGTGATGCTGGGCAACAACGGCCCCGGTTGGCTGTTCTGCCCGGCAGATCGTCCGGAGCGCTTCGCGAAGGCCGCTGCGGCAGCCGATGTCGTGATCCTCGACCTCGAGGACGGGGTGGCCGCCAAGGACCGCGAGGCTGCGCGCACGGCGTTGATCGAGACGCCGCTGGATCCCGCGCGCACCGTCGTGCGGGTCAATCCGGTCGGCACGCCCGACCACGCCGCAGACGTCGAGGCGCTCGCCGCCACCGACTACACCACGGTCATGCTCGCCAAGACCGAGACCGCCGAGCAGGTCGCATCACTGGCGCCCCGCCACGTCGTCGTGCTCGTCGAGACCCCGCTGGGCGCGCTCGCGGTCACCGAGACCGCGCGGGTTGAGAACGCCTACGCGGTGATGTGGGGCGCCGAAGACCTGTTCGCGGTCACCGGCGGAACGAACAACCGGTGGCCGGACGGCACGTATCGCGACGTCGCCCGGCACGTGCGGTCGCAGAGCCTGCTCGCTGCCAAGGCCTACGGCCGGCTGGCGCTGGATTCGGTGTATCTCGACATCAAAGACCTCGACGGGCTGCGGGCCGAGGGTGACGACGCCGTCGCCGTCGGCTTCGACGCCAAGGTCGCGATCCATCCGACACAGGTGGCGGTGATCCGGGCCGCGTACGCCCCGACCGACGAGCAGGTCGACTGGGCCCGCCGCGTCCTCGACACGGCGCAAACAGAACGGGGTGTGTTCGCCTTCGAGGGCATAATGGTGGATGCCCCAGTACTGCGGCGGGCAGAGCGCATCGTCGCGTTGGCGCCACACCCCGGCAGCTGACGGACAGGCCTCCCACCAGAGGTCTGCACTGACCGCCTCCGTGCTGAGCACCTCAGTCGCCTGACGGCGCGATCCGCCGTCAGTGACCCTAGGAGGCGGTATGGCCGGGCCTATCGAGGCTGTTCAAGTCATTGCGCCCGACGGCGTGCCCACTTTCCGCGAGGACTACAGCCGGAACCTTCCGCCCGAGACTTTGAGCTGGCTCTACGAGCTGATGGTCCTCACACGCGACCTCGACGGCGAGTTCGTCAACCTGCAACGGCAGGGCGAATTGGCGCTGTACGCGTCGTGCCGGGGCCAGGAGGCCGCACAGATCGGCGCCGCGGCGTGCCTGCGAAAGACGGACTGGTTGTTTCCCCAGTACCGCGAACTCGGCGCCTTCCTGCTGCGCGGGATCCCGCCGGCGAACATCGGGGCGGTGTGGAGAGGCCGCTGGCACGGTGGGCTGGGCTTCACCGAGAAGTGCTGTGCTCCGCTGGCGATCCCCATCGGCACGCAGGGGCTGCACGCGGTGGGCGCGGCGATGGCCGCGCAACGGCTGGGGGAGGACTCGGTCACCGTCGCGTTCCTCGGTGACGGCGCCACCAGTGAGGGTGATGTGCACGAGGCGCTCAATCTCGCGTCGGTGTACCGGGCGCCGTGCATCTTCTTCGTGCAGAACAACCACTGGGCCATCTCGGTTCCGGTCTCGCGCCAGGTGGGCGGTCCGGCGATCGCGAACCGCGCCGCCGGATACGGGATTCCCGGCGTCCGGGTCGACGGCAACGACGTGCTCGCGTGCTTCGCGGTCATGTCCGAGGCGGCCACGCGGGCCCGCGAGGGCGGCGGCCCGACGTTGATCGAGGCCGTGACCTACCGGATGGGCCCGCACACCACGTCCGACGACCCGTCGCGCTATCGGTCCGACGACGAGGTGGAGCTCTGGCGGACACGGGATCCCCTCACCCGGTACCGCACGTACCTCGAGACGGCCGGAGTGTGGACCGAGCGCCTCGAAGAGCGTGTCACGCACCGCTCGCAGCGGCTGCGCGCCGAGTTGCGCGACGCCATGGTCAACGCGCCCGACATCGACATCGCGGAGGTGTTCGACACCGTCTACCACGACATCACCCCCGAACTCGTCCGGCAACGCGACGAGTTGGCGACCGAGCTGGCGCGGGAGGCGTGAGATGACACTGCGCACGCGAGGAGCGATATGACACTGCGCACGCGAGGAGCAAGATGACTCAGTTGATCGAGCGGCCCTTCGGTTTCGACGACGAGGTCCCCGAGCCGCCCGCCACGCCCTCGACCATGGCCCACGCCATCAACCGCGCACTGCACGACGCCATGAGCGCCGACGACCGGGTACTGGTCTTCGGGGAGGACGTCGCCACGCTCGGCGGGGTCTTCCGGGTCACCGACGGGCTGGCCGAAAGCTTCGGTGATACACGGTGTTTCGACACACCGTTGGCGGAGTCGGCCATCATCGGCATCGCGATCGGGATGGCGGTCCGCGGCTTCGTGCCGGTGCCGGAGATCCAATTCGACGGCTTCGCCGCGCCGGCGTTCGACCAGATAATCAGCCACCTGGCGAAGTATCGGATGCGCACGCGCGGCGACGTCGACATGCCGGTGACCGTGCGGATTCCGTCGTTCGGTGGCATCGGCGCGGTGGAGCACCACTCGGAGTCGACGGAGACCTACTGGTTGCACACGGCGGGGCTCAAGGTGGTCACCCCGTCGACACCCACCGATGCGTACTGGCTTCTGCGGCACGCGATCGAAAGCCGCGATCCGGTGATCTATCTCGAACCCAAGCGCCGGTACTGGGCCAAGGAGGTCGTCGACTTCGACAGGCCTGGCGCGCCGATCGGGCGCGCGGTGGTCCGCCGGCCCGGCGAGGACGTCACGGTGATCACCTACGGCCCGCTGGTCGCCACCGCGCTCAACGCGGCAGAACTGTCCTCGGCTCGTATGGAAGTCATCGATCTGCGGTCGCTCAATCCGCTGGATTTCGGCACCGTCGCCGACTCGGTCGTCAAGACCGGCCGGGCTGTGGTGATGCACGAGGGCCCCCGCACGCTGGGCTTCGGGGCCGAGCTCGCGGCCCGTATCCAGGAAGAGTGTTTCTACGACCTCGAGTCACCGGTCCTGCGCGCCACCGGGTTCGACACGCCCTACCCGCCCGCGCGTCTGGAGAAGCTGTGGCTGCCCGGCGTCGACCGATTGCTCGATTGCGTCGAGAAAGCGATGAGCCGGCCGTGAGCGCCGTGCGGGAGTTCCTGGTTCCCGACCTCGGCGAGGGCCTCGAGGACGCCACCATCACGAGCTGGCAGGTCGCGATCGGAGACGAGGTCGCCTTGAACCAGACGCTGTGCACCGTCGAGACCAACAAGGCCGCGGTAGAGATCCCCAGTCCGTTCGCCGGCCGGGTCACCGAGCTCGGCGGCGCCGAGGGGCAGACGCTCGCGGTCGGTGCGGTCCTGGTGCGGATCGAGACCGAGGCCGCTGCCGTACGCACGCCGGTGCTGGTCGGGTACGGCACCGACGACACGATGGACGGCAGCAGGCGGCGGGCCCGGGCCATACCGCCCGTGCGCAAGCTGGCGGCCGAACTGGACGTGGACCTGGCGCACCTCGCACCCGGATCGGGACCGGACGGAATCGTCACCCGGGCCGACGTACTGGCGGCCGCGTCGGCCACCGGCGCGCAGGAAGCTCCTGTCGACACGGCCGTCACGGGCGTGCGGCTGGAGATGGCACGCCGGATGGCGTTGTCG